>JBBQKO010000037.1:0-21752 GCA_038327005.1 Chitinophagales bacterium | reverse complement strand
TTGATTCAAATTTTTTACTACCTTTTTTTCTTTTCACGATTGGCATTTTATAAGCCGGCTACCAAAACAAGTTCCCATTCCAACCCGGTTTCTGTAATCATTTGTGCCAGGGACGAAGCTGCCAACCTTGCTAAAAACCTTCCGGGATCATTGGTGCAATCATATCCTACCACGCATGAAGTGATTGTAGTAAACGACAATTCTTACGATGACAGTAAATATTTACTGGAGCAATTTGAACCTAAGTTCAGGCACCTCAAGGTTGTAGAATTAAAGCAGGAAGCTATGTTGATTCCTGGTAAAAAATTCCCTTTAAGCATTGGTATTAAAGCGGCCAAACATGAAATCGTATTGCTAACAGATGCGGATTGCGTTCCTGCCAGTGAACATTGGATTGATAAAATGCAGGACAGCTATGGAGATGACACCGAAATTGTGTTGGGATACGGGCCTTATCATAAAAAGCCCGGCTTGCTCAATCAACTGGTTAGATGGGAAACTTTTCATACTGCTTTGCAATACCTTACGTATGCACTGGCTGGCAAACCTTATATGGGTGTGGGCAGAAACCTGAGTTATAAAAAAACTATTTTTTTCAGACACAAAGGGTTTTCGGCATTTAATCATGTTTCGAGTGGCGATGATGATCTGTTTATAAATACAGCAGCTACTAAAACGAATACAAAAATAAATATTGACCAGGAAGCTTTTACGCTGAGTGAACCGCCCAATACCTGGAAACAATGGATCAGGCAAAAAAGAAGACATTACAGTACCGCCAAATACTATCGCCCTTTACATAAGTTCTTACTGGGACTTTATTCGTTGTCGCATTTCTTATTTTTTCCATTATTAGTTGCGGCTATCATTTATTTTAGCTGGCAATGGGCTTTGCTGGTTTTTGGGCTACGGTTCGTGGTGCAGGCTTTTGTTCTTTACCCGGCAATGAAAAAATTAGACGAAAAAGATTTATTTCCCTCTTTTTTGTTATTTGACATCTGGATGTTTTTTTATTATTTCATCTTTGCTGCCACTTTAACCCGAAAGCCACAAGCCGGATGGAAATGATGAATGATGAGCGAGAAACACTGTTTTTAAAAACGCCATAATAAAACCATGGAAATACTACAAAAATATTTTGCGGATTTTACAGAAACCCAGCTACAACAATTGGCAGCTTTAAAAGAATTGTATACAGAGTGGAATGAAAAAATCAATGTGATTTCACGCAAGGATATGGATAATTTTTATGAACATCATGTACTACATTCCCTTGCCATTACTACACAATTTGATTTCGCACCAGATATGCAGGTGATGGATTTAGGCAGTGGTGGTGGATTCCCCGGCATTCCACTGGCTATCTTTTTTCCGGAGACGCAGTTTCATTTGGTAGATAGTATCAATAAAAAACTAAAAGTTGTAAATGAAGTAGTTGCTGCCATTGGGTTACAAAACGTAACCACCCAACATTGCAGGGCTGAAGAAATCAAGAACCGAAAGTTTGATGTGGTAGTATCAAGGGCTGTTGCGCCATTGAAAGACCTCTGGTGGTGGAGCAAGCCTCTATTAAAAAAAGGAAGCAAACCAAGCGGCTTAATCTGTCTTAAAGGAGGCGATTTGGCCAAAGAGATTTTTGAGAGTAACTGTAAACCAAGAATTTGGGAAATAGAAAAGATTTTTGACGAGCCTTTTTTTAAAGAAAAATTTTTGTTGCAGGTTGCCATTTAAGATAAAACCTGTTGAATGGCGACATATACCCACTTTAGGGTATTGCGTATTGATTATTTTTTTATCACCTTTACCGTTATGGATATTTCAGTAGCTATAGTTGAAGATAACAATGATATTCGCAATGCGCTTGAGCAGATCATAGACATGGCGAATGGATATACACTGGCAGGGTCCTGTGTGAATGGTGAGGAAGCCCTCATCAATATCCCCCATTTTAAACCAAGGATTGTGCTAATGGATATTAATTTGGGTGGTATTAATGGCATTGAAGTAGTAAGGATATTGAAAGAGGAGCATCCTGAAATTTTATTTATGATGTGTACGGTGTATGAAGAAGATGAAAAGATTTTTGAGGCTTTAAATGCAGGTGCCAGTGGGTATGTTTTAAAAAAGACTGCCCCAGACAAATTACTGGATGCCATTAAAGAATTATATGAAGGTGGAGCTCCGATGAGCAGCCAGATTGCCAGAAAGGTGGTAACTACGTTTCAAAATAAAACGGTCACTTCAGCCTCTAACGGAATATTGGATCTACTTTCAAGAAGGGAAAAGGAAATACTGGAAATGCTTTCAAAAGGTTTGTTATATAAGGAGATTGCAGATCAATTATCCATCAGTTCGGAAACGGTTAGAAAACATGTGTACCATATCTACGAAAAATTACACGTAGGAACACGGATTGAAGCCGTTAATAAATTCTTTGGCAGGTAATTCGATTGTTAAAAAAATAATGAATAAAGAAAACTTCAGGCTATCCTGAAGTTTTCTTTTATTATAAGAATTTCCACATCCAAAAATCTGTTTGAGGAGTACTGCCAATCGGAAAATCATGGGTATGGCCCGAGTTTACAAAACCATATTTTTCGTAAAATTTTTGCGCCCTTAGGTTATGTTCCCACACTCCCAGCCAGATAACTTCGTACTGATTATTTACCGCATACTGTATTGCAAAATCCATTAAAAGCTGTGCAACTCCTTTACCATGAAAATCCTTTGAAACATAAATCCTTTTAAGCTCGACAGCCTTCCATTCTTTCATTAAAGGCAAGTTGCGGTAATCCTCCATGAAACGCAAATAGCCTATTACATTCCCTGCCGATTCTGCCAGATAATAAAAATCATGCTCGTTGGATAGCTCAGCCTGCACCAGTTTTAAATTAAAATATTCTTCCAGAAACGATTGCATGTCCTGTTCTGTGCAGGTACCTTTAAAAGTATCGTAAAAGGTTTGGCTGGCTATGGCTGAAAGCGAAAAAGCATCCGCCAGTGTTGCACGTCTTATTGTTATTTCCATAAATTATTAGCCCCATTTTCTTTTTAAAATAAAGAGACAGGTTGATCAAAAGATTGCAAAACTTACCTCTCTTGTTGGTAAAAAACAAGTGCTAACATTCGTCTTATTCAAGATGATACATACATTACCAATTAATTTGCAACAGGTTGTTGCGCTGGTCAATATCAGCCAAACGTTTTGTGGGATCTATTTCTACTTTTTTCAAATCGGTTAGTCGCTTTTTAAATTCTACAATATATGTAGGGTGCGTCCATCTCCAGGCTTCATGCACTTCTCTTTTTTCATCCTTATTCTCCGGTGCCTTTGAATCATACATCAGGTTAAGTGGAATGTAGTGCATCTCTGTGGAGCCATCCTTGAATGTAAGCTGTAAATCAACAGGCATTGGCATTTTACCCTTTCTAAGCAAACGGATTTTTGATACGCCTCCTTCCTCCCACAAACTATCTATCCCGTAATCAATAGTTTTGGTAGTGTTACACCAGTACTCTTTATACCAGTCTAATTTGATGCCGCTCACGTCTTCTGCAAGTTTTATGAAGTCATTGGAATTAGGATGTTTAAAACGCCATTGTTTATAATATTCCAATAATATTTTATCCCGCATTTTTGCGCCTACAATGTACCCAAGCTGTTCCATAAATACAAGGCCCTTTGAGTAAGAAGCAATGCTATAGGCTGCATTGGTTTCAAAATGATCAGCGTGTGTAGTAAGTGGCTCTTCCAAACCACTTTTTGCTATAAAATAATAAGATTGATAACTACCAAAGTGTTCTGAAGGCAATAAGGCAGCAAGCGAATCCAACGTCTTCATGTAAGCTGTGTTATCACTATATTTCACTTTTATAAATTTCTCCCGGTAATAGGCTTCTACCTGGTCTGTAGCAAATTCGGTAAAGCCTTCGTCCATCCAGCCATACAGGCTTTCATTGGTGCCCAGCATCATCTGGTACCAACTGTGCATCCACTCATGAAAGACGGTTCCCAAACTTGGGCCACTTAACAAGGTTGCCATTGGGTATTCCATTCCTCCGTCTCCACCCTGGATAAATGAATATTGGGGATAAGGATATTTACCAAACTTTTCCTCTATAAAAGGTAACACCAATACTGCTGCATCTGCAACTCTATTCCATGCCGTATCATTTTTTGCATCCTTTTCCCGATAATTATAAATTACGTTTAAAGTTGGTCCGCCATTGGGCATTTTCCTTACCAGATGAACATAATCAGGATCAGCAGCCCACATAAAATCATGCACATTATTTCCTACAAAATGCCAGGAGCGTTTAGCCTTTGTTATTAGCTTCAATTCAGTCCCTGGTTTATCATATCCCCAGCCAATTTCAGCAGCATTTACCAAAACACCGGTTCCGCCCAATTTGTATATTTTATCGATGGCAATCGTAACATCAAAATCGCCCCATACGCCGTAAAATTCACGGGCTACATACGGTGTTGGATGCCATCCTTCATAATCATATTCACAAAGTTTTGGATACCACTGACTCATACTAAAACGCACGCCTGTAGTAGGATTATCTCTGCCGCTCCGGCGAACCTGCAAAGGCACCTGTGCCTCAAATTCCATATCAAACACAACTTTTGTTTTAGGTGCAATTGCCTGTGTAAGATTAACTTCCAGAATCGTTTCATGATACTTAAAAGGTTGTGGAACACCATTCATTTTCAGAGAGATGATTTTTTGATAACCGATCTCATCTTCTTTTAATTTACTGATCCTGTCCTCCACCCTGGTGTCCCAGTCTGGCTTGCCGTTTATCAGAATTTTCCCCAACTCCCGGCTCCGCACATCCATATTGCTGTTGGGCTGAAATGCATTGAAAAATAAATGATAAAAAACTTTTTTCAGCGCATCCGGTGAGTTATTGGTGTACGCCAATTTTTGCTTTCCGGTAAACCTGTTTGTTTGAACATCCATATCAATATTCATTGTGTATTTAACCTTTTGCTGCCAGCGGTTAGGTTGGGCAATTGATGACATACTAAGTATTACCAAAGAAACAAATACAAAGATTAGTTTATTCATTTTATAAATTTAAGATGGACAAAATTCTGGAAAGAGATTTGAAACTAAACGTTAAAGAGCCAAAGTACTTTAAAAATAAATCCTGATTCTAATCCGGAAAACAAAATCTGGAGCCTGTTATACCGGCATTAAACAGTTACTTTAATTGAGATTTTTATCTGGTTGTCTGGTTGTTAAAACTTTCGCAGCATTACAGGGGTTTTAAAAAAGTTTCAACTCTCTGCTTAATCATTTTTCCCTTCCACTACAATTACTATTTCGCCTTTTACTGGCTTTGCATCAAAATGATCATGCACGTCCTGCAAGCTGCCCCTTTTATTTTCTTCAAATTTTTTGGTCAGTTCCCTGCTTACACAGCATTGTCTTTCTGCGCCGAAATATTCAATAAAATTTTTGAGCGTTTTTACCAGGCGCATTGGGCTTTCATAAAAAACCATGGTTCTTTCTTCTACCGCCATTCGTTTAAAAAAAGTCTGACGGCCCTTTTTTAAGGGAAGAAATCCTTCAAAGCAAAAGCTGTTCATAGGCAATCCGCTATTGACCAGTGCAGGCACAAATGCAGTGGCACCCGGAAGACATTCTACCCTGATATCGTTTTTAACGCATTCTCTTACCAGCAAAAATGCAGGATCGCTGACGCCCGGTGTTCCTGCGTCTGTAAGCAATGCCATCGTTTTACCGCCTTGCATCTGCTCTACCAAATGATGAATTATTTTATGTTCGTTGTGCTGGTGATAAGGCGTGATCGGCTTTTGAATCTGGTAATGTTGCAATAATACAGAAGATGTTCGGGTATCTTCCGCCAAAATCAAATCCACCGATTTCAAAATATCAATTGCCCGGAAAGTAATATCTGCCAGGTTGCCGATTGGAGTGGGAACTAAGAATAATGACATACTCTGCTAATGTGATAATGTGCTAATATGCTAATTTGCTAATAAAATTGAATTGTTCTGAATTAGCGAATTAGCATATTATTGAATTAGCTAATCAATGAATGGTTATTTCGAACATTTCCATCACAGGATTTGCCAATAATTTCCGGGCTGCTTCCTGTGCAATTTGCTCGGCGGATTCTACTGTATCCGCTTCTATTTGCAGGCTAATATTTTTCCCGATTCTTACATCTTGTATAGTGCTTAAACCTAAATTTTGAAAGCCCCCTAATACAGCTTTACCTTGTGGATCCAGCAGTTCTTTTAACGGCATTACTTTTACCTGTGCAGTGAAGATCATGTTGTTGTTTTGTTTTTGAAGAGCAAAGATAAAATAATGTAGGCAATGAAAATAACCGGAATTGAAAGCCATTTTAAAAGCAGGATAGCGATCAAACCAATTGTAAGTAAAACAACCTTGGGTAAATTGTTTTTCAGTGTATAGTCTTTGAACTTCATGGCCATCAGTGGCAAATTGCTCACCATCAGCCAGCTCAAGATAATGATCAACGAATACAATACCCATTTGTTGATCAGCCATTGGTTGATATTAACCAACCCTCCGCCATAATGCAACATCAAAGGAAAGGAAGCTACCAACAGGCCAACTGCGGGTGTCGGAACGCCTTTGAACCCATGAGACTGTGTTGGATCCAGGTTGAATTTAGCCAACCGGTAAGCCGATGCACAACTTAAAATGAATGCCGGCAATAACCAAAGCATAGAGGCATCCAATCCATTTTCTTCCCGTATTAAACTGATGCGCAACAGTTGGTATAATATTACACCCGGGGCTACGCCAAAACTTACAACATCTGCCAATGAGTCCAGTTGCTTTCCCATTTCAGATGAAACATTAAACACTCTTGCAACAAAACCATCAAAAAAATCTACGATAGCAGACACAAATATGAAAATTGCGGCGTAGGAAAGCTTTTCTGGTATATTGAAACTGCTTGTAAAATCATCATTGGTATAAAGGATGACACTTTCAGTTTGCAATGCAAATACGATTGCAATACATCCAAAAAAAAGATTGAGCAGGGTAAAAATATTAGGTATTTGTTTCATAATGAAAAAGCCTAACACAACTACAGAAAACTGCCAGTTGTAAGGCCGTTATTGGTTTATTGAAATTTTAAAATACAAGGTCTATCATTTAATCGAAACCTGAATTATTTTTATAGCTTTTTTATCCTGAAAGTATTTCTCTTAAAACAAATACCTACTGTTTGGTAAAAGCACCACAAAGAAAAAATGTTTGAGCACCGAAAGCTATGAACGCTAACCTTCTAAAAGTTAAGCAGGTACTTTAAAGCCGGGCTTATTCTATCACTAAATTCAAAAACATTGAAAGCGGAAATGTCCAGTATTATTGATTCGCAACATTAAACTGATTATTTAATAATGAATGCAAAATAAGAGATGCGTAACCTTTGCTTAACGTTTCATCAAAGTCTCAATTTCTTCAACAGTGATGGGAATATTTCTCATTAGATCCTTATTCCCATTGCGTGTTATCCAAAAATTGTTTTCAATGCGAATACCCATTTTTTCTTCTTCAATGTAAATACCCGGCTCAATTGTAAATACCATTCCTGCCTTAATGGGCGCTGTTCTGGTACCCAAATCATGTACATCTATTCCCAAATGGTGTGAAATTCCATGATATAAATATTTGCGGTAAGCCTTGTTTTCGGGATCTTCATTCTTAACATCGGATTTATTTAGCAGCCCAATCTTTTGAAAAATTATGTTTGCTTCGTTGCCTACTTTCTCAGTGTAATTGATGATACTAATGCCTGGCTTTAAAATGGATGCAGCATAATGATGCAAATGCAAACAGGCGTTGTAAACTTCCTTTTGCCGCTTGGTAAATTTACCATTTACGGGTACAGTTCTGGTGAGGTCGGCGCAGTAATTTCCATACTCGGCACCAAAATCCATCAATATTAATTCGCCATCCTTACACTCCTGGTTATTTTCCACATAATGCAATGTTCTTGCATGATCGCCACTTGCAATGATGGAGCCATAAGCCGGACCGGTAGCCCGATTGCTTAAAAACGAATGGTATATCTCTGCTTCGATTTCATATTCATTTACACCGGGTTTAATAAACCGCAATAATCCCCGGAATGTAACCTCGGTAATATCGATTGCTTGCTGCATTATCTCAATTTCAAGTCCTGTTTTTATTGCACGCAATTCCTTTAAAATTTTAGCGCTTCGTTTATAGTTGTGCAACGGATAACGCATCCGCATCATTTCTGCAAAACGATAATCCCTTACTGGAACGAGGTTTGCCTTTCGATCATTTTCGTTGGTATTTAAGTAAATCGTATCCGCCCAATGAATCCACGGTTGCAGCAAACTATCCAATGCATCAAGCCATACAATTGTTTTGATTCCGGAAATAGCGGTTGCTTCATTAGCCCGTAACCGATGCCCATCCCATTTTTCTTTTATTTCATTGGGGCGAACCAATACCAGCACCTCTCTATATTTAGGATCGGGGTTATCCGGACATAAAACCAGCATGGAATCCTCCTGTTCAATACCGGTTAACCAGATCAAATCGGAGTTTTGTTTAAACCGGTGTAACTGATCCGCATTAGTAGGTAATTCATCGTTGCTGTTAAAGATAGCAATGGATTGTTTATCCATTTTTTCGATAAAGCGTTTACGATTTTGAATAAACAAATTGGCATTTAAAGGAAGATATTTCATTGATTACAATTTATGAGTTGCAAGATAGTACTGTTAAATTAAAATGAGATTTGTAGAAAAAAGTACCATGATTACAAAGTTAAATGCCCCCGCTTTTAACGGTACTATTTTTTTGACATGCAGTAAAGGAAGTTCGAAAATATCTTTAACAAGCAGCATTAGATATCCATTTCTGGTATATTGCCTTCAACTATAATTCTACCGGCAGTTTTTGCAATAATTTCATCAATACTCACGCCCGGGGCTCTTTCCAGCAGTTTAAATCCATCTTTCATGATATCAAGCACGGCCAGCTCGGTAACAACTTTTTTTACACAACCAACACCTGTTAGCGGAAGTTGGCATACAGGTAATAATTTCGATTCCCCTTTTGGGTTAGTATGCATCATGGCTACAATAATATTTTTTGCACTGGCCACCAGGTCCATCGCCCCACCCATCCCTTTTACCATTTTGCCAGGAATTTTCCAGTTGGCTATATCGCCCTGCTCGCTTACTTCCATTGCGCCCAATATCGTTAAGTCTACCTTACCAGCCCGGATCATTCCAAAGCTCATAGCACTATCAAAAAATGCAGAACCAGGTATCGTAGTAATGGTTTGCTTTCCGGCATTGATCAGGTCGGGGTCTTCTTCGCCTTCTACAGGAAATGGTCCCATACCCAATAATCCATTTTCGCTTTGCAACACTACATTTAATCCAATGGGAATATAATTGGCAACCAACGTAGGAATACCGATACCTAGATTTACATAGTATCCATCTTTTAGTTCTTTTGCAAGGCGCCGTGCGATCTGGTTCTTATCTAACATTGACACAATTTAGAGACATGCTTAAAAAAATCATTTACTTAACAATAACATAGCAAACAAATTTATCTGGTTTGCTGAATTAAAAAATCTTCCCTTCTAATTTACAAATCAACTATTTTCCTAACGGTTCGTTGTTCTATTCTTTTTTCATAATTGGTTCCTTTAAATATTCTGTGTACGTAAATTCCGGGGGTATGAATGTGATCAGGATTTAATTGGCCTGGAGGCAACAATTCTTCTACCTCTGCAATTGTAATTTTACCCGCCATGGCCATCAATGGATTAAAATTTCTGGCTGTTTCCCGGTAGACAAGGTTTCCATCAGTATCTCCTTTCCATGCCTTTACAATTGCATAATCCGCATCAAATGCAAGTTCCAATAAATAGCTTTTATTATTAAATACTCGGATCTCTTTACCAATTGCAACTTCAGTACCAACGCCGGCAGGTGTAAAAATTGCAGGCATACCATAACCGGCTGCCATGCATCTTGTAGCCAAAGTGCCTTGTGGTATCAATTCCACTTCCAACTCGCCGCACAGTAATTGTCGCTCAAACTCTGCGTTCTCGCCAACATAGGATGAAATCATCTTTTTTACCTGCCGCTGCTGTAGCAATAATCCTATACCAAAGTCATCTACACCCGCATTATTGGAAATGCAGGTGAGATTTTTTATACCCGACTTTACAAGAGCGCTGATGCAGTTTTCCGGAATGCCACACAATCCAAACCCTCCCAACATTAAAATGGCTCCATCCGCAACGTCTGCTATTGCATCATTGGCATTATTAAAAACTTTATTCATGGAGAATATTTATTTTAAAAAATGAATCAGCAAATTACATTAATTAACAATGTTCCTGATACATAAAAAATTTTATATAAATACATAGCAAGTAAAGATTTCAATACTTTTTTAAAGCATCAAAAAACAATAAAAATCACTAAGCGTCGCTGGAATCTAGCTTTAAATAGGCTGTTTATCCAAAAAGAATTAAAATATAAAATAGAGTCCTAAATAAATATTATTTTTCATTGACTATATTTACGTCTTTATATGTACAAAATACTTAGAATACATAATAGGCTTATAATTGGAGGACCTTCGTTAAATGTTACACTTCTGTCTACAAACTTAAAGCCTGAATTTGAGACTAAGTTAATTGTTGGCAAGAAGGATCCTCATGAAAAAGATGCCGGTTATATAGCTGAACAGTTAGGAGTTACGCTGGTAGAAATTGTTGAAATGCGAAGAAACATATTGCCTATAAATGACATAAGAGCATACTTTAGAATTAAGAAGATTATAAAAGAGTACAATCCTGATATTGTACATACCCACGCTTCCAAATCAGGGGCGATTGGCAGGTTGGCAGCCAGTGCCTGTAATGTAAAATTAATTGTACATACTTTTCACGGCCATGTTTTTCACTCCTATTTTAATAAAGCAGTTTCATCACTCATTGTGTTGTTTGAAAGATATTTGGCTAAGAAAACAAATGCGATCATCGCAATAAGTGATTTACAAAGAAAGGAGTTATTGGAGGTTTATAAAATAGCTCCGGCAGAAAAAATATTCACCATTCCTTTAGGCTTTAGTCTGGAAAAATACTCAAAAAATCAAAGCAAAAAAAGAGTCCTTTTCAGAGAGAAATACGGATTCGATTCCAATGAAATCATCATTGGAATTATTGGTAGAGTTGTGCCAATTAAAAACCACAAAATGTTTGTTGAAGTAGCCTCCATCATTAAAAAAAAGTATGGCACTGGTATTAGATTTGCGGTTATTGGAGATGGCGAATCTGTCCCTTTGGTTGAAAAAAAATCGTTGGAAATGGGTTTAAGCTATTCGTATTTTGTAACTAATCCTAAAAGCATCACAGATATTGTTGTAACATCCTGGGAAACTGAAATTGACCAGGTTTTAGGCGGACTGGATATCGTAGTACTAACTTCCTATAATGAGGGTACTCCTGTTTCTTTGATTGAAGCACAAGCGGCCTTTAAGCCTGTTGTTTCTACTGATGTGGGAGGCGTAAGAGATGTAATAACACATGGGGAAAATGGCTTTATAACTGCTGTAGATGATGTTGAATCATTCGCCAACTATCTAAGTGTTTTAATAGAAAACAAAGACCTGCGTAACGTGATGGGAAATAAGGGTTACAATTCCGTTATAAATAAATATTCAAAGCAGCGGTTGATCGATGATGTAAAAAAACTATATCTGGATTTTTTAGAAAAGGAAGATTAAAATTGCGTTTACAAACTATTTGAGTACAACAATCCAATTGAGCCTATTCAGTTTTCTTATTATATTGTTTTTCCAGCATTTTCGACCGGTCCCTTTCGGCTTTTGCGGTAATGCTGTCTAGTATAATCTTCATTTGATCAGCATGAGCAATATAGTAATCATAGCTCTTGTAAAAATCAACTTTAGTGATTTTATGGATTGCGAAAATTTTGTTTTGCAACTGCATATTTTCCATTGAGGGATTTTTTACCGAGTCTTTCTTAATAAACTGTTCGCTAAATACATCTGCACCGATAATATCCCACATAACTGCCTGCATTTTTTCCTTGGGGAGAATCCCTGAACTTTTGCTTTTATTATTTGAACAACCCAATATACAAAACAACAATATCGTACAGAATACTCCTTTCATTATTTTAATTCTTCTTTATATCTGATTGCATTGGTTATATCCAGTTTTTGTAAAAGATCCGAAGCCCTTAATTTATCCTGCTGAGGTGCCTTGGAAAAGATCTTTATTAATTCATTTGACTTACCCTGAAAAAAAAACTGGATTATCATTGTATTTTGATTGTCTGCGTTGAAATTACTAAGCAGGTTGATAACGTTTAACATTTCAACCCTTGCTGTAGTTTCGTCCTCATACATTTTATCCATAGCCTGCCGGTAATAGGCGTAATAAATATCATGTATAATTGTGTACCTGCTATTCATCATATTTTCTACCAGCCAATATCGGTTTCTCTTTCCATCAAAAGCCTTCCATCCGGCGATTCCTCTTGCCTCTGGTGCATTGTTTACAATATTTTGAGCCTTTAAAAAATAAATATCACCGCCACGGGGTGAAAACGAGTCGTAATTAAAGGCAATGATGATGTTTGCATAGTAGGCAAATAAAGCAGTAAGGTTGGAGGCCAATGGGTCTGTACCCGCCACCCTGTTTTCATTGAATTCAAGTTGTTGAAACTCTATGTACTTAAAATTAACATCCTCATCCTGAAAATTAATCAGCGGGCATAAATAGGAGGTATTTAAAACGGGACGTGCCGCTTGAATAGTCAAAGATGCCGTGTAGACATTGACATCATTTGTTGGTTGCAGATTTAAAAAAAAGCTGCAATCAATTTTTTCATTCACAACAAAAACATCTTTCGTCCATTTTCGATTATTTAAGAAGGTGTTTAAAGCTGTCTGCAGGGTCTGAAAAACGTTCTTATTAACAGTTGGGCCAATTCGGCTACTGTTAACTGTTACCCTGGCATTTAATTCCTGTGCCGATAAAGAATTCAGCACTAGCAAAGAAAATACTAACAATTTGAACCTAATTTTCATTGTACAATTGAATGATGGCGTTAACAATATCCTTTGCCACAGCTTCTTTTGACTTGGTATCAAAAGACTGCGTGTTGCCTTTTCGGTCAAAAATCGTTATTCTATTCGTGTCAAAACCAAAACCTGCACCCTCATCGTTCAAGGAATTTAGCACAATCATATCTGCATTTTTTTCCACCAACTTCTTTTTAGCATGTACTTCTTCGTTATTGGTCTCCAATGCAAATCCTATTAGTAGTTGATTGTTGGTTTTAATTGTTCCCAAATGCTTCAATATATCTTTTGTCTTTTTAAAAACGATCGATAGGTCTTCTGTTGATTTTTTAATTTTCTCCAGTTCAATATTTACCGGAGTATAATCAGCAACAGCGGCACTCATGACAGTTATGTCAGCCTGCTTAAAGATAGATACACAGGCCTCAAACATTTCAGATGCGGTCTTCACATGTATGACGTGGTCGAAGTCAGGTAAAGGCAATCCTGTTGGACCAATGACTAAAGTTACTTCAGCACCTTTACTTTTCAATTCATGGGCGATTGCAATGCCCATTTTACCAGATGAATGGTTTCCAATAAACCTCACTGGATCAATTTGTTCATAGGTAGGGCCAGCAGTTACCAATGCACGCTTACCTTTAAAGGGTAAATCACTATTGAAAAAAATATTCAACCAACCTAAAATAGACTCAGGTTCTGCCATCCTTCCCTCCCCGACTAAGCCACTTGCCAATTCTCCGGACTCAACTGGTAAAATCAGATTACCATAAGACTCAATTTGTGAAAGGTTCCTTTTAGTTGAGCGGTGTAACCACATATCTTCGTCCATTGCAGGAGCCACAGCTACTTTACAAGTTGATGAAAGATATACCGCCAGTAATAGGTTATCGCATATGCCAGCAGCCATCTTAGCAAGTGTATTACAACTAAGAGGGGCTATAAGCATTATATCAGCCCATCTCCCAAGGATTACATGGTTAGACCAGGCGTCGTTGTTTGCAAGATCCGAAATAACTGGATTTTTAGAAAGTGTTGAAAGAGTTAAGGGTGAAATAAATTCCTTAGATGCCGGGGTCATAATTACCTTCACTTCTGCACCTGATTTTATCAATAGTCTTGTCAGTATTGCAATCTTGTATGCTGCGATACTTGCGGTAACTCCTAATAATATTTTTTTTCCTTTCAACATAAAAAACGACGGATAAAACCGCCGTTAAAAATATAACATCTGAATGAAATTAATTGCTAATGATTCCTACGAAACGAACTAACTGAAAAGATCCTCTTCATTCTTGCGGAAATAAATTTTATCCTCAATAAACTCCTGGGAGGCCAAGAGTGCTGGATTGGGCATACGCTCATAAGCTTTAGAGATTTCAATTTGCTCTTTATTCTCATGAATTTCCTCCAGGCTATCAGTATGACTTGCAAATTCCTCTAACTTATTATGCAACTCTTCTCTAATAGTAATGTTAATTTGGTTAGCTCTTTTTGCGATAATCGCAATAGATTCATACAAATTACCAGTTTTCTCTTTTAAATCAAAGAGACTTTTTGGCTCTACCACACTGCTCGTACTAGAGCTTAGTTGTCGTCTTAATTTGCTCATTTTGTATTTCTTTAATATTATTTTGACTTAAATTACTTATTTCTCTGGCCTCATCCAGTAATGCACTTTCAGGAAAGCGATCTACAAAATCCTGAAACTCGCTTACAACCTTTTCAAACCGCTCAGATTGTTTTTCAAGTACGCTTAGTTTAGCAAATCTATAAAAAGACTTGATTGTATTTAACTTATACCGATCACCGGATTTTGATTCAGGGTGGTTATTCAATAACCCACCATAGGCAATTGCGGCGGCTCTATATTGACCAACTTTAAAATAGAGATCTGCTGCTCTCAATTCCTTAATTTCCAAACGTTCCCTACATTTATCTATGATAGCAGTAGCTTCGGGTATTCTTGAAGAACCTGGATGGGTATTTATAAAAGACTGCATCACCCCAATTGATTTTGAGGTATTGGTTTGATCAAGATCAACTTTAGGCACCTGCTTATAAAAACAAAGGGCATGCATGAAGTCAACCTCCTCAGCTTTAGTACTATTGGGAAATACCTCTAAAAATCCTTTGAAAAAGTTTTCGGCATCCCGATAGTTTTTCAAATAATAAAAACAATAAGCGTCTTTATAATACAACTCTTCAAATTTATCGGTTCCTTTAAAGACAGGATAAAGTTCCTCGTATAACTGCTGGGCCTGCCGATATTTTTTTTCTTCAAAAAATTTATCAGCCATACCCAACTTATACTCCACATCCTTACTCTTCATAATCTTGCTATACTTATTACAAGAAGAAAGCCCCAATACAAATGTGATTGCTATTAATGACAGTTTTAAAAATCTCATATAAGATTGCGAAATTAGTGATTTTCATTCAAATATCTCGGCAAATTATAAGACATCCAAAAAGAAGGAGTTAAGGTTTTCAGAATTCATCCACTTCCAATATTATGCAGCATTTCAGTTAGACAAAATCACATCAAAAAATGGCAAAGCCGCTATGATCGACGCTTAGATTACCTGTCGCTTGTAAAGGTCTATCAATACCAGACTGTTTTAAAAATGCAATTCATTACTACTATACTAATAAAAAAACCTCCCAAGATAGGGAGGTCTTTTTAAGCAAAAAATTAAAGACTTAGTTAGATTTTATGTCAATAGTGTTCGCATCACCACCACCAATATTTTTATCAGTCATAATTCTATCTCCACTAACACCAAGTGTTTCAACAATGTAATTTTTAACAGCATCCAATTTTTTATCTGCTAGAGATTGTTGAGCTTTCGAAGCGCCTGGATACGCTGTAATGGTTATCGTACAAGTAGGATTATCTTTTAGTTTAGATGCAACTGTAGCTAACATTGCCTTAGCATCTTTGCTCAAACTTGTAGACTTCATTGAAAGACTTGGATAGTCAACGGGACAATTTGAGACTACTGTCTTTGCCATTAAATCTTTGATTTCAGTGCAACAAGCTGGCTCAGGGCATTTACCAACACCATCAGCGTCAACTGGTTGACATTCCGTAGGAGTGATTAATTGCTTATCCTTGAAATCAGGAACACCATCTCCATCAGTATCTTTAGTTACACCATGAGAATCAACCGGAGCACCCGCTGGCGTATTTGGCTCTCTATCTAATTGATCGGTAACACCATCACCATCTGTATCATCAAAAATCGGTTTAGGTAATTTCATGTGCTTTGGATTGTTCAATTCACTGTAGGCATAATCCAAAGGATTTACCCACCACAATGGTTGAACAGATTTTGCACCTAAGTTAAAATTAACTCCGAGAGAAAGAAAATTCCATGAATCAAAGTCACGGGTTTGAACCGCATCTCCAACAGCAGACTCCTGCCATTGTGAACCATCCATCAAGTCTGTTTTCACAAAAGAATGACGATCCTCTAAAGCTATATTAATTCTATTGCTTAGCTTAAATGCTATGCCCGCTAAAACAGTTCCAGAAGGCTTCAATGTATTTTTCCCCATTTTTGGACGACGGGTTCCTTCGTTTTGAGCAGGAGTTTCATAGGTATTATCCATATTATCTTTTAAAGCTTTCAGTACATCTTTTCTATTTTTATAAACACCAGATGCAGACACCTGACTAGCAAATACGGATGCATATGTACCGCCGCTAGCATTTAACGCATTGACCATTGTGTTATATAGCGTGAAGCCTACACCAGCTCCACCATAAAACAAAAATCCTGTCTTTTGCTTGTGGAAACGTACATTGTTTAAAGTAATAATTCCTTGCAGGGACAGGTCTTGAACATTCGTTTTGTAATTTTGAAAAATCGGGTTGAGAGCTCCTCCGTTCAGAGTAGCTAAATCTCCTGTTCCTGTCCTTATCACAGGATTATAACCAGTTCCGGACAAATTTCCAGGATAAGCAACATTACCTGTTCTCAGCCATGCTGGATTTTTTTGATAGTTAATTGATTGATTCCAGTTCATTCCTTTTGCATTTCCATTTACATACTGCAATCTCAATGAAAATACATAACCCATTGCTTTTCTAACATGTGCTTCAAAACCCAAACTTGGGATTCTTGCTGGTATATCGCCACTTATGGCAATAGATCCGATAGAAGCACCAATTTCCCACATGTTGCGTGGCTTTGCCGGGAAATTGTAGGTGTTATTCCAGAACTCGTTCTGTTGAGGCATCTGCTTTGCAGATATTACAGAGGAATCGTAAATACTATAGCTTCCACCCATTTGGGCAAATGCTGTGGTTGTCATTAGGGTCAATAACCCTAAAATTAATTTGTACTTTTTACTTGCCATAACTAATGATTATTAAATTTCTGAATTTACGGGTTGATTTATATGCAAATTTATCGTTTAGTAATTAAAAACCAAACTTTTTTTGTGAATAATTTATGGTATCACTACTATGAATATCAATAAATAAGGCAATTGTAAGACAGGTAACGTGTACTAATAGCTGCAAATGAGAAAAATAGTTCTTTATTAATTTCAATTCAAATCAGTTTTTTTTTAAAATAAATACTTTAAAGCTGTTGGATACTGCTGTATATTGCTTTTTTTTGCGAATGGATTTTGTAAATAATATTATTGGCGAAGAATTAAAAACTTTTGAAAAAAAGTTTACTGATGCTGTAAAAAGTCAGACTCCACTGCTTGACAGGATCATGAAATATATCATTAAACGGAAAGGCAAGCAACTCAGGCCGATGTTTGTTTTCCTAAGTGCAAAGTTGCAGGCTCCAATAAACGAAAGTACCTACCGTGCCGCCGCTCTTGTAGAAATTTTACATACTGCAACTTTAGTTCATGATGATGTGGTTGATGAGTCATTGGAAAGAAGAGGCTTTTTCTCGATTAATGCCATCTGGAAAAATAAAATTGCAGTTTTAGTGGGCGACTATCTATTGTCGAAAGGCCTTTTATTATCTACTTCCAATGATGATTTTGAACATCTACGTATTTTATCGGAAGCTGTAAAACAAATGAGTGAAGGCGAATTAATGCAAATTGAAAAAGCCCGCAACCTCAACTTAAAAGAAGATATCTACTTTGAAATAATCCGAAATAAAACTGCATCATTATTATCTTCTGCCTGCGCAGTTGGTGCATGGAGTACGAGTAAGGACAAGATTGCAACCGAGAAAATGAAGCTATTCGGCGAAAAAGTGGGTATTGCATTCCAAATAAAAGATGACCTTTTTGATTATGGCAAGGAGGATATTGGCAAACCTACCGGCAATGACATCAAAGAAAAAAAATTAACCCTTCCGCTAATTTATACGCTTAACAATATTGATTCCGCTACAAGAAGAAAGCTTATCTACATTATAAAAAACGAAAATAAAGACCAGGCAAAAGTTAAGCTGGTAATTGATACAGTCGTTGAAGCTGGTGGCATTACCTATGCTGCGGATAAAATGAATAATTACAGAAACGATGCGTTGACAATTTTACACGAATTTCCTGACAATGAGGTAAGACGTGCTTTAGAGGACCTGGTAAGGTACACCACCGATAGGAAATATTAATTCTTCAAATAGCATCGATTTGGTAAAATTATAGTTCATTAATTTTTAACTTCATGAATAAACGCTGGAATATAATAACAGCCGATCCTGATAAAATAACAGCATTGCATGATGTACTTAAAGTAAATCGTACGATTTGCAAAATGTTGGTGCAAAGAGGAATTGATGATTTTGAAAAAGCAAAATCTTTCTTTCGACCCCAGCTTTCTGAATTGCATGATCCTTTTTTAATGAAAGACATGAACAAGGCTGTAGAACGAATTTTAATTGCCTTTGATTCCACCGAAAAAATTTTGGTTTTTGGAGATTACGACGTGGATGGAACGACTTCGGTCGCCTGTATGTACCAGTTTCTATGCAAAATTTATAATAGCAGCATGCTGGATTATTATATCCCTCACCGCTATAGAGAGGGTTATGGTGTAAGTAAGGCTGGTATTGATTTCGCCGCTGAAAACAATTTCAAACTAATCATTTCTCTCGATTGCGGAATTAAGTCAGTTGAGTTGGTTGAATATGCAACATCACTTGGAATTGATTTTATTGTTTGCGACCATCATCTTCCAGATGAAGTATTACCCAATGCAATCGCTATTCTTAATCCAAAGCAGCCTGGTTGTAATTACCCTTACAAGGAACTATGCGGATGTGGAGTTGGATTTAAATTAATCACTGCGCTGGCACAACATTTCAGTATCGACGAAGCTTTTTATTTTTGTTACCTGGACCTTTTAGCAACAGCAATCGCTGCCGATATTGTACCAATGACTGGTGAGAACAGGATACTTGCTTATCATGGACTACAACAAATTAACACTAATCCTGCCCTGGGAATAAAAGCATTGATAAAGTTGGGAGGCATTCAAAAGGAACTAAATATAAACAATGTAGTTTTTGTAATTGCACCCCGTGTGAATGCTGCAGGACGAATGGATGATGCAAAAAAAGCCGTGCAACTGTTTATTGAAAAAGATGCTTCCAGAGCTTTTGAAATAGCAGAAATGCTACATAGTGACAACAGCGATCGTAAAGAGGCAGACAGCAGTATCACCGAACAAGCATTGGCGGTAATTGAAGGCGATGAAGTACTGATAAAAAGAAAATCAACCGTTGTTTATAAAGAACATTGGCATAAGGGGGTAGTAGGAATTGTTGCAAGCCGCCTAACGGAAAAATATTATCGTCCTACTGTAGTACTTACCCGAAGCGGCGACATTGTTTCGGGAAGTGCAAGAAGTGTTGTCGGTTTTAATTTGTATGAAGCTATACACGCATGCCGGGAATATTTATTGGGATATGGTGGACACTTTGCAGCCGCCGGTCTATCTATGCTTCCCGCCAATGTGGAAGCATTTTCAAGGAAATTTGAAGAGGCTGTAGCAGCTACAATACCAGATCATTTATTAATACCGGAGATCGTAATTGATAGCTCCATTTCATTTACCGCTATCAGTACGGCATTCTATAAAATACTTTGCCAGATGGAACCATTTGGACCGGATAACATGCGGCCTGTTTTTATTGCCAACAATGTTACAGATACCGGTTATTCAAAAATTGTAAAAGATTTACACATCCGGTTTGTTTTGAAGCAGGATGGTAAAACCCTTACTGGCATTGGATTCAACATGGCCGAGAAATTCAACCTCATCGAAACAAAGTTGCCGCTGGATGTAGTTTTTACAATTGATGAAAATGAATGGAACGGAGAAACAAATCTACAGCTAAAAGTGATTGACATACGATTGGCTGACCAAAATAACAAGTAGTTTTAAACCATTTTCATTTGAAGATATTTGCCTTTATACAGTACTTTTTTTATCTCGGATTAAACTGGAACTGGAGAATTGCTTTCCATATTTTGATACACGAAATAAAAGGTGAACACAAATACGGAATTCATACAACAGGTTCTGATGAATTAAAAAAAATTGCAGCTTCCGGAATCGATATCTCCCACGCAACTGTTTACATGCCGGCCAGCTATTTATTGCTCGAAGAAGTTTTTACCCAACTTCCTGCAAACCAAAGATCTCATTTTTTAGACATCGGCTGCGGTAAAGGAAGAGCCTTATGTGTGGCAGCTCACAAAGGATTTGGTAAAGTTACCGGCATTGATTTCTCAAGAAAATTTTGCGCCGATTCTGAAAAAAATCTTCAGCTAACGAAAAGGAAATTCCCATCCTTAATTTTTTCAAACATTGCAAAAGACGCAGCCGAAGTTGAAATACCAACTGATGTAGATTGCATTTTTTTATTCAATCCTTTTGATGAAATTATTATGAAAAGGGTTACCAAAAAAATACAGTATAGCTATAATAAAAAGCCCCGCATTCTGCATATAATTTACCTAAACCCTTTATATAAAAAAGAGCTCATATCAATTGGATTTAAAGAGATTTTTTACACCTGCAAAATGAAATATATGGAGGCCGTGATTCTAAAGAAAGCGGCCCCAAAATCTTAAAATTAATTCAAATAAAAAAAGGATCACCTTTTCAGGCAATCCTTTCTTTTTAACAAGATAACGACTCTCTCTTACCCCATCAACTCAACACTTCTGTTTATAAAATTAGTCAGCGTATTTCCTTTTAACAAGCCCTGTGATAACAAAGCCAGGTCAGCTAAGTTGTGTACAATCTTCTCCTGCTTTTCGGTTGCAGACTCGGCTAAAATACTTTTGAATAATGGATGATTACCGTTTACAGTTAGCGTAACTTCATCCGGCATGCTGGCATAAAAAGCACCCATTCCACCTTGCATCGAAGCCATATCTTTCATCCTGCGCATAAATTCCGGACGGGTAGCAACTACCGGGGGAGCATCAGCACTTAACCCTTTCACATCAACAGTTACATTCAATTCAGGAATTTTTACACCAAACAATTCTTTCAATTTTGTTTCCTCGTCTTTACTTAGAACACTTTCACCACCTTCCTGCTTATCAATTAAATTATCAACGATGTCACTATCAACCCTTACAAATTGAACGTTCTCCCACTTCATCTCCATTTGGTTC
>JBBQKO010000036.1:0-21967 GCA_038327005.1 Chitinophagales bacterium | reverse complement strand
ACCCCTTGCACCCAATTTGTACTCCAATGCTTTTTCAACCATAAAATCGTACACAGCTTCTTCAAATTTCAATGCAATACCTTCTATTTCAAACAAGCGGGTAAACTGCTTGATTAAGGCATTTTTTGGTTCGGTTAAAATATTGCGCAAAGTTGGCGCATCCAGTGGGTTCAGGTAAGTGATTACGGGTAATCGACCCAATAATTCCGGTATTAAACCAAATGTTTTTAAATCAACTGCATTAATAAACTGCAACAAATTCTTTTGTTGAAACTCCTGCAACTCTTTATTTACGCTAAATCCGATGGCATGTGTATTTACCCGGCGGGCAATAATGCGATCAACACCATCAAAGGCACCGCCACAAATAAACAGTATATTGGAGGTATTGACTTTTACTAATTTTTGTTCCGGATGTTTACGACCACCCTGTGGCGGAACCAATACCTCTGTTCCTTCCAATAACTTTAATAACCCTTGCTGCACACCTTCTCCGCTTACATCTCTGGTAATGGATGGGTTATCACTTTTGCGGGCTACTTTATCAATCTCATCTATAAATACAATTCCTTTTTCGGCAGCAGCTACATCATAATTGCAGGCTTGTAATAAACGACTCAGCATACTTTCCACATCTTCTCCAACATAACCAGCTTCTGTAAAAACGGTTGCATCTACAATAGCGAAGGGCACGTTCAACATACGTGCAATTGATTTTGCCAGCAAGGTTTTGCCAGTTCCGGTTTCGCCTACCATGATGATATTGCTCTTTTCAATTTCTACTTCATTTTCAACCTTTTGGTTCAAACGCTTGTAGTGATTGTAAACAGCTACAGCCAATATTTTCTTGGCATCGTCCTGGCCAATTACATATTCATCTAAAAATTTCTTGATTTCTATCGGCTTTTTTACCGTAAGCTTGTGGCTGTTTCCACCGCTTTGTTTGGCATCCGGATAAATCATTAGTTCCTGGCCAATTATTTCCTGTGCATGCTCCACACAGTTTTCGCAGATATGTCCTTCCTGACCGGCTATCAAAATCTTTACCTCATCACGACTTCTGCCGCAGAAAGAACAATGTAGTGTTTGTTGTTTTGCCATTATTAACCTTTTATTCGCCCCGTGTTTATTAAAAGCGGAGTGCAAAGATAAGCAACCCTTTACAGAACGCTACTTTGCAGACAATATATCATAGAAAAACGTTGCAGCATCAACAATTATAATGCCTGTTGACGACTACGCAAACTTTCCGCCCACCACGAGCAGGTGTTTTTGCAATACTTGCTTCAACTGCTGCTTTACAATAGCGCCCATCGTTTTGCATTTGGAAAAACGGGTAGTTTCAAAATGCTCATTTAGCTCGTTTCGCAACGTATTTATCTTATAGTTTTCGGATATATCATCTTTGATGATGGTATTTACCAGTTGCATCAATTGACAACGATACATGATAATTCTCGCAGCCATCGAATTAAATTCAATTTGCTGGGTTTCTTCTATCTCAGTCGCCGTAAGATTTTGCAGCACTATTTCTACAAAATCTATATTTTCTTTATAAAATTGAGGTAGATAGTAATTTTTTCTGCCTTCGTAGCATTGCTGGTCAAAATCAATGGCACGCATGCGGTATTCGATATGTCCATTGATGGCGATGGGGTTCACCACAAAGTTATAGCTACGCATATCGCCCAACAACCGGGCAAAACAGCTTTCGTTGAATTGAACAAATGCTTTGGCAATGGCAATTTTATCTTTCGGGGTCAACTGCATTTCCTGTTGCAGAAAAAGATCACCAGCTATACCTTCAATGTGTTCCTCCACCAACGTGTTTTGATGGGAAAGGAAGTTGATGGGGTTGTGGGTGAGCAAATGTTCCAGTTCCAGTCCATAAATGCGGGAGGCATCCGCCTGTTTTACATAAAAAAAATCATACTGGTCTTTATCCTTGTCAATGATTTTTATACGAAAAGGGATGCTGTTGCCATACTCACAAAAATCAATTCGCTCAATATCAAAATTTTTGCCTGGCGCCCAGATGGCCCTGTTTTTAAGAATGATGTAGGTTTCTATCAGTGCTTTTTTTAGTGTTTCCTTTTGCCCGGGTTCATAAACGGCATTTTCCCAATGGGTCCATTTCCCCTTTTTATCTTTTAGGGAATCTGCGTAACTGTAATTTGCTAAATCTGTATAGAGTACAGGTATTTCAACATCTCTGCCATAATGCTGCAAATATGCCTGAAAAGAATCATTTACCGGGAACGCATCTTTCTGCATCATCGGTCGATAGGACTCCTTACTATATTTTGCGTTTATGATTTCATGAAACTGCATGTTGCAAAGGTATTCACTTAATTAAACCAGCAATAAAAAGGCCCCAAAAGATGGGGCCAATTAGAAAGTTAAACAAATACAATACTATAATTTATCCATCACTCCATCTACAATGCCATAGGCAACCGATTCTTTTGAATCCATCCAGTAGTCACGGTCAAAGTCTTTCATCACTTTTTCATAAGTCTGGCCGCAATTATCGGCTAAAATCTTTGCACCCATTTGTTTTATTTTCAATATTTGAACTGCCATAATTTCCAGATCGGCACTTACACCTTGTCCGCCACCGCTTGGCTGGTGAATCATTACCTGGCCACTCGGAAAAATAAAACGTCTGCCTTTGGCACCGCCACTTAATAAAATACTACCCATACTTGCAGCCATGCCCATACATACTGTACTAACGGGCGAGCTAATCATTTGCATGGTATCGTAAATAACCATTCCACTGGTAACTACTCCACCCGGACTGTTGATGTAAAACGTAATTTCTTTTCCGGGATCGATTGCTTCCAGATAAAGCAGGCGGGCTGTAATGTCTTTAGCACTTTTATCGTCTACTACGCCCCACAAAAATATTTTGCGCTGCTCAATAAATTTTTTGTCAAATTGCCATCCGCTCATCATTTTTTCCATCGGATTTTCCGGCAATTCTTTGGGTGTTTCTTCTTCGTCATCGAAGCATATTCCTTTGTTGTTATAATAAGTCATTGATGTACTTTTTTGTAATGCTGTTATAAATTAAATGTACAGTTGAATAATGGTATGCCGTACAAGTGAGTGACACAACGATGTTACATAGCTATTCAACTGCTGGTGCAACAAGTATTCGTTAATCCTTTTTTGCTTTGCGGGGATTGATGGTTAGTACTTCATCGACAATACCATACTCTTTGGCTTCTGTAGACGTCATCCAATAATCGCGGCTGCAATCTTCGGCTACTTTTTCATAAGGCTGGCCTGTATGATGAACGATCACATCGTACAATTCCTTCTTAATCTTTTTAATTTCATTCACGGTAATTTCAATATCGCTTGCCTGTCCGCCTGCGCCTGCACTTGGCTGGTGAAGCATAATACGGCTATGTTTTAGGGAAGTACGCTTGCCCGGTGAGCCAGCACACATTAAAACGGCTGCCATACTTGCTGCCATACCGGTACAAATGGTAGCGATATCAGGCGTTACAAACTGCATGGTATCATACATGCCCAATCCTGCGTACACACTTCCTCCAGGTGAATTAATGTACATCTGGATATCTTTGGTACGGTCGGTACTTTCCAGAAATAAAAATTGAGCGGTGATGATGTTTGCTACTTCATCAGAAACAGGATAGCCCATAAAAATAATGCGATCCATCATTAAACGGCTATACACATCCATAACGGCAACGTTCATGGGCCTTTCTTCAATAATGTTAGGGGTAAGATTGGTTATTACACCTACTTCGCCCGAAAATGGTTGCTGTGCGTTGAACCTTGCACCATTTTTATTATTGTAATCGTGTAGCAGATTGCTGCTAATGCCTTTGTGCTTTACAGCGTATTTTTCAAATTCTTTTCCAAAATCCATCTGATATAATATTTAGGATAACAAATATAGTTGATTGAGGGAACCCAAATATTATGCTATAAAAAAAAGGGCGACAAAAAGGCGGATGAACGAGTTGATGGGGGCATTCTCTAAAATTTGATTTTGTTAGGATGGGAATTATTTGTATCCAGGCATCTTTATTGGAATCAATAAGATTTGATAATGAGAAAGGAGCATGGTGAAAAAAGCAGACTGTTCCCAGACCTTCCCCTTAGTTGGGGGCTACAAAAAACGCCGAAGCAATTTGCTTCGGCGAATATATTCTCCACTAATTGTGCGTAATCAAATACGATTAATGATGGTGGTGCTGCATTCCGGCCAATTCTTCTCCGGTTACTTCTTTCTCGGCTGGCTTTACCTGGCTCTCTGAAAAAATGAATAATTTATCTGTTATCAGGCGACGATAGCTTGCATCTACTTGCTTCTCATCTTTCATCATCCTGTCGATATAACTGTCTAACCAGCTCATATCTCCGCCTGAATTCATACCACCCATGTAGCGCATGATTTCGCTGGTCATAGCTGCCCTTAGTTCTTCTTGAGCTACTTGTAAATTGTTTTCCTTAACTAACTTGTCGCTGATCAACGTCCATTTTAACTGGCTGCTGAAAACTGGGAATTCTTCTTCTGCCTGTTCGGCGGTTTTGCGTTCTTCACTGCCGGTTTGTAACCAACGCTTTAAGAATTCTGCCGGAAAATCCATCTCGGTTTTATCCAGCATGTAATGATAAATTTGATCGTGCAACTGGTTACGGCTTTGCCCTTCCCAATATTGTTCAATTTCTTCTTTTAGTTTTTGTCTGAATTCCGCTTCTGTTGTTATAGCGGCGCCGGGGAACACTTCGCCAAAGAAAGTTTCGTCCAATTCTCTTTTTTCAACCAATGCTATTTTCACAATTGTTAACTGAAAATATTTCTTTGCAGCAACCTGATCATCTTTTTCAAAACCGAGATCCTGCAACATCATTTCCAACTTGTCGCCTTCAAAAGTTTCAGACAATTGTAAAACAATGGTATCATTGATCTTTTTTCCTTTCAACTGCTCCTGCAATGCTTGCGTACAATATTTAACAATCAGGGAATTTTCTTTAACTACTCCACCTTCAACTGCAACTCCACTTTCATCACATTCAGTAAATAAGATATTCAACACATCTTCTTCTGTTGTGATCGTTTCGGGTTCCGTCATTTTGCCACCCTTGATCAGCATTCGGCTTACTTCTTCTTCCACCATTTCATCGGTAACCTTTACCTTGTTGAAAGTTAAACCAGCTTTATCTAAAGGAGCAATTTCAAAAGCAGGCTTTAGGCCAATTTCAAAACCAAACTCATATTCTGCAGGGTTATTCAGATCCAGTTTGCGGATATCAGCATCCAATGCAAGTGGTTGTGCAAAAATATCCGGCCTTTCGGTATCAAGGTAATTATATAATTCTTTCTCTACTATTTTAAGAATTTCTTCGGTATAAATAGAAGGACCGTACATTTTCTTAATCATGCCGGTGGGAACCATTCCCTTTCTGAAACCTGGCATATTTACAGTCTTACTGTACTCTTTTAATTTTTTTTCAAACGTTGGGAAATAATCTTCTTTACCTACTTTAACGATGATCTTGTCATTCAGGAGACCAATATTCTCTCTTGCTACTGTTGCCATAATGGGGAAATGTTGTTGTGTTTAAAGTTAAAAAAGTTGATAAGAGTAGGAAGAATCAGAAAGCAAAATAGCTGCTAATTGATCAACCATCCAACTTATCAACTGATAAAAAATGTCCGGATGATAGGGGTCGAACCTACATGGATCACTCCGCCAGATCCTAAGTCTGGTGCGTCTGCCAATTTCGCCACATCCGGTTAAGGGGTGCAAAAGTAGGGAATTTTGATAAAAGATGAAAAATATTTAGCCTCTTTCCCTCAAGTGGATTTTAGAAGGTAAATTTATTTCATTTTCTCACCCGTTTTTTTAACGGTGTCTATCTTTTGAAGCATTTTGGGAATCGGTAATTGATAGTTTTATCCAAACCTTCGGTTAACTCTCCTGTAGGTCATTGTGTTTTTTCGTAAATTCGTTTCATTCATGGAAGTATCAGTACCAAACATCAAATACAATCTCAACGAGGCCGAAGAAAAAAAGGAAATTCTCAGGCACTATCGTGGTCTATTAAGAGAACTGAAGCCGAAATTGAAGTCCGGTGATAAGGAATTATTGCGAACCGCCTTTGAAATGGCAGTAGATGCACATAAAACCATGCGCCGTAAAAGTGGCGAGACTTATATTTTACATCCGCTGGCGGTAGCCAAAATTTGTGTGGAAGAAATTGGCCTGGGTATCCGTAGTACAATTTGTGCTTTGTTGCACGATACGGTTGAGGATACCGACATTTCTCTGGAAGATGTGCAGCGGGAATTTGGAGCTGAGATTGCCAGGATTGTTGACGGTCTTACCAAAATCAGCACGGTGATAGACACCAATACCAGCCAGCAGGCGGAGAATTTTAAAAAGATATTGCTAACGCTGACAGATGATCCAAGAGTGATTCTGATTAAACTGGCAGATCGACTTCACAACATGCGCACCCTTGATAGCATGAAGCGGGAGAAGCAGTTAAAGATCAGTAGCGAGACAGTATATGTGTATGCGCCACTTGCACACCGCATGGGATTATACGCCATCAAAACAGAAATGGAAGATCTTTCCATGAAGTATCTTGAGCCCGACACTTATCGCTACATCGCCCAAAAATTGCAGGATACTAAAAGAGAGCGTACCAGGTTTATTAACGACTTTATCCGGCCATTAAAAGAGAAGTTAGAAAAAGCAGATTTTAAATTTGAAATTCATGGAAGGCCAAAAAGCATCCACTCCATTTGGAATAAAATGAAGAAGAAGGGCGTGAGCTTTGAGGAAGTGTATGACTTATTTGCAATACGCATCATCGTTGACTCACCCTATGAAAATGAAAAGGGCGATTGCTGGAAAGTGTACAGTATTATTACCGATGAATATAACCCTTCTCCAGAAAGATTGAGAGACTGGCTGAGTAATCCTAAAAGCAATGGATATGAAGCCCTGCACACTACCGTGATGGGGCCACAGGGTAAATGGGTGGAAGTGCAGATACGCACCAAGCGTATGAATGAGATTGCTGAAAAAGGTTTGGCAGCTCACTGGAAATATAAAGAAGGAACAACGGATGAAAGCCGCTTTGATAAATGGTTTCATCAAATAAGGGAAGCGCTGAACAACCAGGATTCCAACTCGATTGATTTTCTGCAGGATTTTAAAACTTCTTTCCTGGCGGAAGAAATATATGTGTACACACCTAAGGGAGATGTAAAAATGTTGCCGATAGGGGCTACAGCGCTTGACTTTGCTTTTGGGGTGCATACTGCGGTAGGCAGCAAATGTATTGGAGCCAAAGTGAATCATAAGTTGGTACCTATTGGGCATAAATTACGCAGTGGAGATCAGATTGAAATTATAACCAGCGCCAAGCAGAAACCCAACCATGAATGGCTGAGCCTTGTAGTAACCAGTAAGGCAAAACAAAAAATTAAGGATACCTTAAAGGAAGAAAAGCGAAAGGTTGCAGAAGATGGTAAATATATGCTGCAAAAAAAACTGGATGCCATTGGCGGAATGATGACCCAGCACAACCTGGAAGAACTGGCTACTTATTATAAAGTGAACTCGTCGCTTGATTTGTTGTATGAGATCGCCATAAAAAAAATTGATCTTAAAGAAATCAAGGAGTTCACTGCTTCGGGTGATCGCTTGTATCCGCCCAAGCCAATAAAAGTAGAGGTAGAGGAGAAAAATGAAGCCGATGTAAGTGCCAGGCATTATAATAAAAAAGACACTGAGCTCATTATTTTTGGAGAAAGCAGCGACCGGATTATGTACACACTGGCCAATTGCTGCAAGCCAATACCGGGTGACGATGTATTTGGATTTGTAACGACCGGTGAAGGACTAAAAATACATCGTACCAATTGTCCAAATGCTGCCAGGCTGATGTCGAATTATGGACATAGGGTGGTTAAAACCAAATGGGCCAAAAACAAAGAGATATCATTCCTCACAGGATTGAAAATAGTTGGACTGGATGATGTTGGCGTGATTCATAAAATTACCAACCTGCTAAGCGGCGAATTAAAATTTAATATTTCAGCCATGACGATGGAAGCAAAGGACGGGCTCTTTGTCGGAAATTTTAAAATATTTGTTCATGATAAAGAAGAGCTGGATGAACTTTGCAACCGATTACTTCAATTGCCAGGTATTGAAAAAGTAGACCGCTACGACACTGAATAAAACAATGAAGCCGTTCAATCAAACGTGGCGTTCAAAAAAACATAAAGTATTCCGGATATAATTTTTACAATCCATTTTTATTAAAAATCAATCCATTTAAATTTCATGATCGGTTAATAATAAATTGTATTTTGGTTTAAAAAATTCGGAATTTCATATTTCATCAACTAAAAAATATAATATGCAAGAGTTAATAACACGCTTGACTGAAAAGGCAGGCATCAGTACCGATCAGGCTAATAAAGCGTTGGAAACTATCAAGGATTTTGTAAAGGAAAAATTTCCGATGATGGCGGGTGCAGTAGATAATTTATTTGGATCGGCTGCGGAGCCAACCAGCCCCATCGGTGAAACAGCCGCAATACCAGATCCGGCCGCTCCAAATGTTGCGGAGGCTAACATACTGGATAAAATCAGCGATATGATACCGGGTGAAACAGGTCAGAAAGTAGAAGACTTTGCAAAAAACGCTACCATTAAAGCAGCAGAAGTGTTTGATGATGTAAAAGAAAAACTGAGCGGTCTGTTTGGCGATGATAAAAAATAATGAGTAAAGAATAAGTTCATGTTCATGATATTTAAAACCTCCTGTACTAACGGGAGGTTTTAATGTATTTAAAAAGCGTTTATGAATGAATTGTTTGATTGTTTCTGATAAGAGCCTGCATTCATAACCAGACACTGGTAGAAAAGTAGTTTTATTTTTTACTATGCAGGAGCATCTGCCTTTTAGCGGACGAATATTTTCTTTAGCTGATAATTTTTGTTTGAATTGTAGGTAAACTGTTCTTATTGTTTTTAAGGCCATGTAATATATTGTACCAGCTTATAAATAGCAATCAACACGAAATTTTAAATTGATTACGTTGAAATACAAATTTTAAAAATAAGCTATTGATCTTATTCAAATTTTATAAATATTCCTATATTCTCATTTGTTTTTTTTCTTTTTGAAAATACTTTTTCAATCCAAAATAATTAATTAGAATGATCAATCCTGCAATTAAAATTATGCCAATACCAAAAAAATAACTTAACGAAAATCCGCCATTCCAAAGACCATTTGCTTTTTTAAAATGAAATAATTGTTCATCATGATAACTGTTTCTTAAAGCTACAAAAACGGTAAATATAAACGGAATCCATAACCAAAATAATTGTTTCGTTTTAATAGCTACAATAGCTACCCATAGCCAACTTGTAAAACAAATAATCATACCAACAAGCCAAAATTGATTGGCTGCTGCTTCATAATACGGAACAAAATCTTTTGGAGAAGCAAATTTAAAATTGTTGATAGCATCGTATTTATAGGCTACATAAAATAAAATAGCGGTAAATACCAGGGAGACGATGATGGTTATTTTTTTAAGCATTTTATTTCTTTAAAACAATTCGTAAAACGTTGGTTTGTCAACTGGTCGTAAGCATTTTGATGATGCGTATAATCCAATAGCAGACTCTTGTTTGAGTAACACCGCATAAAATCCGTTTTTTGATTATGCAAGCAGCATTAGTACATTTTCTTTGACCGTCATTTTGCTGCCATCCAATAATTAACTATTTATCATTTTTCAATTTTAAATTTTATTTGTAGCATCAAAACAAATTCGACTGCCGGCTCTGTCACAATTGGATTAATCACTTTGTCAAAACCAGAGTAGTTAATCTTGTCATAGTAGTAAGTTGTATTTTTTTTTAAATTTTTTCTCTTTGCGTGTGAACCTTCATCAAAATATTCAGATGTAATGTTGGGTGTATAACTTTTGTACAGTTGTGAAGGATAAAAACTGTAAAACGATTCGCCATAAATTCCAGCAGATGTCGTTAGTTTCATTTTTGTTGCGCTAACATACAATTCTTTTTTATTGTTGATTACATCGTTGGTTGCCAAAAATAACTGTGTATAGATTTTATTGATGTCCGTTACGATGTAGTCAACTTTCGCTAAATCATAAATTCCGTAGTCCGCTGCTATTAATAACATTTTATCAAGCTCGGTTATTTTTTTAAATTTTATAACCACATTTTTTTTCTCTTCAAATCCGCTAATGTATTGCTCTGCATAATTTCCATTTACTTTATAGTCAGCTATCTGAGTTCGGGTAGTCATATCTACGTAAATGTCAGTTGGAATAATACCCATTTTTGTTAAACCAGCAATAAATTCTTGTATGCGTTTGTCAATTTTTGTGTTTGTAGTTTTAAAAGTTGCCGATGACTCTAAAACTCCAAAGGTTGCCACATAACTATCCGCAATAACGTTTATTAAAACATTTCCTTGTATAATAAAAGAACTGTCCGTCAAGAAGAGTTTACTTACGGCTTGCGGTTTGTCAGATTGGTTGTAGTTGTAATTTTGTCCGATAACATTATTCCCGCTTTGCTGTCCACAAAGGGTTAAGCCAAAAAGAAATAGTATCGTGCCGACAATTGAGGTTTTTGATTTCATTTGAATTTCGTTTTATTTTTGGGTGAAAGTTTTAAGTTGAAATAAATAAATAAATAAATAAATAAATAAATAAATAAATAAATAAATAAATAAATAAATAAATAAATAAATAATATGGCTTTGTTTTTTATTTAGGGTAACTAAACTATACTTGTTGGTTAAATATATCAGTATTGCTACTAACAAAACAATAACAACGAAGTTGTTTTTTTATGCATACCTGATGCCATTGGTTATTCATTTTCCGGCAACTTTATGTTGGGCGCCTGTATAATTACAATCTTGGTGAAATATAAACCGCTGATTTCAAAATTTTCTATAGCAACCGTAAGGTCTTTAGGAAGATTGGTATTGTTAGATTGCCAGTAAAAAGTTTTGCCTAATACTGTAGCCACTTCTCTTTTAGTATAACTTTCTAAACCTGCTTCAATCAGTTTTGACAATTGAATTGTTTTTTCTTCCTGAAGTTTGATATCATTGGTTGATGTAGTGATTTCATAATAAGGAGCATATCTAATACCTGTTTTCTCAAAGGGAGAAGGAATACCATCATAAATATAAAACTGATTATTGCCAATGGATATGATAGGTAACCAGCTTTCTTTTTTAAAACTACCAGAAGTCAGGTACTGGTTTTTAAAACTACTATCACTTGCATTAAAAATGGTAACTAAATCATTTACCTGATCCCGTTCTGTTTTTCCTCTAAGTGTTGCAAAGCTCGTTACACTGATGTTATCAAAAACCACCGTTTGCTTATTTTGCACTATAAAACCTATTGCTTTAGCAGCATACTTACTACTGGCTTGAAAAACAAATTTACCATTAATAAAAAAAGATAGACTGCCAGGTCTTTTTATGACTTGTAGCTCGTTTGCTTCGTTCGTTTTTTTTACAGCAGCATCTATTGTCCAGCTTTTAATGGTAGTATAGTTGTTTCCTTTTTTCTCATAAATAGAAAAATTATTTTTATCCGCATCCGTTGCAAATATCAATCCTTCATTTATGTTACCGTTAATCACTTCTCCAAAATGAATACCCAATATTGAATTGGTTACACCGCTTATATGCTTAACGGTGGCTTTGAAAATCCATTCTTCATCGGTCGCTAATTTTATCCCGGCATTTTCCGGAATATTGATCCCTACAAAAGCAACCCTGGTTTGTTTATTATCAAAAGTTAAAGCACCATCTTTTACGATGGCAGTTGCAGAATCGCTGATGATACTTTTATCCAATGCCCAGTTATTTTTATTGTTCTTAAATGTTTCTTCAAAAACAATTTTACTGGTTTTATTAACTATTTTATGCGGCGATTTTTCTTTGATAACCTTTACCGGCTTTGGTACTTCTTTTTTTATTACCGGATTTTCATTTACTGCTATTTCAGTAGTGGTATTTATTTCCTCTATATAATTAAACATCCTGTACACAGGCTTGTCTTTTTTATTGGTATAAGCTGTAAGTATTATAAAGCCATCTTCATGCTGAAATATTCCTTTAATACCATTGAATGTTTCTTTCTTGTATGTTGGAAACGTGATGGCTTCATAAGTATTCAATAGAGGATTGTAGCTGGTAAACTGTTCCATGCTATTAGCAGTATCTATAAAGTAGAAATGTTGTTTACCATGATAGGCATAATTTTCGGTTAGCCTGGATCTATTGGGTTCTTTAGCCAAACCCGGTGTTTTCATTTTGTTCCACTTACCTGATTTTTCATTTAATACCTGGTAGTCATTTCCAATTTTTGCCAATAAAAAATTACCAACTTTTAAAAATCGTTTGCCATACTGTACTTCCGCCCAGGCTTCATTGGGTAAAAATGATTTGAATGCTTTATCAATTTGTTTATTTGCTTCATTAAATTTTCCTATCTCGCCTTTGTTGGAAATATAAATTACACCGTTGAGTACCTGAGCTGTATAATCGGGATTTAAAGTAGATAAATTAACAACCCATCCAGATATTTTTTTTTCATTATAGCGAAACAATTGATAATCAGTTTTCCCTTCTTTATCCAGTTTGCAAAATGAATAAATTAGAGAGTCGGTTCTTAAAAAGTTATCAAATAAAGTAAGCCCTTTATCTTTTAAATTAAACTGCGTTAAAAAATTATAAGTTGACGACCCGTCATCAATTCGAATAACGGTTGAAGTGGTTTCATAAGCACCTGATGCCTTTGATCTGCCATTCACAAAAACATCTTTTCCCCTATCCATTACTTGTGAGTTAACGCTGATGCTCATATCGGGATATTGGGTAGAAGGTAAAGCCCCTGTATATACGGCATACACTTTAGTTGGATTGTCATCATGTATGGCAAATACCCTAAGCAGGTCATTTTTAAAAGTTCGTATCAATAGTTTGTCTTTATCCGCACTTTGAAACATTTGCGATACGGTGTAAATATTACCGGGCACCTGCAAGCCGTTTACACTAAGCGTTTCGTTTGGAGCTGGGCACTGTAAAGAGTAATTTATTTTTGCGGTAGCTGGATTAAGTTGTGTTACCGTTCTATATGCATCTCCCTCAGATGAAGAAGAATAGTAGATGTATTTTTTTGTTGCTATAAAAAACATGGAATTTTGCGGTGCAAATTTGTCAATTATCTTAATTGAATTTTCTGTGCGCCCAGCTTGATACAAATAGCCATTTGGAGAAATAAAATAATACCAATCGCCATGCTTAGCTACATCGCTTATTTTATAATCTCTGGTATAACCATCGTAATTATTCTTTATTTCATCTTCTCCAATAAGTATTATTTGCGCCTTGCTATTATTTAAACTACAAACAAAAAAAGTAATTAAAGCGATTGTTTTTAGCATGGTTATTATTTTTAATGCGCTGCCCTTGAGTATTAAAAAGTTATTAAAAAAAGTTAAAAGTTTGGCTTACCGCTCTAAATACTACCAATACCTGTAACGAAATTGCAATTGCTAAACAACCAACCCAACCCCAAAACCATTTTGTAGCAATAGCTGTTTGCTTTACAGCTTTGTAATACAGAACGATCATTACCAATACTGCAATTATTCAGGAAATTTAAAAGCTTTTATCAACTATTCGTATTTGCCTGGAGAAACAATAAGGTAGTAAAATGCAACTGCCTGCAAAACAGGTAACACCAATTCGTTTTATAAATAGCCATTTTTTTTCCTCCAAAAAAAATAAAGCAGCTACAATTTGTAAACTCCATTTTGCACCTGCAATTGCACAGGATAAAAACATTTTTTCCTGAGAAAAGTATAATAATTCAGCTTCTTTAAAATACCACCAGGTAATAATGGTTGACAATAAAAAGTAGATAAATGCCAATGCGATATTCTTCAAAAATGTATTATTTTTATTTTATGTCTGGTAGAAAAATGACTTTTAAATCGTTCAGCTTATTAAGCCCAGGTTGGTATCATTTCTTTTCGCTTGCACCTGAGACATACTAAGCAGCAGTGAATTTTCCTATACCCAATTCTACAAAAGCGTTACTTTCCCCGGTAAGCTATAGTTTTATGCCCTTAGTTTTATTTTTTACGATTGTGATTTATTGAAATATTTGTTTTGAGCGTCCATAGCCGTCGTGGTGGTAGCTATACAATTTTTATTAAGTGTAGTGGATATTTTCAAATTATCTTTATAAAACGAATTCATAAAAGCAGCGTGGCTTACTTTTTCCTTTTTAGTAGTTAACCAATTGAATGCTTTAGTAGCAGGTTTAGCAATTGTTTCTTTTTTTGACGGATCGTTGTTTGATAGCGATTGTTGATTCCCTGAAATTGTGATAACATCTGCTACCTGCCAAAATTTTCCTCTGATTATTGTTTTGGCTTGTTCAACGGTGCAAACTGGTGGTGGTAGTTTTTCGCTTTGTGTACACGAAGCGAAAAAAGAGGCAATTGATAGAATAGCGCTATTTAGCATAATTTGTTTCATGCAGTAAACGTACACAAATAGCCAATTCAATTATATACCGTATGCATGGTATTTTTAGAAACAAAAGAGCTAATATCATTTTGTAAGCAAAAGAATTTCAGAAAGCTTTTACGAAGGAGTATTATAGGTAAACGGTAAGGCGCAGAAAATACGTACTGCTTATTTGATGGGGCTGATTTTATTTATCGTAACACCTCCCTCGCAATAACAATTTTTTGTATTTCACTCGTTCCTTCGCCGATTGTACACAGCTTACTGTCCCTGTAAAATTTCTCCACCGGAAAGTCTTTCGTGTAGCCATATCCTCCAAATATTTGCACGGCATCGGTACTTACTTTTACAGCCACTTCGCTTGCATAATATTTTGCCATCGCCGCTTCTTTGGTCATTGGCAATCCTTTCATTTTTAAATCACAGGCCTGGTTGATCAATAATTCGCAGACAGCAATTTCGGTAGCCATATCCGCCAATTTGAAACTGATGCCCTGGAAATTGGCAATCGGCTGGTCAAACTGGTGCCGCTCTTTGGCGTACTTTACCGATGCCTCGTAAGCCCCTTTGGCAATGCCAAGACTCAACGCAGCAATAGAGATTCTTCCACCGTCCAATACTTTCATTGATTGTTTAAAACCGTCGCCCACGGCTCCCATTCTGTTGGCATCAGGTATGCGGCAATTATCAAAAATCAACTCGGCCGTTTCACTGGCCCGCATGCCCAATTTATTTTCTTTTTTTCCAGCGCTAAATCCTGGTGTGCCACGCTCAATTATAAAAGCTGTTGAATTGTCCTTTGCTCTGGGTTCTCCTGTGCGGCAAATTACCACGGCCACATCACCGCTTTTGCCATGAGTGATCCAGTTTTTTGTACCATTCAATAGCCACTCGTCGCCATCTTTTACCGCGGTGGTTTTCATATTGCCGGCATCGCTGCCGGTATTGGGTTCTGTTAATCCCCAGGCACCTAAAAATTCAGCGGTTGCTAATTTGGGTAAATATTTATTTTTTTGTTCTTCTTTGCCAAATGCAAGTATGTGGCCGGTGCAGAGCGAGTTGTGTGCAGCCAGCGACAAACCAATGCCTCCGCATACTTTGGCAATTTCCTGTATCACTGCATTGTATTCAAAGTATCCAAAACCGGAGCCTCCATATTTTTCCGGCACCAATATACCCATCATGCCCAGTTTGCCCAATTCTTTAAATATATGCACCGGAAACTCCTGGCTTTCATCCCAATCCATCATATTTGGTTTGATGTATTGCAAAGCGAAGTCCCTCGCAGTTTCTGCTACATGTTTTGTAAGTTCACTTTCCTGAAAATTCATACTGATGAAAATTGATAGAACTGCAAAATAGAGTAAAATAAAATACTAACGACTGTTAGTTTAAAGTTAGCCTGTAAAACTGCCTGATATCAGCCTGTGTTTTTAATCGACCGTTAAATAGGGAGCCATTTTAGAAAACGCATCTTCGGTAACAGTCATGATTTTTTTTAAATCAGAAACGGCTATGAAATTGCCATGCTGGGTGCGGTATTGAATAATTGCATTGGCGATCGGGTAACGAATGTAAGGATGTGTTTTCATTGCATCAATGCTTGCGTTGTTAATATTGATACGCCTGATTTCGGTGGTGTCTATTGTAAGGCGATTTTTTATTTTTTGAAACGTAGAATCTGGCAAACCAAAGGTTTCGCCTATCTGATCCACCTTGTAAAAGCCGCCAAGCTTGTCCCTGAAATTGATGATTCGCTGGGATAGTTTGCTGCCAATGCCTGGCAGAGCAATGAGTGCAGCAGTATCTGCCAAATTGATATCAACTAGTGAAATAGCTTTTTTGAAATCCTTCTTTTCAGTTGTTTTTTCAGCTACCTCATAAATTGGTTTATTAAGCTTAATCTGAACATAAGGCATTAGTCGATCTACCTCAGCGGGATGTAGCCCCCATATTTTACCGATGTCCTCTTTCTTATAAAATTTGCCGCCCTTTGATAAATAATTTTGAATGGTTGCAATGGTTTTATCTCTCAGTCCTAATTTTTTCCATTCGGCAGTGGTAGCAGTATTTGGATCAAAATAAAATAGTTCGCCCTTTAGTTGGCGGCTTCCATAATTGCTGGCAGTAGATGAAGTGTAATTTTTATAGTTGCGGTTATTCGGGTACCTGTTTTCAAAAGTGTCGGTGCTATCTGCTTGTTTTATTTTGAGAGCGTCAATGTCTTTTTCAAAACTGCTATGGTCGTAAATTTTCGGTTTTATAAAAAAGGGAAACAGAAAAGGAAGAGCGGTGAAGAAAGCAACAAGGCCAAGTATCACAAAAGTACCAATTCGTTGTTTTTTCGAAAAGCTTAGGTAGTCGGAGCTGAATTGTTTCCACATACATGCAGGGATTAGTTTCCAAAATAATAACTAAACCTTGCATTCGCAATAGGCGGTAGAGAATAATATTAGTTTACAGCAAGTTTTTTGGAAGTTGCGACCCGATAGCTCGGGTGGTGAATGGTGAATTATGAAAAGTGAAATATAAAAGGTAAAAAGTTGACCATTCACAATTGCCAATTCACTATTTAACCAACCACTACCTGCAATCCATCAAAGGCCAGTTGAATCCCGTGTGTTAGCGTAGGATTTATTTCTTCGTGTTTACCTAACTGGTGACTGATATGTGTAAAATAGGCATTCGGTACTTGCAATTCATTCACCAGTTCAATTGCTTCATTCAGGGTAAAGTGCGACAGGTGTTTCTTATGGCGGAGTGCATTTACCACGATCCATTCACTTCCTTTAATTTTCTCTTTTTCTGAGTCATCAATCCGGTTGGCATCGGTTATATAAGTGAAGTTGCCAAAGCGGTACCCAAAAACCGGCATGTGTAAATGCCAGACTAAAATGGGGATTATCGGAATATCTCCAATTGTAAACGGGATCAGGTCGATGATATTTAGATTGATTTCCGGAATGCCGGGGTATTTTTTATCTGTGAAGATGTAATAAAATTCCCGTTTCAATGCTTCCTCTGTTAAGGTGTTGGCATATACTTCCATTGCATTACCGGAGAGAAAAGTAAATGCTTTGATATCATCCAGGCCGGCAATATGGTCTTTGTGCGGATGGGTAAATAAAACAGCATCCAGTTTGGTTACCTTCTCCCGAAGCATTTGGTACCTGAAATCCGGCGTGGTGTCTATTACAAATGAAGTGGAAGCACTTTCTACTAAAATGCTGCTGCGCAGGCGATTGTCTTTTTTATCGGTAGAAATACATACGGGGCACTGACAAGCTACCATTGGAACGCCGCTGCTGGTTCCTGTACCAAGAAATGTTATGTTTAAAGGTGGGCATTGCACGCCGCAAAATTAGGGATTTGGCAATAAGCAAACCCAAATGAAATGAAAGCATTCAATATAAATGCAATAAAATCAGTTTGATGAAACGGTAAAGTAAACGTGCAATTAATACAAGAACAGGAAGCCGGATTATTTTTCACTGGCAAGTGCCATCACTTCATCGTACATTTTTTGGCTTTCGTGTGTAAGAGAATCTACATGAATATCCAACTGAGGCATTAAGTCAACCAGTGTATTGATTCTACCTTCTGTTGGTAAAAATTTATTGAGTACTACCACTCTTTTAGCTTGTAAAATGCAGTATCCGCTTTGGAAATTACCTCTTTCATAACGGATTACATAGCCACATTCCTGGGCTATTTTTTCTATTTTATCTAATATGTTTTGCGTGTATTTCATAGTACCTCAACCTGCCTCAAACCCCGGAAAGGGCTTTTGGCTCTTTTAAATTCAGTGCAACTTCCCACAATTGAATAGCATATTAAAAAAACGTTTTCAACAATCGTTGATAAATAAAAAGCCCGGAAGCCCCCGACCCCGCCAGCCAGCGGAGAGTTCTACGCACAGACTGCCTTTTTTGCAATACCAGATTGGAAGCTGATGTTAAAATAATTAAATAAAGGACTCTCAGCCCCCAAAGGAGAGTTTTGGACACTAATTGCTTGATACCTTTCCCCTGAAACATAAAAGCTACATTTAACGTAGAAAACGGCTTTGACTTGAAAGCTAAGCCCCTTTAGGGGTTTGGGGCTGTATTTCTCCTCTTTATTTATTTGTCATCCTTATAATCGGAATAATCATTTCCTCCAGGCTGATGCCTCCATGCTGAAAAGTGTTTTTATAATAATTTACAAAATGATTGTAATTGTTAGGATAGCAAAGGAACGTATCTCCCTTGGCAAAAATAAACGAAGAGTTGATCGTAGGAACGGGCAATCCAGCCTCTTTAGGGTTTTTAAATGCCAGCACATCTTTTGGTTCGTAGTTTAAATTACGACCATGTTTGTATCGCAGGTTGGCGGTGGTTTGTTTATCGCCAATTACTTTGGCTGCCGTTTTCACCCTTACGCTTCCATGATCTGTTCCAACAATCACCGTTACTTTTTTATCAGCAATTTTTTTCAACGCCTGGTGTAGCGGAGAATGCTCAAACCAGCTTTCAGTAATGCTACGATAACTGGTTTCATCACTGGCCAGTTCTTTTAGCACTTCCATTTCGGTACGGGCATGGCTCAGCATATCTACAAAATTGTACACAATCACATTGATATCGTTTTGCAGCATATTGTGGATATTATCTACCAACTTCTGCCCATCATGGTTATTGGTGATTTTTGTGTAGGAATATCTCAAATCTCCTTTGCCCATTTTCTTAAGCTGGCCTTTAAAAAACTCTTCTTCAAACATATTCTTTCCACCTTCTTCATCATCGTTTTTCCATTGGTTGGGAAATTGCTTTTCAATCTCTATTGGCAACATGCCCGCAAAAATGGCATTTCTTGCATATTGGGTAGCTGTGGGAAGTATGCTGTAAAATGTTTCCTCTTCCTGTATTCTAAAACTATTGGCAAAAATCGGCTGTATGGTTTTCCATTGATCAAAACGCAGATTGTCGATCAATACAAAAAATAACGGAGTGCCTTTTTCAAGATGCGGAAACACTTTAAACTTCATCAGGTTATGACTCATGATGGGTGCTGAAGTACTTTTTTCGGCCACCCACGATGCATAGTTTCGGGAGATGAATTTAAAGAACTCCGTATTGGCTTCTGATTTTTGTGACTGAAAAACTTCCTGCATTTCCGGGCTGTCGCTCTTTTTCATTTCGAGCTCCCAATACACCAGTTTTCTATAAATTTCCATCCATTGATTGTAATCGGGATTGTCGTTGAGCGCCATAAACAAGCTCCGGAATTCCTGTTGGTAAGCAGAGGTTGTTTTTTCAGCCACGAGCCTTTTATTATCAATCAGTTTTTTTAAACTCAGCCACACCTGGTTTGGATTAACGGGTTTTATCAGGTAATCGCTTATTTGAGATCCAATGGCCTCATCCATCAGGTTTTCTGCTTCGTTTTTGGTAATTAAAACTACTGGCAAATTACTGTTTACTTCCTTAATTTGCTGCAGGGTTTGAAGGCCGGTAATGCCAGGCATGCTTTCGTCCATCAATACTACATCTACAATGTTCTTTTTTACATATTCAACCGCATCAAAACCATTGGTTTTGGTTTGCACTTCATAGCCTTTGTTTTCTAAAAAAAGTATTTGTGATGTAAGACTTTCAATCTCATCATCTACCCAAAGTATTTTTGATATGCTCATGTAAAGAAATTAAGAATTATGAATTAAGAATTATGAATTAAGATTGAGGTAGAAATTCATGGAATGCCTGAATGTACAAGACCCGCAATTGTTACAAATTTAATTTTTTAACATTATGCTAATCAGCATTATTTAGCTTTGTGCATCATTTAACAAAAAAATCTGCTCTGGTTGAAGGTACACACATTCACCATAAGCAATCAACAATTAACAACTCGAAAGTGCAAACCAACTACAATCAATCATAAACCCAGCACGATTTCATGTCAGCCCGAAAAATAATCAATGATCCAGTTTACGGTTTTATTACAATCGACGATGAATTGATTTTTAATATTATTGCACATCCCTATTACCAGCGGCTTCGTCGCATTCACCAAATGGCCATGGCTGTACTCGTTTATCCGGGAGCAGTTCATACAAGGCTGCACCATTCCCTGGGGGCCTATCATTTGATGCGCAGTGCATTACATGAGTTAAGGAATAAGGGAGTGGAAATAACGAAAGAGGAAGACCAGGCGGCTAAAATAGCCATCCTGTTGCATGATATAGGCCACGGGCCATTTAGTCATGCGCTTGAAAATGTTTTGATAGAAGGCATGCATCATGAAGCCATCTCGCTGCTGCTAATGAAAGAATTGGACAAGCAATTTGATGGACGATTGCAAATGGCACTGGATATTTTTACCAATCAATATCCTAAAAAGTTCTTACACCAGTTGGTTAGCGGACAACTGGACGTAGACAGGATGGACTACTTGACAAGGGATAGTTTTTTTTCCGGTGTGAGTGAAGGGGTAATTGGATACGACCGCATTTTAAAAATGCTGACTGTACACCAGGGTGAACTGATGGTAGAAGAAAAAGGGATTTATTCAATCGAAAAATTTTTAGTGTCCCGCCGTTTGATGTACTGGCAGGTTTATCTACATAAAACCGTGGTTTGTGCAGAGCAAATGCTGAAACGAATTATACGAAGAGCGAAGTTTGTTAAGGCACCAACAGCTTTACCGTTGCACCAATTTATCAACGAGCCGGTTGATACGGTTACACTGGAGCAATTTTGTACGCTGGATGATTATGATGTAGTGTCTTCCATTAAGGGCTGGTGTTCACATGAAGACAAAATATTGTCATTTTTATGCAAGGGGATCATCAACCGCAATTTGTTAAAGGTAAAATATACTGCAGAGCCAGTGGATGAGTTGATACTGGCAGCAAAAAAGCAGGAAGCCATGGAAAAAATGGATATCAGTTCGGCGGATGCAGAATGGTTGGTATTTACTGGTGAAGCATCGGGAAGTACCTACAATTTTGAAGATGAGCGCATCAATATTTTATTTAAAGATGGTACTGTAAAAGATATATCAGAAGTGGATGATGCCCTCATCAATCAAAAGCTGAGCGGCACGATTAAAAAATATTACTTTTGTTACTTAAAATAACCGTTACCCTTTAGCTATAGACCAATAATGAAAACAGGTAAATAACAGCAAAAGGTAAATTAGCCCAATAATAAAAACTATGCAATTTTCCGCATCTCAAATAGCAATGATGATCAATGGAAGGGTAGATGGCAATGCCGATGCCCTGGTAGCTTCATTTGGTAAAATAGAGGAAGCCAAATCTGGTCAGCTTGCTTTTTTGGCCAACCCAAAATATGAGGAATACCTCTAT
>JBBQKO010000035.1:0-22021 GCA_038327005.1 Chitinophagales bacterium | reverse complement strand
GATGTAAGCGGAGAAGGTGTACAACAAGGTCTTTTAAAGTTATTGGAAGGTACAGAGGTATTGGTTCCACCACAGGGAGGTCGTAAACATCCGGAACAAAAATTAGTAAAAGTAAACACCTCCAACATACTCTTTATATGTGGCGGTGCCTTTGACGGTGTTGATCGCATTATTGCCCGCCGGGTAAATACACATGCCATCGGATTCAGCGTGAACAAAGAATTGCAGGAGTTTCAACAAAAAAACCTGTTGCAATTTGTAAATGCAGTGGATTTAAAACAATTCGGTTTAATACCTGAATTATTGGGTCGGTTACCAGTAATTACTTACCTGAACCCACTGGATGCACCCACTTTGCGCAACATTTTAACCGAACCAAAAAATGCCTTGATCAAGCAGTTTACCCGCTTGTTTGAAATAGAAGGTATTGTGTTGAAATTTGAAGAAGCTGTTTATGATTTCATGGTCGAAAAAGCTTTGGAATACAAACTGGGTGCAAGGGGACTAAGAAGTATTTGCGAAAGCATTTTGACCGATGCGATGTATGAATTGCCTTCTCAAAAAGTTAAAAATTTTGATGTTACGCTTGAATACGCACAGCGTAAATTCAACACCAGTAAGATGAGTATGTTGAAAGTAGCCTGATTATAATTTTAAAAATTTATAGAGAGCTGTATCACCCGATATGGCTCTTTTTATTTATGAAGTAACCCGAATTGATTTTTTTGGAAAGTAGCGTAACACGTGAATTAGAAAGATGAGCGGCAAAATAATTTTATTAAAATAGCAGCTATATCAATGTTAGTTCTCCAACTGATTGATGTCATGAGCGTTTTACATTTTTTCAACGATTTTTACCGAAATTTAACGCATTAACAAAAAAACATATCAACATATGTCGAAGGCCATTTACATCGCTTCATCGGAACCCAACAGCGGTAAGTCTATAGTTACTTTAGGACTAATGAATATGTTGGTAGGCAAGATTAAAAACATCGCTTACTTCAAACCAATTGTGAATGAGACGGAGAAGGATATCAAAGACATTCACATTGAAACCATCATTACTCAATTTGGATTAAAACTCGATTATACTGATGCTTTTGCATTTACCTATGATGAGTTATTGAAGCATCGCAGCGAAGGAAACAATTCCCTTATTATTGACAATATCATTTCCAAATTTAAAAAACTGGAAGAAAGCCATGATTTTGTGGTGGTGGAAGGCACCAGCTTTAACGGAGATGCCGCTTCTTTTGAATTTGATTCAAATGTGGACATTGCAAAAAACCTGGGAATACCATTAATATTAATTACCAAGGGCGATAGCAGCACACCGGAAGAAATTGCCAATAGTATTTTATCTACCTATCAGGTTGTGAATGATAAGGATGTAAAAATATTATCTGTAATCGCCAATAAAATTAATCTTGCGGATGTAGACAGACTTAAACAAATTTTAGATGCCCGGCTTCCTAAAGATGTATTGAATGCAGTAATTCCATTCAATAAGGATTTAAGCAATCCTACGATGAAGGAAATATTTGAAGCGGTAAAAGGCAAATTGCTGTTTGGAGATAACTTGTTAACTAACCAGGTAGATCATTTTATTGTAGGGGCTATGCAACTGCGAAATTGTCTTACCCGGTTAAAGGAAAACACCCTGATTGTAACACCAGGTGATCGGGCAGATATCATCGTAGCAATGCTACAGGCCAATCTTTCAAAAAATTATCCAAAGGTTGCTGGCATGATCCTTTCCGGAGGACTCGAACCAGAAGAAGCCATCCTTAAATTACTGGAAGGACTGGAAACAGTGATCCCGATGATCCAGGTAGAATCAGGCACGTTTGAAACAGTGAATAAAGTGGGTGCCGTGCAGTCAAGGATTTATGCGGACAATAAACCAAAAATCGAATTGGCCATCAGCACTTTTGAAAAATACATCGATGCTGAAGCAGTGGTTAAAAGAATTGTTACGGCACAGCCTGAAGGCATTACTCCCCGCATGTTTCAGTACCAATTGGTAAAGCGGGCAAAGCTCAACAAAAAACACATTGTATTACCGGAGGGAAAAGACGACCGGATATTGATTGCTGCTTCCAAACTAATTAAACAGGATGTAGTAGATCTAACCATTCTAGGTAAAAAGGATGAAATTACCGCTACCCTGTTGCGATTGAATATTACACTTGATTTGAATCATGTAAGAATAGTAGACCCGGTAGCGTCTCCGCTTTTCCATGGTTATGTAGAAACCTTGTATGAGCTGCGAAAAACCAAGAATGTAAACATGGAAATGGCAAGAGATATGATGACCGATGGCGCCTATTTTGGCACTATGATGGTTTACAAAGGGGATGCAGACGGAATGGTTTCGGGAGCAATGAATACAACTCAACATACCATCCGTCCTGCTTTACAATTTGTAAAAACAAAGCCGGGAATTGCAACTGTTTCGTCCGTATTTTTCATGTGTCTTCCTGATAGAGTAACGGTTTTTGGAGATTGCGCTGTAAACCCAAATCCAACTTCGGAGCAATTGGCAGATATCGCCATTTCATCTGCAGAAAGTAGTATTATGTTTGGCATTGAGCCAAAAATAGCAATGCTTTCCTACTCCTCAGGAACTTCCGGACAAGGTGAAGATGTTGAAAAAGTACGTCGTGCAACAGAAATAGTAAGAGCCTTAAGACCTGATCTAAAAGTGGAAGGACCGATTCAATATGATGCTGCGGTTGACCCGGTAATTGGCAAACAAAAAATGCCAAACTCCCCAGTTGCAGGCCAGGCCAGTGTACTCATTTTTCCAGATTTGAATACCGGCAATAATACCTACAAAGCAGTACAAAGAGAAACCGGTGCGTTGGCCATTGGTCCAATGTTACAAGGATTAAATAAACCAGTAAATGATTTAAGCAGAGGCTGTACTGTAGATGATATTTTTAACACAGTAGTAATCACAGCTATCCAGGCACAACAATAAAATTACTATTATTGCAATCGCATTTTTTTTACAGATTCCAAATTTTAAAGAGCAATCAATATGAATATTTTTGTTATTAATTCAGGCAGCAGTTCCATCAAATACCAGTTAATCAGGATGCCTGAAAGAAGGGTAATTTGCAATGGAATTATAGAAAGCATTGGATTGGCAAATTCAAAAATTATTCATAAAACATATGTTGATGGCAAAGAGGAAATTATTACGGAATCGCCTGAAATTTTTGATCATGCAAAAGGGTTAGCCGAAGTTACCCGATTATTGACTCACCCGACATTTGGGGTAATCAACGACCCTTCGGATATTACAGTAGTGGGGCATCGGGTAGTTCATGGAGGTGAAAACCTTGCCGTTACTACCTTCATTTCACCTGAAGTTAAAGACGAAATAAAAAGAATTTTTCCATTGGCACCCTTACACAACCCCGCCCACCACCTTGGAATTGAAGTTGCCGAAAAAATATTCACGCAAGCAAAACAGGTCGCTGTTTTCGATACTGCTTTTTTTCATACACTTCCGGCAAAGGCTTTTCGCTACGCTATCCCATCTGAATTTTATACTACCCATAAAGTACGGGTTTACGGATTTCATGGCACCAGTCACAAATATGTATCAGAGCAAGCAATTCAATATCTTGGTAAAGAAACTTCCAAAATCATCACCATTCATTTAGGTAATGGTTGCAGTATGGCAGCCATCGAAAATGGAAATTCCTTAGATACCAGCATGGGCCTTGGCCCGTTAGACGGATTGATCATGGGTACCCGAAGCGGCAATATTGACCCCTCCGTTATTTTCCATCTTGTTAACCAGTTGGGGTATGATATTGAACAGGTAAGTACCCTGTTGAATAAAAAAAGCGGTATGCTGGGTTTAACCGGATTTAGTGATATGAGAACCATTAAAAATGAAATTGAGAAAGGTAATGAAGAGGCGAAATTAGCTTATGATATGTATGCCTACCGCATTCGCAAATACATTGGTTCTTACACGGCTGTGCTCAACGGGCTTGATGCAATCGTATTCACCGGCGGCGTTGGTGAAAATGACTCACTTACCCGAAAACTCGTTACAACCAATCTTGATTACCTAGGGATAAATTTAGATGACGAAAAAAATGAACTACGATTCAACGGAATTCACGAAATCAACAAGATAGATTCCAAAGTGAAAATATTAATTGTTCCAACGAATGAAGAATTGGAGATAGCCAACCAGTGTTTCCAACTGTTGAGTTAGGTGAATTATTTAAACTGATTAATTTCAGGCTGGGAGAGGCATTAACGCAAAATCATCACTGTTCCCTTTTTGATCGGCCGACCGTTTTTCAGATCAATCATATACACATATGAACCGGCGGGCAAAGCCTTGCCTTTGTAGCTGCCATCCCATTCTCTATTGTTGCCGGTAGTTTCGAATATGATTGTACCATAACGATTGTAAACAGTTAGTTTGGCATTGGGCACGGCTACCATCGCTTCTATCCGCCAGGTGTCGTTTAGCCGATCGTTGTTGGGAGAAAAAGCTGATGGCACATAAATATCATTGTACACTTTCACAAATACGTTATCGGATACTACACCACAATTGGCTGGCGACCTTACTTCCAGGGAATACAACATATCATTAAAGGGGGTCGCAATTGGTTGTACCAATGAGGGATTATTCAAATAGGTTACTGGCGTCCAGGAAAAACTTACGTTTGATCCACCAACGGCTCCTTCTAATACAACCGACTGGCCCTTTAGTAAAATTTTATCCGGACCCGCATTCGCAGTTGGTCGTTTTACTACGTTCACTATTACTGTGGCGGTATCGGTACAATTACTATTACTGCTAACAACAACTCTGTAAACAGTTGAATCTACCGGTTTGGCAATTGGATTGGCAATATCTACAGCAGACAAACCAATAGCAGGCGACCATAAATACCCGCTGCCACCGCTTGCCAGTAATCGAACAGAATCGCCTTCACAAATTCGCTGTGTACCACTCACCACAGCAGTAGGTTTTGGACTGGCAACAACATTTGTAGCGGCTGTATTTTTACAACCAAACTGGTCGGTAACAATTACATTGTATTGGCCCGAAGAATTGTTCTTGGCAATGAATGAAGGCGCCGCCACTGTAGCACTAAAACCTGCTGGTCCACTCCATAAATAAGTGACACCACCAGAAGCCGATAAATTAACAACCCGGTTTTCGCAGACCGGACTATTGCTCAACGCAATTGCAACGGGCAAATCATGAATGGTGATTGTAACGGGCTTAGATGCAACCCTGCAGTTTGCAATGCTGATATTGGTGCCTTCGGCTACCGAAAGCCTATATTTATAAATACCAATGGTAGTTTGATTAACGATATAAGAAAGGGATGTAGCGCCTGCAATATCTGTCCAACTATTTCCGTCATCAATACTTAACTGCCATTGCAAAGATGGTGCAATATAGCCACTACCCACAGTAGCAGAAAGTGGAACATTGGTTGTGCTGCCAATACACATATCTATCTTGTTTTGATTGGTGCTGGATGCACTTGTTACCGTTGGACCACAGGGGCGAAAAGTAATGTCGTCCAATGCCAGATCGTTACCGCAACCACCCGGAGCTGTGTTGGTAAGTCTTATCACAACGCTGCTGGTATTTATCGGTGTTGTAAAAAAAAGTCCATATTGCTTCCATTCCGGGGTTCCAGGCGATACGATATTGCCGGTTGAATACGTTCCCAAAACAACCCCGCTTGTTGTTTCTATATTAAAAACCAATTTTGGTGTAATTGGATTTCCGCCGCATTGTGTTGGGTACTGCACATTCATGATCCAGGCTGCAAATTCATACTTGGTATTGGAACATAAATCCTTTACGGTGTCAACGTAAAAATCACCAGGATTAAAGGAAGCATTTACCAACATCATATAACCGCTATTGTCATTGGGAGTGTGGTCTTCTGTTATATTGTACCAACTGTTTCCAAAGCAACCTGATGTACTGTTCACAACAGTGTAGCTTCCATCATTAGGACAAGTATTAGTGGTGAAACTATAAGTAGTACTGGCAGCCTGAAGCGGATTACCAGGGTTTGAGCCTGCTCCAAAAGTTACATTTACCACCGGATCGCCTAAGGAGCCGGTACACACCTGGGCTGTAGTTGCCAAATGGCAAAGCACGCAAAAAAATAAAATCGCTATTCTGGAAAATAATTGGCTCATGAAGAATTCGAAGATAAACAATTTTACTCCTGCATAAAAAACTGACGAAAAAAAATAAAGCCGATCACCAAATTGCTATTCCAATACTTTAAAATCAATTATAAATACAGCAAGATCAGGCGAATAATTTAGTATGAAACGCAATGCAATTGGGTATTGGATTCCCGGTTTCATTCCAGACTGGCTATTGAAGTTTCTCCCCAATTTTTAAACAAATAAATATCATTTTAGGTGGTTGTTATATTTCAATTTATTTTTACCGCCGGATTATAATTTCTGGAGGAAAGACTGAATTGTTTTTTGCATTAAAGTAACTAACGAAGCCTACAGGTAAATGGTGTTTGGCTTTGCCCCTTCTTTCAGGATTGTGACATAAGCCTTTCTGGTAAAGAAGTCATTGGCTAATAGATTCTAATAAAAAACATAAACGAACAAAAAAAAATGGTAGACGTAATTTTAGGACTTCAATGGGGTGATGAAGGCAAGGGGAAAATAGTAGATTATTTTGCTCCCAATTATGATATAATTGCCCGTTTCCAGGGTGGTCCAAATGCTGGTCACACGCTATATGTAAACGGGAAAAAAGTGGTACTTCACCAAATACCAAGTGGTATCTTTCACGAGAACAAAATAAACCTGATTGGCAATGGTGTGGTGTTGGATGCAGTTACCCTACAAAAAGAATGTGAAACAGTAGCCTCCATGGGCATTGATTACAAGAAGAATTTATACATCAGCGAAAGGGCACATTTGATTTTACCAACGCACCGGGCATTGGATAAAGCAAGTGAACTGGCAAAAGGTATTGAAAAAATTGGTTCTACTTTAAAAGGTATTGGTCCGGCCTATATGGATAAAACCGGTCGCAACGGTTTAAGAGTGGGTGACTTACTTGATAAAAGCTTTACTTCTCAGTACATTAAAATAAGATTGAAACACCAGCGTTTACTGGACAATTATAATTTCCAGGAAGACATTAGTGCCTGGGAAGATGAATTCTTTGAATCCATTGAACTGCTGAGAGACTTTAAGATTGTAAATGGCGAATATTTCATCAACGACAAAATACAACAAGGAAAAAAAGTGTTGGCAGAAGGTGCACAGGGAAGCATGCTTGATGTTGATTTTGGAACCTTCCCTTTTGTAACAAGCAGTAACACGATTTCTGCCGGCGTTTGCACTGGTCTTGGCATAGCACCGCAGAAAATAAAGGAAGTGTATGGAGTTTCAAAAGCTTATTGCACAAGAGTAGGAAGTGGTCCTTTTCCAACTGAACTGGATGATGAAACGGGTGAACTGATTCGCAAAATTGGTAGTGAATTCGGCGCAACTACCGGGCGACCTCGCCGATGTGGCTGGATTGATTTGGTAGCCTTAAATTTTGCTTGTATGATTAATGGTGTTACCCAGATCATCATGACTAAAACAGATATACTTGATTCGCTGCCTGAATTAAAAGTTTGTAATGGATATAATGTAAATGGTGAAGAAAAAAATTATGTACCTTTTCAAATGAATAGAGTAAAAATTGATCCTGTACATAAAAGCTTTGAAGGCTGGAAGACTGATATCACCGCCATTACCCAGTACGATGCTTTACCGCAGAACATGAAAACCTATATTGATTACATCAATAATTTTTTAAAGGTTCCGGTAAAATACATCAGTAATGGACCGGGTAGAGACCAGATCATACTGGCGTAAGAATAAAAATAAAAAAAAGATGCCTTTTTTTTTGGCTATTAAAAAAACAATAAGAAATTTTACAGCATTAATAAGTTGATATATGGCTACTAAATCAGATAAAGAAAAAAAAGTGACTCCACTTGCAGAGACTCCTTCAAAAAAATCAGCAGCAAAAGCAGCTCCCAAATCTAAAAAAGACGAAGAGGATGACGATGATGACGAATTGGATGAAGAAACTGCTCCCGTAAAAAAAGGAAAGGCTGCTTCAAAAAAAAGTAAGGATGATGATGATGACGATGACGACGTAGATGATGTAGAAGAAGCCGATGACTGGGAAAAGGGAGATGATGCCGATGATTGGGATCCGGACTTTGACGAATTTGATGTTCCGAAATCTGCTGCAAAAAAATCAGTTGGAAAAAAGGCAGCAAAAGATGAAGAAGATGATTTCAAAATTGACGACGACTTTAAGGATCTGGGCTTTGATGACCTTGATGGCGGAGGTGCTGGTTTTGACGATGACGATGATTTTTAATTAGCTTTGGAGAAGTTCGAAATACCGGCAGAGAAAAATAATTAAGTGAAAAAATCGATTTATTTTCCAATAAATAATTTTACTGAATTCAGAAATAAAATGTTGAACTGGGTACAACCGTTCAACATTTTTTGTTTATTGGATAACAGCCAATATCATTTTGAAACGCCAGCATTTGAATGCCTGTTGGCCGTAGGTTGCAGGCGAAAAATAACTTTGTCAGCAGGTGCTGCCTTTGGTAGTTTAAAAGATTTTTGCAGTATCGAAAAGGATTGGCTTTTTGGTCATTTAGGATATGATCTTAAAAATGAAACCGAGCAATTAACTTCCAGCAATTTTGATGGCCTGCATTTTCCGGATGGCTTCTTTTTTATTCCGGAAATAGTACTACAGTTAAATGAAAACAGACTTACGATTTTTTGCGAAGATGATGCTGCAAAAATATTTGAATCAATCAATGCTACCGATGCTGGTATTGAAAGTAAGGCAGGTTCTCCACTTAACATTCAAAATAGAATAACCCACGAGGATTATATTACTACCGTAAAAAAAATACAACAGCACATTTTAAGAGGCGATTGTTATGAGGTGAATTTTTGCCAGGAGTTTTATGCAAATGAGGCTACCATTCATCCTTTGAGTGTTTACAACTCGCTGATCGCCATCTCTCCCAATCCATTTGCAGCCTTCTATAAATTAGACGCCCATTACTGCATGTGCGCCAGCCCTGAAAGATATTTTAAGAAAACGGGAAACACTATCTTTTCACAACCAATAAAGGGAACATCTAAACGCAATTTAGAAAACCCTATACTGGATGAACAAAGCAGGCAACACCTGTTTAACAGCGAAAAAGAAAAAAGTGAAAATGTAATGGTGGTAGACCTGGTGAGGAATGATCTGAGCAGAATTTGTAAACAGGGATCAGTTAAGGTAGAAGAATTGTTTGGCATCTATAGTTTTCCACAGGTTCACCAAATGATCAGTACGATTATCGGCGAACTAGATGCCGGTGCAGACTGGATCGATGTGGTAAAAACGACTTTCCCAATGGGAAGTATGACAGGTGCCCCAAAAAAAAGGGTAATGGAAATAATTGAACGCTATGAGCAAACAAGGAGGGGATTGTTTTCGGGCGCAATTGGATATGTAACCCCGGAAGGAAATGCAGATTTCAACGTAGTGATCCGGAGTATTTTGTACAATGCGAAAGAGAAGTATGTCTCATTCCAGGCAGGCAGTGCCATTACATTTTATAGTGATGCGGAAGAAGAATACAAGGAATGTTTACTGAAAGTTTCCAGTATGAAACAAGTACTGGGCTGCTGAAATAATCAGGACTTTTTCTTTGGGCTTGTTTTGGGATAAACAATTTTATTGGGTGGCACAACTGCACCATTCAGCAGTGCCTGGATCGATTCATTCAGTATTGGATATTTGTTTACAACAAACAATTGCATTTTGTCTGGAGGCAACCGAAGATCATAATTGCCTGTAGATGACATGGTGGCATCAAAATTTGGGTTGTAATGGTTGAAAAGAGCAATGTCAATTGCCAGATTTTTAGCAATGATTAGTGAATTGTATTTACCTGAAATAGAAAGCATTTCAACATCTACTAACTGTTCGGCTGATAATGCAGATTTGGTATTGTATGGATTTTGCTTAGCAGTATTGCCAGAATAGTTTGTCCTGTTAATATCGATTGAAGACAAGTCAGCTATTCCAGATGTTGCCCCCCCGGTGGTAGTTACTCCACCCGAACCTTCCATAATATAATGTGTAGCAATAAACCGCTTTACATAGGTCCTCGATTCAGCCGGCAAATAATATTGAATATCCCAGAAATCTTTGCTACCACTTCTTTTCATGGCGCTGTACACTCTTCCCGGTCCTCCATTGTAGGCTGCCATTACCAACAACCAATCGTGCATTTGCCTGTAAAGCGACAGCAGATACCTGGCCGCAGCGTGTGTACTTTTATAATAATCTCTGCGGTCATCCTGATAGCCATTTACAACCAATCCATAATCTCTTGCAGTATAAGGCATAAACTGCCATGGCCCACCTGCACCAACAACACTGGTAGCACCTATACTCAGGTTAGATTCAATTACTGCAATGTATTTCAATTCCCGTGGTAACCCATACTGTTGAAGGACACTTTCAATCAGGTTAAAATACGGTTGTCCCCAGCCTTTCATATTTTGCAAATAACGGCCATGTACTTTTATATAATCCTGTACAAAAATTTCAGCGTTTGGATTAATCTGGGTGTTGTAAGGCAGCGTGGAGTTATAACTGTAGTTGCTAAACAGATTCTTAAATCCATATTTTGTAACCTGGTTGAAATATTGAACCTTTTCCTTTTTTGGAATGGTCCTCGACTTTACTACCTCATCTATTAGTTCATTTTCTTTGGCAGTATCCTTATCAGAAATGGTGTCTTTTATATTTTGTAGTTGCAACCCTTTACTAACAGAAAGGAATGATTCGCCAGCCGAAACTTGCAGCATTTGAAAAAATAAAATCGATATGACTAAAAGCTTTTTCATATTACTTTGATGCTAAACAGCTTTGAACCGATGCATCAAAAGATTTGATAGTTGTAATAAAGTTGACTCGTCCGTTTTATTCGCCAGTACCTGTAGGCCAAAAGGCATCCGATTGCTATGTTTAAACAAAGGAATCGATATACCCGGTAGCCCGGTTAGATTGGCAAAGACAGTATAGATATCAGCCAGGTAAACAGCAATTGGATCATCCTGGTTTTCTCCTATTGAAACTGCCGTGGTTGGTGCCGTTGGCAATACAATCGCATCATATTCCTTAAATATGCTTGTTGTTTTATCCACCAACATCCTCCTTACTTGCTGTGCTTTACTAAAATAAGCATCGTAGTATCCGGCGCTTAACACAAAGGTGCCCAATAAAATTCTGCGCTTTACCTCTTTGCCAAATCCCTCACTTCGGTTGCGTTTATAAAATGCTGACAGATCCTCAACCGGCTCACTTGTTCGATGACCATAACGCACCCCATCAAACCGGCTTAGGTTACTACTTGCTTCCGCAGTTGTTAAAACATAATACGCCGGAACAATATAGTCCAGCAGATCAAAATCAACTGCCTCCACCAAATGGCCTGCGGCATTTAATTTACCAATAAGCAATAATATATTTTCTTTTATCTCTGCGTCCAGAGATGGGTGAAACAACGCTTCTTTGAAATAAGCAATTTTATATTTTTTATTTTCATCAACCGGTAATCCACTCTGAAAGTTCTGCCCTACGGCTTTAGTACCAACGGATGAAACAGTACTATCAAATTCATCAGGTCCTGAAATAACCTCAAGCGTTATTGCTACATCTTCAATATTGTTGCTAAAAATTCCTATCTGGTCAAATGAAGATGCGTAGGCAATTAAACCATACCGTGATATGCTGCCATAGGTTGGCTTCAATCCAACAATACCGCAAAAGTCTGCCGGTTGTCTTACTGATCCACCAGTGTCACTCCCCAAACTTACCATACACATGCCAGCCTGCACCGCTACTGCACTTCCGCCGGATGATCCGCCGGGGGCCTTTGTTTCGTCCAGCCCATTTAATACATTACCATAAAATGAATTTTCATTGGTACTCCCCATTGCAAATTCATCACAATTACAAACGCCAATTATAATCGCTCCTTCATCCAGCAAACGTTGAACTGCGGTTGCATTGTAAACCGAAACAAAGCCATCCAGTATTTTTGAAGCTGCGGTTACTTTATGATCCTTGTAGCATAAAACATCTTTTATGCCTACCACCACGCCATGTAACTTACCTAATTTATCTCCTTTTTTTTGGCTGGCATCCAACGTTGAAGCTCTCGCTAAAGCTTCTTCAGCAAATACTTCGGTAAATGCATTTAGATGCTTGTATTGATCGATTTTTTCCAGATAATTGCTGACTGTTGTAACACAATCGGTAGCTCCGGATAACAACTGCTCCTGGTAAGCCTGTATATTTATAAACAAATTCAAATTTTATGGATTGGTATTTATAAAATTGGCTGAAATAAGTGACAAGTACTTGTCATTTATTTCAGCCTTAACTACTTGGTTGTAAAAAATTATTTAGGCAATTCCTGAGCCTGTTTTACTTGGTTCAGTTGCTGTCTTAATTCCCTTAATTCCTGATCTTTGTCTTTTTCCTTCATGCCTTCTTCAATTTCACTTTTCACATTTTCTTTTGCATCTTTAAATTCACGCATGCCTTTACCAATACCCTTCATTAATTCGGGGATTTTCTTACCGCCAAACAATAAAACAATTGCAAGGATAATAAATATCCATTCGGAACCACCCGGCATTCCAAATAATAATACGGAGGCTAACATGTTTGAAACTATCATAATAATTAAAATTGAAAAACAAAGATAAATTAAATAATGACTCTTTGAACCCTTTTGATTAAAACTTCTGTTGTTTACATGTTAATGTGAGAACCCGTGAAATGATCTTTAAATAAATAATTACCTGAGATGGCGGCCACATTTTGCTTTGCCATTTGCAGCTTCATTCATGGTAATGCCTCTGGAGCATGAGATTAAGAGAGTTGCAGCTAAAATGATCGCTACGGGGAGCATTAATTTTTTCATTGGGGTTGTGGTTTAGTGGTTAAAAATTAAATTGAGGTGATTGTTGAACGGTTTCAAAAATCTTTGTACGACCACCCTGTTTCAATAATCATTCCAATCCGGTATAAATTGTCGCACCTAAACGAAAAAAAGCGAAATCTATTGGATTTCGCTTCAAAAATATTTTGTGTAGTTGATTATTTTTTAAGTGCAACAGCCATTCTCTTTTCCTGGATACGAGCGCTTTTACCACTTCTTTCCCTAAGGTAGAATAATTTAGCACGACGTACTTTACCCACTTTGTTCAGAACGATACTCTCAATATTTGGTGAATAAAAAGGGAATAAACGTTCTACGCCTACACCATCACTCATTTTACGTACTGTAAAAGTTGAGGTGGCTCCTGTTCCCTGGCGTTTGATAACATCGCCCTTGAAACTTTGGATACGCTCTTTGGTTCCCTCAACAATTTTATAATTGACAGTGATATTATCGCCTGCTTTAAACTTTGGAAGTGCCGGTGTTGCTGTTAACTGCTCGTGTACAAAATCTACTGCGTTCATATTCTTATTTTTTTTCGGACTGCGAAGGTAAGGGTTTAATTGATAATTGTAAAATGTAAGATGGATATTTTTTCATTTTATTAAAATCATCTGTCTATACACTGTAAAAAAACAACATAGCAAAAATAATAAAAGAAGTCCCTTAAAATTGGGATAACCCATCGGCGCAATTGTTCATACTGAAACGTCAGCGGGAAACAATATAAAAAAAACTACCTTTTTAGGAGGTAGCTTTTATTATTAAAATATTATCGTGCAATATTCACTGCTCTCTTTTCCCTGATCACCGTAACTTTTATTTGTCCCGGGAAAGTCATTTCAGTCTGTATCTTCTGTGCTATTTCAAAACTCAACCTATCGCTATCTGAATCACTTACTTTGTCTGCTTCAACAATTACCCTCAACTCACGACCTGCCTGTATAGCGTAAGCTTTTTCAACTCCCTGGTAGGCCTGTGCAAGATTCTCCAGATCTTTAATGCGCTGGATGTACTGTTGCATGATTTCACGCCTTGCGCCCGGTCTTGCTCCGCTGATAGCATCACATGCCTGGATGATCGGTGAAATAACATATTGCATTTCCATTTCATCATGATGGGCTCCAATGGCATTTACCACGGCAGGATTTTCACCATATTTTTCCGCCAGTTTTGCGCCCAGCAATGCATGGCTTAATTCAGTTTCTTCATCGGGTACTTTTCCAATATCATGCAGCAATCCGGCACGTTTGGCCAGCTTGGGATTCATGCCCAACTCTGCTGCCATAATCGAACAAAGATTGGCCGTTTCCCTGCTATGCATCAATAAATTTTGCCCATAAGAAGAACGGAAACGCATACGACCAACCATTCTAATCAATTCTTTATGCAAACCATGTACGCCCAATTCCATTGCAGTACGTTCCCCAATTTCCATTACCTGGTCATCCAACTGGCGTTTTGTTTTTTCAACCACCTCTTCAATACGAGCAGGATGAATACGGCCATCGGCTACCAAACGCTGCAATGATAAACGGGCAATTTCCCTGCGCAATGGATCAAATGATGAAAGCACAATTGCCTCAGGTGTATCATCTACAATCAGATCTACACCGGTAGCGGCTTCTATCGCCCTGATATTTCTACCTTCCCTTCCAATGATAGAACCCTTAATTTCATCACTTTCCAGGTTAAAAACGGTGATTGAATTTTCGATCGCTTGTTCAGCAGCAGTGCGCTGTATGGTTTGAATAACAATCTTGCGAGCTTCTTTATTGGCCTTTAGTTTTGCTTCTTCAATTATTTCCTGTTGTAAAACCAGGGCCTTGGTTTGAGCTTCCTGTTTAAGACCTTCAATCAACTGGGCTTTGGCATCCTCTGCTGATAAGCCGGCTACTTTTTCCAGTCTGCGTATATGTTCTTCCTGGTGCTTTTCCAGCTCCGTACGCTTTTGGTTTACCACTTCAATCTGGCGATTGAGCGTTTCTTTAAAAGATTCATTCTCTTTGATTTGCTTGTCAAGATTTTGTTCTTTTTGATTAATAGACTGCTCCTTTTGCTTAATTTTATTTTCAACTTCGTTCGCTTTCTGTGAGCGTTGCAACACTTCCCTGTCATGATCCGACTTTAGTTGTACAAACTTTTCCTTGGCTTCCAGCAATTTCTCTTTCTTAAGATTCTCTGCCTGAAGCTGGCCATCCACAATAATCTTTTGAGCTTGTTGTTCAGCGTCTTGTATTTGTTTTTGAGTGTTTTTGGCAAAAATAAATTTACCCAGTAAAATTCCAATAATCAGGGCTATAGCTCCTATGATGATGGAAAGTATGTTTGGTTCCATTGATTTTATTTGTTTTAAATCGGTTCACAATCTGATAAATTCTCTCCGCATGCAAAATTTATTGGCAATAGGAAGGGTGGGCGAAGGTAATGATTTTTTGTAGAGAAATGAGCGGATTTGAGTTGGTATAAGAGTAATTTACAATGCTTTATCCATCTGCTCTTCAATTTTTAATAAGGCATCTACCATTTCCTTTTCCAAAGATGGGTTGGTATCAGCGCTTGTTTGAGTGGCATACCATATCATCACCATGGCAATATAATCCTGCATATCCTTCCCGGAAAACTGGGTTTTAAACTCAATGATCTTGTCGTTGATGGTCTTCAATGTACGCCTTATTACTTCCTCATCACGGGGAAGCGTTTTAATGCGATAAGTTCTATCGGCTATTACAATATTAATGGGAATCAGCTCACTCATAAATTTATTCACTTAGCAATCCGATGCATTTATCTATTTCCCGGATATATTGGTTGATCTGTTTTTCATACATTTTTCGATCTGTTTCATTCATTTTACCGGCAGCAGATTTTAAAATCCCAACCTGTTGCTCCAACTGGCTGACACGAAGTAAATCATTTTCCTGACTAGTTTTCAAATCTTGAATTATGACTTTCAATTGTTCATTTTCTTTTTGTAATAGCTGGAACTGCTTCAGCAATTGCTGAAGCTTACCATTGATTCTTTTAATATTTTCAACTAAAACACTCATTTAATTTGACTATTACCCAGTCTGAAAAAATCAATTTACCTTTTTATATTGTACAATATCATTCAATACAGTAATTCACTAAGCATTGCTTCAATCCCCGATACCAGAAAACATTTTCAAACTGGAAAATTATTTTCTGATTTCAGCATTTAATTCCTTTTCATATACCGAAATGATTTTTGCCATCATGGAGTCAATATCTTTATCAGTCATTGTTTTTTCTTCATCCAAAAAAGTAAAACTTACTGCCATTGATTTTTTACCGGCACCTAATTTTTCACTTTCAAACACATCGAATAAATTAACAGCTTGCAGCCTTTTCACTTTTAAGCCATAAGTCACTTTCTCCACTTCCTGATAATGCAAATTTTTCTCCACTACTATTGCAAGATCTCTTATAGCCGCAGGAAACTTTGGAATTTCGTTGTACTGAATTTTTATTGCCCCATTCAGTTGAAGTACTTTATCCCAATTGATATCTATATAAAAAACCGGCTGTTTTATCTCAAACCGATCCAATACTTTCTTATTTACATTTCCAATACTGGCAACAATTTCATTCTGAATGATGGCCGTTACACAACCGTCCAATTGCTGATCCGCCACCTGAGTGTATGCGCTGATCTTTAAACCCAATAAGGCAATTATCTTTTCAAATATACCTTTAGCATAATAAAAATCAGCCTTAGCTGATTTTTCCTTCCAGCCGTCCAGGTGCTTTTTCCCGGTAATGTAAATGCTAACATGTTGTTGCTCCTGGTAATCGCCAACAGCGGATGTCTGGTAGGTTTTCCCAAATTCGAATAATTGCAAATCATTGTTTTTTCGGTTGCAATTGTAGGAGACGGTTTCTAACCCGGTTTCCATCATAGCCGGTCGCATCACATTCAAATCGGCACTGAGACTGTTGATCATTTTTACCGTTGTTTGCAATACGGCTTCGCTATAATAAGCCGCATTGGTAATACTATTGGTAAATATTTCATTAAACCCAGTTCCGGCAAGACAGGAGGCTATCTTTTCTTTGTAAGCTGCAGCCTGGGCCAGCGTTTCTACAGCCGGCGATATGCTGATTGCGGAAGGTATTTCCACGTTATCCAGCCCATCAATCCGCATAATTTCTTCAACGATATCTGCCGGAATGGTAATATCCGGTTTACTAAAAGGTACCGCTACCCTCAAATCATCCATGCCTTCTTTGATAATTTCAAATCCAAGACCAGTTAATATATTCTTGATAGTATCGCCATGATAATTTTTACCACTTAGCTTTTTTAAATAATGAAATTTAAGTGCTACCTCATTTTTTACTTTTGGACTTGGGTAAACATCTGTAATATCTGAAGCAATTTCACCACCGGCAATCTCCTTAATCATCACCGCTGCTCTTTTTAAAACATTTACGGTATTACTAATATCAACACCCTTTTCAAAACGGGTAGCCGCATCGGTACGCAACCCATGCCGCAACGAAGTTTTACGAATGGTTTGGGGATTAAACCAGGCGCTTTCTAAAAATATATTTTTTGTTTCCTTTGTTACACCACTATGCAATCCGCCATAAACACCACCAATGCACATAGGCGAATCTTCGTTGCAAATCATTAAATCATCTGAGGATAATTTTCTTTCCTTTTCATCCAGCGTTGTAAAAGCAGTACCCTCTGGCAAATTCTTCACAATAATTATTTTACCGGATATCATATCTGCATCAAATGCATGAAGTGGCTGCCCTGTTTCATGCAAAATAAAATTGGTGATGTCCACGATATTATTGATTGGCCTGAGACCAATGCTTTTCAATTTTTGCTGCAACCAAATAGGACTTTCCGCAATGGTTACACCTTGCAGACTTACACCTGCGTATCGATGACAAGCTTCCCTGTTTTCGATCCCCACCTCCATTTGCAAACCGTGGTGGTCCGTTTTAAAATTATTTTTGAAAGGAGATTTAATATGAGTTTCCTTTTTGTTATGGTGCGAAAGCCAGGCGCAAACATCTTTTGCAACACCAATATGACTCATAGCGTCCATTCGGTTGGGAGTAAGACCTATTTCAAAAACGAAATCATGGTATGGCTTAAAATATTCAGCGGCTGCAATTCCTACCCTTGTATCAGCAGGCAATACCAATATGCCGGCGTGATCATTGTTTAAACCAATTTCATCCGAAGCGCAAATCATCCCAAAGCTTTCTACCCCACGAATTTTAGCTTTTTTCATGGTGAGCGGATCGCCACTAAATGGGTAAATAGTAGCTCCAACAGTTGCCACCACTACCTTTTGACCTGCAGCCACATTTGATGCACCACATACAATTTGCAAATTTTCTCCGGTGCCAATACTAACAGTAGTGATATTCAATTTATCTGCATCAGGATGTTTTACGCATTCCAGCACTTCACCAATTATCAATCCTATTAAGCCGCCCTTTAAGTCTTCGTAGTTCTCCAGACTTTCTACTTCCAGACCGATGGAGGTTAAAATCTTACTTAATTTCTCAGGCTCCACCTTTTCGGGTAAATATTCACTAAGCCAGTTATAACTAATGGTCATTGATTGATCGTTGAATTATTAAATATAATTCGGCAAAGATAGTTATTGAGAACTAAGCGTAAAAGCGGTCAAAAAAAGATAATTTTTTATACGGCAAAAAAAATCATTTAAAAAAAGCATCATTTTCAATAGTACAATTAATGCCAGTTCAATTAATAATTCAATTCCATAAAACCAACTAAAATAAAATAGTTAACAAGTGCAGAAAAATAAAAATATCTATTTTTCAGTGTGAATAAATGACCAGCTAAAGCCGCCCCATTTGAATGTTGCCTGTTAATAATCATGTGCATAAGCTATTAATAAACTAATTTCGCCGGTGGATTACCTGTGGACAATCATTATAAAAAGACATCAATGCTATCTTGTGGATAATCAGTAAGTGATTTGGATTTATCTTAGCCGCCTGCAACAATTTTTACGGTTATAAGTATTCTCTGATTGCAGGCGTGATTGCTAACCCAGCCGCTTATTCGTACCTTATAAATGACCATTCAACAGCTATTTTTCAAAAAAAATTCCTACTTAACAAGCATAACTTAATTTTTAAATGGAGCTTACTAACCTAAATAAAGACAGAAAAACAAGAAGAAAACCTACGCTGGATTTGAACAATATGATGTTTGGTAAAGTACCTCCACAAGCCAAAGAACTGGAAGAGGCGGTACTAGGCGCCATCATGCTGGAAAAAAGCGCATTTGATACCGTCATTGAAATTTTAAAACCAGAGTGTTTCTACGGAGAAGCCAACCAGCGGATCTTTAAAGCCATGCGATCGCTGGCCGAAAAAAGCTTACCGATTGATTTGTTAACCGTTGTTGAAGAACTTAAATTAAAAGAAGACCTTGAATTGGTTGGAGGCCCCTATTATGTTTCCAAACTAACCAATGCGGTTGTATCATCTGCTAATATTGAGGCGCACTCCAGGATTGTATTGCAGAAATTTATCCAGCGTGAATTGATTCGCATCAGCGGTGAAATCATTGCGGATGCCTATGAAGACAGTACCGATGTTTTTGACCTGCTGGATGATGCAGAAAGCAAACTTTTTGAAATTACCAATAATCACCTAAGGAGTGCATTTGAAGACATCAATACAGTATTGGTGAAAACCATCCAGCGAATTGAAGATATGCGTAACCGGGATGAAGACATCACCGGTGTGCCAAGTGGTTTCCCTTCTTTGGATAAAATTACCTATGGCTGGCAGCCAACAGATATGATCGTATTGGCTGCAAGACCATCTGTGGGTAAAACAGCTTTTGCGTTAAACCTGGCAAGAAGTGCAGCCCTTCACCCCACCAAGCCAACACCGATTGTATTCTTTAGTTTGGAAATGAGTAGCAGCCAATTGGTACAGCGTATTTTAAGTGCGGAGAGCGAAATATGGCTGGAAAAAATTACCCGTGGAAAGTTAGAAGAGCATGAAATGAAACAGTTGTACAAGCGTGGAATTGAGCGCCTGAGCAACGCCCCGATTTATATTGATGACACAGCGGCGCTAAATATTTTTGAATTACGGGCCAAGTGCCGCCGTTTAAAAAACAAACATGACATTGGCCTGATCATTATCGATTACCTGCAGTTGATGAGTGGCGGTGGTGATAACAAAGGAGGAAACAGGGAGCAGGAGATTAGTAAAATATCCAGGGATTTAAAAGGATTGGCAAAAGAATTGAAAGTGCCGATTATTGCACTTTCGCAGTTAAGTCGTGAGGTAGAGAAAAGAAAAGAAGGCGCTAAAATTCCACAACTAAGTGATTTGAGAGAATCAGGTGCGATTGAGCAGGATGCCGATATGGTAATGTTCCTTTATCGCCCGGAATACTATGACATCACCGCAAACGAAATGGGCGAAAGCAATAAGGGCGAAACCTATGTAAAAATAGCCAAGCACCGAAATGGTAGTTTGGATACGGTTAAGCTAAGAGCATTGCTCCACATTCAAAAATTTGTAGAAGATGAAGAGGGCGGTAGTGATTTTGGAGGCAACTCTTCAGGTGGCAGTGGTGGTGGCACTGGCAACTTCAGGCCGGTGAAAGGTGATGATGGCGGCGGTGCTAAATTGTACATCCAGAAAGAAAGCAAAATGAACAACAACAATTTCGATGACGACGCACCGTTTTAATTAAATGAAAATTTTTTAAAGGAGAATGAATAATTAAATTTGATTTTTCATTCTCCTTTTTTATTTATGGCACTACCTTTTTTTTACTCCGAAGATATTAAAACCAATTCAACACAGTTTATTTTAAACGTGGATACATCCAAACATGTAGCCCAGGTATTGCGCATGCAAATCGGCGAACAATTGCAATTAACAGATGGCAAAGGCAATTTATATATCGCTGAAATAATTGATGACAATCGAAAAAAATGTGTGGTAAAAATCCTGTCTTGTCCCAATCAACCAAAGGGAGAAAAAAAAATAACCATCGCTGTTTCGCTGGTAAAAAACAGCACCCGCTTTGAATGGCTCCTTGAAAAAGCAACAGAAATTGGAGTGAGCGAAATTATTCCACTACTATGCAGCCGTACAGAAAAACAGCACTTCCGGCACGATAGAATGAAAAGCATTTTGATCAGTGCTATGCTGCAATCACAACAAAGTTGGTTACCCAAAATGCATGAACCGATTAAATTTTCAACCTTTGTACAACAACCCTTCGAAGGCCAACAATTTATTGCTCACTGTGAAGATGAAAAGCCCAGAAATGAATTGACAACCTACCAGCCTTTTAAGGTTGCAACCATTTTAATTGGCCCGGAAGGCGATTTCTCCGTTGATGAAATAGCGTTGGCACTTAATAATAATTTTAAGCCGGTTGTATTAGGCGAAACAAGATTGAGGACTGAAACCGCTGCTGTGGTAGCAGCCACGATTCTTAGCATGCTTTAATTTTTGTGTTGGAATTTCAACATCCTTCCAACTACTCATTCTCATTACACCAACTTTTTTTCCCGGGCAGTTTTTAGCAATTGTTGGGTAGAATTTACATTCAGTTTTTGCATTAAATTTTTACGATGTGTTTCAATGGTGAAAGTGCTTAGGAAAAGCCGCCCAGCTATTTGCGGTCCGTTTAACCCTTCATGCAACAACTGTAATATTTCTTTCTCCCGCCTTGTTAATACCGAAGCATTTATTAGCGCATGGTTTACAGAGTTATATTGTTCCAATATTTTCTGATTGGCGGCTGTACTTAAAAATACCTTACCACTCATTACCTCATTGATAGCGGTTAACAGTTCCGCTCTTTCCATATTTTTCAGCAGGTACCCATTGCCACCTTTGTAAAGAAATTGTGTTATGATACCTGCTTC
>JBBQKO010000034.1:0-22592 GCA_038327005.1 Chitinophagales bacterium | reverse complement strand
CGTGTTCATCTAATTGCAATAAATATTCAGGTGTTAAATAAATACAAATAGACCAGGTAATTGCTGGGCCTCGGAAACCAAAGCAGAAGCAAAGGGAAAATTGACGGTATGTTGCTGGCCGAATGAACAAAGTTGAGATTTGAAAATAATACTGAGATAGTTAAAGAAAATTATAAGTGAGGATTGTTTCGTAACGAAATCAACAATTGGGTTTAAGAAATCGGTGAAAATATAGTCAAGTTTTAAATAGTCTTCACAAAAATACATTTAGCATTCCCGTGAAATATTTAGTCAATTAAATGTTGAAATAAAAATGTTAAAACAGTCTATATACCATACTTTAAATAAATATTATGTTTAAGTTCTCCTTTCTTCTGGCAGTTTTATTTGTGGCTATGTTAACAGCCCAATCGCAAAATACTGCTGCAACTAAAATGGTTGATTACGCTCTTAGTGGCGTGGTAACTGTCGCCGTTTATCAAACCGATGTGGCTATGAAGGCAATGGGATTCAGGGGTAATTCAAATGAATTGGCTTATAGCAAGGCACTGGACTTAACCGGCGCAAAAGGGAGCGGTTCAGGATTTGTGATAAAAAAGAATGGTAAGTTATATGTGGTAACCAATGCCCATGTGATACAGGAAGCAGCAGAAGCCAATGGTAGTATTTATATCTACAGTATTGGCTATAAAAAATACAATGCAAGAATTGTAGGTGGTGATTCATTTTATGATATTGCGGTATTGGAATTTATAGATCAGCCTGGTTCAGAGATTACGTCTGTAAAATTTAGAACTGCCGATATCAGTGTAGGTGAGCAGGTATTTGCCATTGGTAATCCTTTGGGTGACTACCTTACACTGTAACCGATGGTATCATCAGTGCCAAAAACAGGGTACGGGGTGGCATGACGGGTAAGTTTGGTTTTCTGCAATCAACTGCAACCGTTATCTGGGGTAATAGTGGTGGACCATTGGTAGATATCACTGGAGATGTAGTGGGAATCAATTCTCAGATTGCGTTTGCAGAAAGAGGCAAGGAAACTATCTGGCAACCGCAAATCAATTTTGCACTCGAAGCGGCACTTTCCGAACGATTGGTAAATGATGTAATTAATAATAAAGGACTCATTAAAAGAGCCTACCTCGGAATTGAAATAGCAAGGGTAAAAGTAGATTCTTATTACCAAAATAAATATGGCAGCGAAGGCAATGAAGTAACGGCCCCGTTGCCTTTTATCAGCGCAGTTTTACCGGGCGGTCCTTCAGCAGCAGCGTTGTCTTCTTATGTTGGCTATACCATAACGGCTATCAATAACGAAACTGTCAGGAATGTAGAAGAAGCTCTGGGAGCGTTGGAAAAACTAAAGCCAAACGATGCTGTTAGTTTTTCACTGACGAAAAACGGACAGTCAGCAATCGTGAAAGTGAAATCACAAACTTCTAATATTGCTACCAGCACCGCCATTGGAAAATATGCCGTTGGCAGGTGGGGCGGTCAGTCCTTTGCTGAAAATAATATGCTCTCGCTGAATTTTGTAGATAAAGCAACTTATGCCGGATTTCAAAAAAAGGCAACGGAATATATTTCCATCATCGGACAGAAAAATCAGTTAAGCTCTGATGTGTTGTTTAGCAATGAGTGGCTGGTGGTAGGTGCAGGTCTTTTGTCTTCCAACGGAAATACCGTTTGGAAAGTAAGGGATGATGCTGACCTGGGATCAGCTTTAAGACTCAGTGGACTTTCAGGTGTAATTGACCTGGTATTGTTTAAAAAAGGAAGAGATGTGAGCGATGAAAATAATTATATCATAAAGCGTTTCATGCTTTCCGGCAGAGACAATACTTATAAGCAAACACTTTGGTATTGATACAATCAATATTTCCCTTGTCACCTCTTATTCTTTCTATCATGAAAAAGTTACTACTTCCCATCTTTCTGATCACCTCCTTTTTGGGCGTTTTTTCACAAGAGCAAAGAGCATTGGTAATTGGCATTGATAGTTATACTCCTCCTGCAGATGCGGTTATATCGCCATCGTCTGCAAGGATCAACTGGCCGTCGCTGGATGGTTGTAAAAATGATGCAGAGCTGATAAAACAGGCGATCATTTCGAGGTATGCTTTTTCAGAAAAGAATGTGCAGCAACTGGTGAATTTGGAGGCAACCAGGGACAATATTTTAAAAGGGATGGAACAGCTTTTAAACGCAAGTACTAAAAATGACATTGCCTTTATTTAATATGCAGGACATGGCAGCCAGGTAAAAAATTCAATGTCGGCAGAAAAGGATAACAAGGATGAATCTATGGTGCCGGTTGATACCTGGAAGGAAGGCGTAGCGGATATACGGGACAAGGAACTGGCCAAATATTTCAATCGTTTTATAGACAAAGGCGTTAAGCTTACCATCATATTTGACTGTTGCCATAGTGGTTCCATAGCCCGTGGTTTATATCCTTCTAAAAGCAGATTTATTGCAGAAAGTAATTACGATGCAAAAGATAACTCTTCACCGGTGGCACCCGAAACAAGGAAGCAATCTGACTACCTGATCATATCTGCTGCACAGGATAACGAGTATGCACAGGAGCAGGTAGCTGACAATGGCGATTCGCATGGCGCATTTACGCTGGCACTTCTAAATGCGCTGGACCAGCAATCGGTTACAGCTTCTGCACAAAATTTATTTAGCGGATTAAGAGCCATTTTAAAAAGCAATGGTAAAAGCCAGGAACCGGTGCTGGCTGGCGATACACATCGTTTTGATCAGACTTTGTTTGGTATTGACAAGGCTAAATTATCTGATAAGAAATTATTTTCTGTTCTGTCAGTAAAGGGAAACACGATCACTATCCAGGGCGGTATAGCTGCGGGTATCAATGTAGACAATGAACTCACCGGTGTCAATGGCGGCACAAAAATAAAGATCACCAGCTTATTAGGAATCAGTCAGTCAGAGGCTGTTATTGTTGCCGGCACTGCTGATAACATTAAGGTGGGCGAATTGATGGAAGTCACCAACTGGGTTTCATCGAAGGGGCCGTTGTTAAAAATATATGTGCAGCCAGGTAATTATAGTTTTGCACATGTACAGAAGCTGGCAGCAGTAAACGCACAATTAAGAAAATCAACATAAGTCAATTGGATCAATCGCTTTGATAAAGCCGAGCCTGATATTTCTATCAATGCTGTAAACAATAAATTTATTCTAAATAATTACGCATTGGGTAAGGCCGGAACTAAAGAGCTAAAAGACTATTCCGTAGCAGCGATCAATACGTTGGCAAAAGGTAAAAACCTGTTTATCAATTTGCCACCGGTAATTACGCTTGTAAATACATTGCAGGCTAAATTCAGCGAATTTAAAACCATTCAAATTGTAAGCAATCCTTCTGCGGCGCATTATTTTATGTACGGTACCATTGATGACAACGACCTGCCAGCTTATGGCTTTTTGAAATCAGATATTGCAATACGGGATAGTTTGTCTTCCATGCCGCTTTTTACAAAATATTTTTCACTTGCTGGCAATACCCAAAAGGAGTACGATGAGGTGGTGGATGAACTTTTTGAAACAGCTTTAAAACTATCCAAAATAAGGGGATGGCTAAATATTGCAGCTCCAAAGGATGCGGGATTTTTTCCTTATCACCTTTCAATGCGCAACAAAAGCACCGGTAAAACAATTGGTACTGCTGGCGTAAAAATAGGCGCACCGCTTTCGATTTCCATCGAAGCTGATGAGGACTATCTCGCTAAAAAGATTGATGCCAAATTTATCTACGTTTTCACCATCGATATCAATGGTAAAATGCAACTGATCTACCCATCTGCAAGTGATGGCAACAGCCAGAATAAATTTCCGTTTTTTAAGGAAGGAATGCCGGCGAAAGATTTTGTAATATTAGATGGTATGGAGGCTGCTGATCCGGTAGGCACGGATAATTATTTCCTGATAGCGTCTAAAGAACCGATTACTGGTTTTAATAAAATATTTAACCAGGAAGGAGTAAGAGGAGTGCCCGAAGGAGCAAACGATCCCAATCCTCTTGCAGCACTGCTGGATATGGGGAATGAAGGAACAGCCCGTGGAATAAAAAGTACAACACCTGCAACCTGGAACCTGTTAAGACTGGCTGTTAAAACAACTCATTGAACCTCTATAAACAATTCATGAAATATCTTCTTAAAAGAGATACCATACTTGCTACCGTTGCTGTGTTCCTTGTAATGGGACTGCTTACGTTGATTCCATTAAACCTGCATGTGCTTGATCCGCTAAAAATGGCATTGACAGATATTAGTTTCAATGACCTTTCTTTTGCTACCCTAAAAAGCCATCGCAACAATGCAATGGATGAGAAAATAGTGATTGTAAACATTGGCTACGCAGACAGAACCGAAATCGCCGCAGTCATAAATAAAATTAACAGCGCTCAGCCAAAGGCAATCGGACTAGATGTGTTGTTTCTTGAACCAAAGAAGCCTGCTGTTGATTCGTTATTGGGGTTGGCAATTGCACAAACATCCAATATTGTATTAAGCAACAAACTCAGTTTTGAAAAAGATAGCCCGGATGGGCGCAATTATTTTACCGCATCTTCAAAATACCACGGGTATGTAAATTTTGTTGGAGAACAGGCAGGCGTGATCCGTTATTTTTCTCCGTTTGAAAAATTGAATGATTCCATTCATTACAGCTTTGCAGCAGCGGTGGTAAAGGCTGCGGATGAAATTAAATTTAAAATCCTGCAGAAAAGGTCGCACAACCTTTAGTTGATCAATTACAGTCGACAGGCAGATCAGTATTTTACAATTGATTACATCGGGTTGCTGGCCGGAAAAGTTAATCCAACGGTGTTGCAGAATAAGATTGTATTGGTAGGTTTTACCGATTGTAAGCCTTCCAATATTGAAGACAAACATTTTACGCCTTTGAACGAAAAATTTGTGGGTAAATCAATTCCGGATATGAATGGTGTAGTGATTCATGCAAATATTATTTCGATGATACTGGAACAGCACTACATCAAAAAATCACCCGCCTGGCTCAACTGGTTTTTAGCTGTTTTGATCACCTGGTTTTTCATGGGTTTTGTGGTAAATTATTATCTGAATAGTCATTATTGGTTTCACCTGGTGATAAAAATCATACAGTTATTGGTTACCGTTGTGTTCATTTATATCGGTGTCCTCTTTGGTAAATACCTGAATAGCTATATCAGTTTGTCGGCTGCATTGGGTGGCATTATTTTGTCGGTGGATGTATTGTATTTCTACGATGGATTTGCTAGCTGGGCCAACCGGAAATTTGGATTTAAAACGCTGTTTGATAAAACACATCATTGATGAAAATATTTGTAATACTTTTTTTTGTTTTAATGGGCAATGCTTTAATGGCGCAGCAAACGTTTTTAGTTTACCGGTTGAATGGTGCGGTTAATCAAAAGACAGGCAAACAATTTAAGCCGATTAAAATTGGGCAGCTATTGAATAGCAGTCACACCATCTCAATTAATAAAGGAGCTTCACTGGTGTTAATTTGCGAAGGTTATAATTCCTTCACCATCAGCAAGTCGGGTAGCCATTTATTGAGCCGTTATTTGGATTCCTGCAGGAATGAAGAACAATCTGTTTCAGCGGCTTACTTTAAATACGTTTGGGATGAAATGACACATCCGCATACCACACCTGAAAGTAACAGACGGAAATATATGCAGAATACGGGAGCGGTGGTAAGGGGTTGTCCTGGCATAACCATTGCGCCGTTGTTTGATACGGTTTATAACAGTAGCGGAAGCATAAAACTTAAATGGACGGCTGAGGTACCCGCCGGACAACTTGCCTTTGCGTTGTTTGATGCTGAAAAAGACGGAAGGCTATTGCATAGTGCCCCGGTTACAAGGAATGATGTGCAATTGGATACGATAAAAAAATATGTCGGCGGCAATGAAGAGATGTATTGGGATTTGACCATCAATGGCAATGAAATGTGTAGCAGAAAGTTGGTGAAGTTTTTTAAAGTGGCTGATTATGCAGTAATTGAAACGGAGTTGAAAAGTTCTTTGTCAATGATAGTAAATAGAGCGGAACGTAATTATGCAATGGGCTTTTTACTGGAGACAAACCATTTTTTAGCAGAGGCAAAAATCTATTATAAAAAGGCTGCTGCATTAGATCCTGCAAAGTCGAATTACCGGGAACCATTGAATGATTTTTAATGATACTTTTAATTGTTAAATATGTATTAGAGGCTTAAATAGCTCATGTAGACAACTGAACAGTAACATCCGGATTAAACAAATATTTTTATAAACCTAAAATCAAAAAAAATGAAAAAAATCGCTCTCCTGTTTTTCTTTGCTATGACAGCATTGACCGTTACATCCTTTAGCCAGGCAAAAAAGTCCATCGACAAAAAGGTGATGTCTAAAGCCTATTCAGCCTCACGTGGTGCTGAAGATCCCAACATTAAATCTGGCGTGCCTACTACAGATAAAAAGGCAGATAAAAGCCGTGGTGCAGACGATTGTACGATCTACTTCGATAACTATTCTGGCTAGTACGTAGAAGTGTATGTGAGTGGTTATTACATGGTACCATGAGTGGTTACGGTTCCCTAACAGTAAAGGCTGGTGGTTATACTACCATCTACTGTAAATCAACCGGTGGAACAAGATACTGGAGTGATTCAGGCGATTGTTCTGGAAATTATCATTTCAAACTTTACTAAATTGTAGCGTTTTAAACGGATGAATAAAAGGCCCTTTTTTTGGGCCTTTTATTTTTGTTTACAGGTAACGGTAGTAACGCTTTTTTTCTATTTTTTTAATCCTTTTTTTTCATTCAACTATCCGGGCGAATGCGTTAGTTGGCCACGGTAATATAATCCGTTTATTTATTAATTTATTTTTTATGAAGTGCAATTATCTGTCTTAATATTTTGAAATTGTACTGATTGAAATTGCATTGAATATTTCTTGTAGCCGTATCAAGTTTAACCATTATGTAGATGAGGATAGGCAAACAAAATCATGCTACAGCCGGGGTTCTTATGTCATTATTAAAGTAAAAGAAAGTTCCAAAGTTAAATTTATCGCCCAAATGTTAATGGACAATAGCACCGAGATTATAGAAGGATTTTGCAGACAATGCGGTAAAGCTGGTGAACAGTTTTAAGAAGCAGGTTTGTGGTGGTGCTTCAGAAAAGTAGTTATAGGTAATAGAGTTGCATGCAACAATGAGATCCTAACAATCAAGCATTCCAATAGAAGGTCGTTTGGTGAATATCAATGTTCTCTGCTTGATAATGGTGGATCAATTGAAATACTGGTAGAAGATGAAAATTGCCTGTATCCCGAAATACAAGCATGGTTTAAAAAAGCGAAGTATCCGGTTGATTACTTTACCCTGCTAAAATCCAGGTCCTGAAAATCGAAACTAAAATCGGTGAGCGGTGATATGGCATTCATTTTTATGCGGTTTGCCTTGCCATTCATATCCATATCAAATTGCACGAATGCATCTGCATCCATACTGCGTTCATTCCATTTTACGATAAATGTATTGCCTTTGTAAGGAAACAGTTCGCCGGTTAAAAAGTAAGATCTTTTTGAGTCGAACCATAGTTTGCCATTTTTTACAGTGATGCTAATGTCTCCAAACCATTTGTCAGTATAGGTTCCGGTAAAAGCTGCAGTATCTTTCGTTGCCGCATTTTTCTTTTGTAAAATTTCAATGTCTTTCCACAATGCGGAGGTAATCTTTATTGCGTCTGCTTCATTTTTTACAACACGGTCATGGTTTTGTTTCACCCGGTCCACGGCTGGCATTCCGAGGTAACTGTCTTTAATGGTGTTGGTAATGGAAGTAAAAGCAGCACCCGATTGCTGGTTGGTAAAAACGATGATACCTAATTTCAATTCGGGCAGCAAGGTTACCTGGGTAACGATACCTGCCAAACCGCCGGTATGGGTTGCCTGCAGGTATCCTTTTACGTCACTTAAAAACCAGCCCAACCCGTAGGAAGAAAAGTGTGTTTTGTATGCATTCGTACCATGCACCGGAATGATGGTTTGTGGTGTCCACATTTCTTCATGCACTATTTCACTGAATATCGTTTTATTCAATCCTGCTCCATATTTGCCATTGTTCATTTGCATGATAATCCACTTGCTCATATCAGTAATGTTGCTGTAAATTCCTCCGGCTGAGTTGGCCACTTCACTCCAATCACGGCGGATTACTTTTACCTTTCCTTCCACCGGCGCATGCGGATCAATCACGTTGGATTTGTCTTTTAAAAGTTTGAAAGAGGTGGCGCTTTCATTCATTTCCAGTGGTTGCAATATCCTGGTTTCAATAAAATTTTCCCAGCTCATACCAGCAACCCTTGCCACCACTTCGCCTGCAACAATGTATAGCAGGTTATCATAGTCATATTGGGTTCTAAAATTGGAGACGGGTTTTAAAAAGCGCAGGTTATGAATGATATCTTTTTTGGTAAAATTATTAGAGTCGGGCCAAAACATTAAGTCACCGGCACCCAGTCCAAGACCGCTGCGGTGGGTTAATAAATCCCGGATGCTAAAGTCATCCGTTACATAAGGATTATACATTTTAAACTCAGGGATATGATCAGTTACTTTATCATCCCAGGTTATTTTATGTTCATCTACCAATATGCCCAATGCGGCAGCAGTAAAGGCTTTACTGTTAGAGGCAATTCCAAATTGTGTGTGGGCATCCACTTTTTGCAGGGTATTCAACGAGCGTACTCCATAGCCTTTGGCATGTATGATTTTACCATCTTTTACAACAGCTACTGCAATGCCGGGTACTTCAAAAGTTGTGAGCGTTCTCTCTACCAGGCTGTCGATGGCTGCAGTGCTCATCACCTGTGCATACATTACCAACGATTGCAGGAGAAGTATAATGCCGAGGGACGTTGCTTTAAGATTCATTGTTTAAAATTTGTTGAAATGTACGACAAGATTTTAAAAGCAAGCAGATGAATTATTGAACGATAAGAAGCATCCCGAATAAAATATTTTGAGGGAGCTACTTTTACGGGTGGCGCACCCAATGTTTTGGGATTAGCGCATTACCTCAATTTTTTAGTTAGAGATTTACCTGCTGACAGGTTCTTTGAAATGAAGGTTGTTCGGAGAATTATGCACAAGGGAGTAAAAGACGTATTCACCTCAAATGAAGCATTCGTGAAAATGTTTACGACTCAATTTTCTAAAAAACAGTTTTTGGAAAGAGTCCTGAAAGAAATGAATCTTCAAATAAATAGTTTTCAAAATCCGTTCTATTGTACCGGTAAGAATATCGCCGGGAACTGATGTATTGTATCACTCCTTTTAGCGAACCTGTTGTTACGAGCTTTCTAAAGAATTTTGCCGGTAAGCCAATGATTGTTGCAGCTTCATCTTCGGTAATCCATATTTTTTTATCGTTTTTTGCCATTGTGTTTATTTTTTTAAATGTTTTTTTAATTCGGTCCTCCGTAGGATAAATTGATACTAAATAATGCTGTTTTTTTAGATAGTGGTAAAAGTACCAGGGCAACCAAAATGAACTGGAACTTGTAAGTTTCCAAAAAAGTGATTGACCAATTTCCTTTTTAGATATTTACAAGTGGCTGGTTGAAGATAAAAAACTGTTTATCTAAAAGCAAGCTTTTTACTGATTTAAAAGAAAGTTATAGAATAATATTGTTATAAAACGAAAGTCTAGGAATTATGTAACTAATTACAATAATTGTGTAAAATATGCTGTGGAAATGTTTGTTCTTTTGCAATGGGTTTTCAAATGACATCTTGTATGTCAGGAAAACCTGTAAGTCGGCCTTGTGCCGGCTTTTCTTTTTTGCGTAATTATTTCGCTGGTCTGGTCTAATTGCCTGTAAATCAATATACCCACCAGTACGTATTAAAAGCATTACCTATTTTCAATACCTTGAATGAAAATTATTCATTTGCTGTTGGCAGTCAGTTAAATTGCCGGGGATTTGGTCCAATTTTACACTAAATCTGGCGTTTGGTACTTCAAGCGAACCATCCACACATAAATCGTTTCATTGTATGTTTAAGCATACACTCTTGTTGTTTTTTTTTCATAAAGTTGAGCAACACTGTTTTTTGCCAGGATAAACTGCCTGCTGAATATCTGCAGGCTCAAAAATTATATGGCGACCGAAAATTTGAAGCGGCATTGCCCTTGTTTAAAAAGAGTATTTCGCAGTTGAACAAGGCGGACAATGTAGCAGATGTTGCAGGCTTAAAACTAAACTATGGAACGGAACTTTATATATTCTCCGCACTTATCTCCGCTGAATTATTCTCATTATATTCACGATATGCCAACACCGTTTAGTAAAATCCTGTGCCTGTCGCCTATTCCGGTCATGGATTATTGAGCAGGGACTATGATTATTATCTTTCGACCTATGCAGTAGATTTTGCAAAGCCGGAACTGGATGGACTTGCTTATGATGAACTTGAAAATTTATTGGATAGCATTCCGGCAAGAAAAAAACTGATGTTGATTGATGCCTGTCATAGTGGTGAGGTAGATAAGGAAGAAGGCATCGCCATGATTAAGGCAGCCGATTCGATGGGGCTTGCGAAAGGCGTCATTATCAGAAACAACAATCAACCACAGGTAGGTTTAAAAAATAGTTTTGAACTGATGCAAAGCCTCTTTGTAAATGTGGGCAAGAGTACCGGTGCCACCATCATCTCCGCCGCAGCGGGCAACCAGTTTGCATTGGAAAGAGGCGATCTGAAAAACGGTGTCTTCACCTTTAGTATTTTAGAAGCCATGGAAAAATATCCAACGCTAAAAATTAGCGAATTAAAAAAGATAGTAGGAGAGCGGGTGGAGCAATTGACCAGTGGAATGCAAAAGCCTACTTCGAGGAATGAAACGATTGCGGCGGATTGGGAGGTGTGGTAAAAACATGCGGTACCCAGTTTCTTCTCGAATCATTTCGTATAGATATAATTTCATCGTTGGAGTATTGCTGACCTAACGAAGTTTAATTGTTGGTTGTAGACCTCTATGCTCCTTTTTACAAAATGAAATTCGGGTCCGTTTTTTCTGCTGTAAATTTTATTGAGTAAGAAACAAATTCATTTATCTAAAAAATGGAATGCAGAAAAAAATATTCAGTCTATTCTCTTGAAGCAAATACATTGAGGGTTAGAGTCAGGTTATCCGACAATACCATACTATTTCCGCCCACTTTAAAATCTCTCCGGTTTAGCACAACTTTTCCATTAAAAAGATAGCCTCCATTTTGTGCCACTGCACTAAACGGTATTGAGATTGATTTACTTATTCCTTTCACTGTAAATTTTCCTTTAACAATATATAATCCGGCTGTATTAGTTTTTTCTACTTTATCGGATGAAAATAAAATCTTCGGGTATTTAGCCGCATCAAAATATTCCTCTTTCCTAAGATGGCTATCCCTTGAGCCATTATCAGTATCGATGGTAGCAGCATCCACGGTTACTTTAAAAACGGATGATTCCGGATTGTTTGGATCAAATTTAATACTGCCTTGTAAATGCTTAAATGAGCCACTTACGTTAAATCCAAAATTTCTAATAGCGAATGTAACCGCAGACCCTTTATCAGAAGGAATATAGCTTTGGGCAACCAACAGGGAAGAGCAAAAGAAGTACATGGAGCAGCAAAAAATAGCTATCCGTTTCATGGCATTTTTTTTTAAAAGTGATTGTTTACTTCCTGAAAGGCGCAAATGATACTCCCAGCATAATCATGGATGATTTAAAACGAAAACGGTCATATGATTCATTAAGGGTTGGTAACTGCTGTATTTTTGTATCCGTAGTATATTCACTGAATAAAAATTCATATCCCAGTTTTACAGCCAGCTTTGGAGTTACCCAATAACTTACATACCATTCAGAATTTAGAGAGCCTTGGTCGCTATCACTTATCAGGAGCAAATTAAGGGAGGTAGGCTTTGCCGTTACCGTATTATTTTTATAGACTGCATTTTGCCGGGAACCAAAAGTAAAACCAATCGCATCAATATTTACACCTATTTCAAGCCGGTTTTTAAAGTAGGGCAGCAGGTACGACAAATAAATTCCTGCGTTTAAAAAATAGGTTTGTGATTTTGCAAAACTTACCGTGTCAATATTTGCAGGGATATTTTCGGAAAACAGTGCTGCAATACTTGATTTGCCGCTGGTGTATTTTGCAGGCGCTGTGGTATAATCCAGGTCGGACCCAATAAAATTTGTAAACCGCAGCCCGTAGCCAATATTAAACCGCTGTTTTTTACCAACAGCATGATTGTGTGTCCAGGAAATTGCAGATGCAAAACTGCCTGGCCCTGCATTTACTGATAGCCCAAATAAATTTTTTTCTTTGTATGACTGTTTTTGCGCAAAGCCAATATTGCAGCTAAGCAATAGGCTGCACAGAAATACCCGTTCTATTATTTTCATAAGTCACCGTTTTATTCTTAATTACTAAATTAGAATTGTAAATATATACCCTGTAAAAATTTTCCTTGTTTGGTATATTCATGCACAGTAGTGACTTGTCAACTTTAACCTGTCAGAGAGAGATAGGTTCTCCCGGTGAGTCACCCTTTGGGAGTGACTCACCGGGAGAACCTGAAAATTAATACGCCACTTAGTTTGCGACATGACACTAATTAAGCGGTGCTGAACCAAAATTTTTCTCCGCAGTTTCGCAATAAAAAACAACAAAAGAAAAACCAGTAAACGAACCTGCACTGCTGAGCTGAAAATATTTTTCACCCACTTTATCCACAAAACCTACAGCAAGTACATTGGTTGGAGTGGTACCGCCATTGCGTTGGTTTTTTATTTCTCCGTTTGTTTTGGCAAAATAAACAGCTACTGTTCCAGTAGCAAAGCCGGAAATAAAATTGGCATCTAATTTTAGAAACTGTGTGCCTTTTGAATCCTGTATTACAGAAAGGGTACCGCTGGTAGGCGGTGTTCCAGGAGCATTTTGCTGGGTAATGATTCCTGTTTTGAGGGTGGTGATAGTGCCTATTGGTAAATTAGAAAACTCAGTTACGGTTTCCGTTTTTTTACATGCACCAAGGGAGATTGTGGCCACAGCCATCAGTAGAAAAATAGTCTTTTTCATTGTTTGTTTTTTTAAATTTTAATGATTGATTGATTGAAAAGAAATTTATAATCATACAAATATTAATGGCCTGGTAAATAATAACTGATGCCTGCTGTCGCAGCTAAGAATCCAATGGGCGGAATATTTGCTACCGGAACAAAGTCAGTATTTACCTGTACAAAAAAGCCAACGCTGTTTTGTTTGTTAATCTTATACTGCAAGCCCAGGTAAGGTGAAATGACACCATAATTTTTATCCCGTTTTTGTGTTGCGGCATTACCATTGCCTAAATCAATTGTTGTTTTATCTTTATAACGGGTGTAACCAACTCCGCCACCAAGATAAGGCTGTAATTTTTTTGTATTAAAATAATAGGTGCATTGCAGGCTGTAAGCATTAAAGCCAACGTTGATCAGCTTATTGGGATCGAAAGACAAATAAGAAATACCTATACCAATAGCAAACTGTTGAACAATAAATTTTTCACCAGAAAGCCTGAAACCTTTGCCCAGTGTTTGTGAATTTAGCGTTTCGTTCCAGCGGTTACCGAAGGCTCCTCCGGCTTTTAAAAGCACCTGCGAAAAAGCCACTACCGGAAAAATAATAAAGATTGCAACAATTATTTTTTTCATGAAATGATTCATTAAGAATTTATAATAGCATGTAGACACCAGTAGTGTTTTGTTAAGAATTAAATGACTGTTTGATTTGTGCCCGGATAGACCGCATTGGCATCAATTTAAAAAGGTCAATGTCTTTTCAAACTCCTTGCTATAGCCCTGCCCAGCCCATATTTTGGTAGAAATAATTTTAGTGATTTTATATAAGCCCCATTGCGGCGATATTTCTTTTGTTGCATTTATACGTATCTCAAAAAAATTTTGTCGCTTTGAGGCTTACCTGATTTAATGCCAATACAATACATCGGGTGGTGAAATATTGACCATTGACCATTCACCCTTAACGCTAAGCAAGTTTTTGGATAAAGGTTTCTCAATCGGAAAAAGATTTCCCTGTTCAGTTTTTTACTGAAAAAAGGTAATGCCATATTTATTATTTTGCTAACGAATGGGGCGGGTAAATCCAATGTGCAGGCCCGCCGTCATCACTGGAAGGGAGCCCATCCCAATACCCTTCAGCGGTATTTGCAGGTAAGGTTCTATGCGGATATTGCCGTACGAACCAATTTCACTTTCGTAACCGAGGCTAACATCAAGTGCAGCAGCAAGGTAGCGGGCATTATCACTATATTTGCCGGTAATATTTTGCTCTGTTCCATTTGTTACTGACCGGTATTTATTGTATTCATTCGTCATGATGTAACTAGAAATGCCAGCGGTTGAATAAAAATGTGAATTGCCTTTGCTACGCAGGTTATATTTTATTTTAACAGGAATTTCAAACACAGAACAGCTACCTTCCATACTTAGCAACTTCATACTTGCAGGCATCGTGGCGCTCAATTTTGACATGTCAAAATATTCCCCACTGCTAAAGTAATTCTTCCTATCGTACATAAATCCAGTTTCAAGTGATAATGACTTACTAATTTGGTAACCTGCTATCACACCAATATCATATCCTGGTTTTCTAAGTCCCTGCGTTTTTATTTGGTTAACAGAAGCGCCAAACATAAAGCCCAGATAAATTCCTTGTATTTTTTTTGCTTTTCCATTCTTGTTAACTGAAGCCTTTTTTTCTGCAGTGATATTCTCTTTTTTACCGGCCGGTTGTACGGATGAAATTGATTGACGTAATACAAAATCGTTGACAGCATATTCAGACGCATGATGGATTTGTATGAACCCTTTTGCATTGCTGATTTTTTTCGGAAACATTTGCTCAGTTACACCAGACTCATAATTTGCCGGTATTTTTTCTGATGCAATATTATCGCCTCCTCCGCCGGAGATATTATAATGGTATTTTCTTTTTTTAGAAAGCCTTGTCATGTTTCTTGTATTTAGGCGATCTTGCTTCGTGTTATCATCATTGGTATAATTCAGTCGTTGCTGTTTATCCGTTATTTTTTTATCTGGGGCTGCAACAGCCGCTGTAACATCATTGTAGTCCTTTTCTTTAATTTCTTCAGCTTTTACCTTGCTTTCAACCTGGCTGGCTACAGGCGAGCCTTTTTTGTTCGCACTATAGTTTGCTATGAATCCTGCTATCAACAAAAGCAGGCTTAAAGAAAGTAACAGAATGCTGTATTTTTTTAAATTTTTCTTTCGGTGATTATCGCCAGCAGAACCCGTGTTGTGCTTTAGTAAAGACGCAATAGTATCCCAGTCATCCTGAGCGTTTTTAAGCGGATAACCTTCTGCGGCTCTCCTGAATAAGTCATCCATATTATTTTCTACATCCGACATAACTTTTCCTCCTCCATTTTTTTAATTCGATTTTGCAATATGCTCCTTGCCCTAGAAAGGCTTGATTTTGATGTGCCAACAGGTATTTTGATCATGTCTGCTATTTCACTGTGTGTGTAGCCATCAATTGCATATAGGTTAAAAACTACCCTACAGGTAGGTGGAAGTTCTTTAATGAGAACGATTAAATCTTTGTATAGCAATAGGTGGTCTGCATTCTGGCTATTGTCCTTTATTTCCCAAACATGTTCTGGTATGCCGCCTATTTCAGGAAGCATACTGCCTCTTCGTAATTCATCTATGGCTGTGTTAACCAAAATTCTTTTAAACCAGCCCATGAATTTTTTTTCATGATCAGCATCATCACCCGGTTCAAATTTTTCAAAGCTTCTGAAAAGTTTTACAAAACCGTCATTTACTACATCCACTGCTTTGTCGTATCTGTAAATGTAACGGAACACTATTTTTAAAGCAAAGCCACGATACTGGTTATAAATTATCCGCTGATATTTATCGTTGTGTTGTTTACACCCTTTTATGATATTTGTTATATTTTCCAAATCGAAACCAACAATTTATAAGTACAATTCAATTTTTATTTTAACTCCGCACTGCCAAATAACACAGTGAACTGCTTGCAATAAACAAGTGCATATTTGTAAGTGGTAAAATCTACGTTATTCGCTACCTGGTACACCTGGTCACCGCTGGTAGATTTTAATTTGCCGAGATCAATATAATCTGCAGGTTGCAGTTGTTTTGAAAGATACACACGCAAATCTGGTCCACCACTTACATTCATTTTTTTTAAAGCTACCGAATATATACCATTTTTTAACAGGACCAGTGCTGTGCCAGAGGCACTTTTGCCAGGTGCACTTATAAAACTGCCGGTATATTTTACTGCCCCGTTGCTTGTGTCTATATTGTCTGTAGCAGGCACTTCAGTAAGCGGGCTTTCTTTAGAACAGGCCATTAGCCAGCATGATATAAACGCTAACACCATTAACTTCCTTGCTTTATTCATAATTTTCGTTTGTTTTCCTTTACCTAAAAATTGTACAGTGCAACTATTTAATTGTTTCAGTTTTCTTCGAAAGAATTCATCTTCCTTATTCAAGTGTGCCGGGTTGTTTAATCAAATTTATTGTTCAATTAAGCCTGCTATAATAAGTAAATACGCAATAGTTAAAAAAGGGTTGCAATGGCTTAAAATAAAAAACTATTCCATGCAGAAAATTGCTATTTATCAATGTGGGCGGTAGGTGAATCATTTCTTGTAGTAAAGGTTCTGACATTTTAGTATAAGGCAATAGTTGGTTCCACTAGCTGGTAATTTTCGTTGCAATATCTTAGGATACTTTTTCCAGCAGAGGGTTTCAAAGGAGCTGCTTTTTTTATAAAAATATTTACGTGAAACGCCTAGCTGGCAGGTAATGGATTTAATTTCCACCACTACCGACCCACCATGTTGCGCAGCGTTTGCCGTGTATATGACGATTGCCATTGCTGATAAGATTATTTTTTTCATGATACCGTTTTTATGCTGTAAATGTGAAAAGCTTTTTTCATTTTGTATATTCTCTAAAAACAGGATATTTATACAATTAGAAAAAATCATGGAAAAAGGGGATGTAAAACCAGATAAGAAGCTGGTTAATTTGTATAATAGATAAACTATTTTTTATCTTGGTGGCTGAATCAGCTTCGCCAATTTTTCATAGTTCAATTATATGATGTTCCGCATTATTATTTTTATAGCATTTCTGTTTGGTATTTCATGTTCTGGCATTGCGCAGGATAAAGAGATGAATGACTTGCTGCTGGCTCTTAAAAATAGTAAAGAAGATACTGCCCGTATTAATATTCTCAATGAGCTACAAGCATCTTACCTGGATGTGGAAAACGACTCTGCGCTTTTTTATAACAAACAGGCAGAAGCACTCATCAATAAACTACATGCAGACGTGAAGCGCTATCGGTGTTACCATGCTTTCGTAAAAATCTACCATGCAAAATTTGATAACATAATGGCTGTTGACTATTGTCTGAAGTCAATTGCTGTGGCAGCGCAATTTAAAGATGACTTTCAAAAGGCAAATTCTTACCGGGCCCTTTTCAGTCTTTACTGGAACCTGCGTAAAAAAGATTCTGCTATCAAGTACAGTGCTTATGCAATGGATCTTACTGAAAAGGTAAAAGATACCAACAATGTGGCTACCATGTATGGCAACATTACCAGAATATACAGTGAAATGGAACTGTACGACAAGGCCATTGCTTATGGAAAAAAAGGCGTTGCGTTGGGCGAACAATACAAAGATTTTAAAGGCTTACTTATTTCGTTGAACAACCTGGGTAACTGTTATATTTCTACCGATAGAAATGCGGAAGCGATACCTGTTTTTGAAAGACTTTTAACAGACGGGCAGAAATATAAAAGAATACGATCGGTACAAAATGCATTGATCAATCTCGGTGTAATTTATTTTAATATTGCCGATCAAAAGAACATAGCCAGGATTGCAGGCAAGATGAGGGATATGGAATCCACCTTTGATGAATCTGATCAAAGTGGTGCCAGCTACCGGCACCTGATATATGGCTACGATTATACTTTAAAAAAGCGGTTTGATGTTGCAGAAAAAGAATTTAGAGCAGGATTGAAAATTGCGGAAGCTGATAGCATACTGACGCCTATGGAAAGTCTTTATTCGGCCATCTCTACCATAAAATATGCTCAGCAGGATTTTTCCGGTGCTGCTGTGTGGGATTTTAAATGGAGCGCATTGGATCAAAGTATGAAGAAAAAAGAAATGGCGGAATATGCAGTAGATCTTGAAGCGAAGTATGCAACAGAAAGTAAGGAAGCTAAAATAAAATTGCAGGAATCGCAACTGAAACAAAAAAGCTTCATCAATTACATTGTGATTGGTAGTGCGGCAGCGGTGCTAGTTATTTCGGTATTACTTATTATCAATTACCGGCACAAACAAAAAAACCAGTTGCAACGCATCAATGATTTGGAAACGCAACAACAACTAACCGCCACCGAAGCCGTATTAAAAGGCGAAGAGCAGGAGCGTACCCGGCTGGCAAAAGATTTACACGATGGACTGGGTGGCATGTTATCCGGTATTAAATATTCATTAAGTACTATGAAAGGAAATTTAATTATGACGCCTGACAATGCACAGGCTTTTGAACGCAGCATGGATATGCTGGACAGTTCTATCAAAGAAATGCGCAGGGTAGCACAGAACATGATGCCCGAAGCGCTGGTTAAATTTGGATTGGATACTGCATTAAAAGATTTTTGCAATGATATCAATCAAACGGGTGCATTAAAAATAAATTACCAATCAATCGGATTAGCGAATGAAGTAATTGATCAAACCACAGCAATAACCATTTACCGTATAGTACAGGAATTGATCAATAATACCATAAAGCATGCCGCTGCAAAAACAGCTATTGTTCAGGTTACCAAATCAAACGGCCAGCTTTCTGTAACGGTAGAAGATGATGGCAAAGGGTTTGATCCAATCATTTTACAAGGCGTAAAAGGTATTGGGTGGACTAATATTCAAAGCCGGGTTGATTTTTTAAAAGGTACCCTGGATGTGCAATCTGCTGATGGAAAAGGCACCTCTGTTCACATTGAATTAAATGCATAATGGCAATAAAAGTTTTTAAGGAATCTGGTTGCCGTCGCTCGTATGCCCTTAAAAAAAATTACCTATTCCGGCACGCCGCCTCCCGTTGTTGTTATGCTTCAAAATAAATCATCTTTCCCGTCACGCTGTTGTTGTTTCTCTGACCAACAGCCGAAGCGCTAACCAAAAAAAAAGTTTGCGTTTACTAATACAATGTACACGCTTTTTGCATTAGTTGATTTTAGACTGAAGAGGTATTCACCCTGGTATCAACTTCATGAAATCCGATTGCGAAAGCATCGAATAAATGGATTTCAATAAAAGCAATACGTAATCCAATTACACGCAATGTTCTCGGCTCTACTTAAACTTGATGAAAGACATTGCAAGGAAGCAAATTAATCCAGTCCGCTCAACTACACACAACACAATAAAAGCCCAACAACGATCTACCGCTGAAGAGCTGCCGGATAGGAGCGGAAAGCCCGGTGAGGGATTTGTGTGTTGGGGCTGTGCCGGCCTTGTAGCGGATAGCCGGAACAACAGATGAAAGTGCAGCGACGGCTGATGGCCATCGATGTTTTTTTTCTGCGTATGTGGGTTCACAACGAATCCCTCAACCTCAAATGGAAATTCACCGCAACATGTTCCATCGATTTAGCAAGTGTTAATTGGGCTGTTTTTCTCCCATTCAATAAAAATCTGTGGATAAGGTGATGATGCCATTGAGTATAATTTTCTTGAGTGGTGTTTTATGGTACGATATCACGTCCACCTCTTTGCCCACATCAATTTTGGTTTCAATAATTTTTACTATCAGCAACACGAGCTCATCTTCCAATAGTCGTTACATCATCTTCATCAACGGAGATGAGCCGATAAATATTTACTGAATTCATTTGAGTGAATGTATGAATTTTCTACAAGGTAATTATTTCTTCAGGAGTAAACACGAAGCCAGAATCGGAAAAACAAACCAACGAATCGCAACGGCCATAGATATTAGATTATAAAAAATACCAATCACTCTGAGTACAAATGCGGAACTTCAACCTTCAAAAATAAAAATGATTCAATATGAAAAAAATGATCTTGCCGTTCTTTGTTTGCCTCGTTTTTTTTACTGCGTGTAACAACGCCTCCCAGCAATCCGCCAGTGAAAGCAAAGATTCCGCATCAATAACAGACCCTACCAAAGACTGGAAATTTGGTATCGCATTGTGGACTTTTCATACATTTAATTTTCCTGAATCATTGGATAAAGTAGACAGTGCAGGTGTAACTTATATTGAACCAAATACTTTTCACAAAACAGGACCCGAATTTAAAGACTCATTGGTTGGGCAGCTCTCGCCGGTGGGTATTGAAAAACTAAAGGCAATGGTAATTGCAAAGGGGCTAAAGCTGGAATCCATTTACGTTGCGGGCGATTCTACCATTGAATCCTGGAAAAAGCAATTTGATATTGCCAAAGGGCTGGGGGTAAAATTTGTAACAGGCGAACCTCCTGTAAAAATGTGGGATAGCATTGATAGTCTGGCCGGGATTTACGGAATAAAAGTAGCCATTCACGAACACTGGAAGGGCGTCAGTCAGTATTGGAATCCGGATACGGTTTTACTCGCTCTCAAAGGTCATTCAAATTTTGGTGCCTGTGCCGATTTGGGCCATTGGCCAAAGAGCGGCATTGATCCGTTGGAAGCAGTTAAAAAGCTAAGTGGTCATATCATCGGTGTTCACTTAAAAGACATTGCGGCCTTCAATGATCCTGCCTTAAAAGATGTTCCAGTAGGTACAGGTGTGGTAAACTTTCCGGCTATTTTTACAGAATTAAAAAGGCAAAATTTCAAAGGTCATATTTATATTGAGCGGGATGCAGAGGATTTACCAAGCAACCTCCCTTCTGTAATTGAAACAGTAAAATATTACAGAGAGCAGTTAAGTAAATTAAAATAGGAACAATAAAGTTGTAAAAGATAAATTGGGCCTGGCTGAGTAAGCTTATGGTGTTGCATTAACTTTAAATTTTAACAGGCATAGTATAATTTTTTAATTCGTGAAATTCGTTCTAAAAATTCGTACAATCCGATAGCAATCGGATCGTGTCCAAAAATTCGTGTAATTAAAGCCAAAAATTCGTGTGTAAAATGCCTTAAATTCGTGCCTCAAAATCCTGAAATCCCAACACAATATTGTAATCACAGATAAACCATTTATCTTTTGATTTCTTTTTACAAAAAAATTAAAAACCAATTGTCAAATATGAATCGTTCGCCTGTAGTCATGAAAAGCCTGATGTTGCTAACCGTCATCCTTTTCATTTTTTCCTGCACAAAAAAATCCGGTAAGCCCAGGGTACTGGTGTTTAGTAAAACAGCCGGCTATCACCATGAATCAATCGCCGATGGAAATATTGCCATACAACAACTGGGCAGTCAAAATAATTTTGATGTGGATACTACTTCCAATGCAGCCATGTTTGAAGAAGACAGTTTAAAAAAATATGCGGCCGTTGTTTTCTTAAGTACCACCGGCGATGTGCTGGATTACAAGCAGGAAGCGGCTTTTGAAAGATTTATACAGGCAGGTGGTGGCTATATGGGCATTCATGCAGCAACCGATTGTGAATACGACTGGGGCTGGTATGGCCGCCTCGCCGGAGCCTATTTTTTAGACCATCCCGGTATCAATGATACCTTTCCAAATATTCAGGAAGGCGTGTTGAACGTGACGGATACAAATACCCTGGCAACAAAGGGATTACCACTCAACTGGAAACGCACGGATGAATATTATAGTTTTAAAAAAATTAGCAAGGATATCAAAGTGATCATGACGATTGATGAAAAAAGCTACCAAGGTGGAAAGAATGGCGACAATCATCCCATGGCATGGTACCATGAATATGATGGTGGAAGGGCCTTTTATACCGAGCTGGGGCATACCAAAGAATCTTTCACCGAAGCCAATTATTTGAAACATATTTTAGGTGGTATTCAATATGCAATTGGTGATAATAAGGCATTGGATTATGCGAAAGTGAAATCACAATTGCCTCCGGAAGAAAACCGTTTTACCAAAATGCAACTTTCGCAGGGCGAGTTTTATGAACCAACAGAAATGACCATTTTACCTAATATGGATATCCTGGTGATCCAGCGCCGTGGTGAAATAATGTTGTATAAAAACGATACCAAAAAAGTGAAACAGGTTGGTTTTTTAGAAGCCTATTTTAAAACGACTACTCCTGGTGTAAATGTAGAAGAAGGAATGCTTGGGTTGGCAAAGGATCCCGACTTTGCAAAAAATAATTGGATCTATATTTATTACAGTCCTAAGGATACTTCGGTAAATCGTTTATCAAGATTTACATTTAAAAATGATACACTTGATAAGGCTACAGAAAAGGTAATCCT
>JBBQKO010000033.1:0-22707 GCA_038327005.1 Chitinophagales bacterium | reverse complement strand
TTTCGCAAAGAGCTTTCAGGACAGGGTTGCCAACCTTCTATCTTGTATAATATCGGAATTACTGTTCTAAAAGGTTGGCAACCAGATAGCCCACTCCGGCGCAAAGGTTAATAGCTGTTCGCTTCCTCCGGTATTGCCCTGCAATTAATCCAAACCTGCTTAAACTTCAGTTGTTGGTCGGGAGACGCAATAACGGCGCCCAAGGTACATTAGGGCCGGTGGCTTCCTTCCTTCCCTCTATACCTTCTCCCAAAATTTCAATACATTTTCCAGTTCTGAACCTACTACAAGGAAGTCATCGGGAATCTCATCTTCAAGACTATGAAAAGTAGCCAGTCTGGTTCCTGCAGGTTTTTGTTGCAATAGTTTTTTTAGGTGATGGGCATAAGAATGATACAATTCGCTGGAGTAACTAACCTTGTTATCAATTTTGGTGGTAAAGTCAAAATTTTCATAAAAAGAATTGTAGAAATAAAAATGATCATATTGCTTAAAGTCCAGTTTTGTAAAATTGCCATGCAGGAAGCAAACGTTTTTGATGCCAAGTTGCAGCGTTGCATTATCTGCATGTGCTACCAGTTGCGCTCTTTGTTCTATGCCGGTGAAAACGGCATTGGGTTTATAATGTGCTGCCGCCAGGCAAAATTTGCCAACTCCACTCCCAATATCCAGGATGCGTGTTCTTTTTTCAGTAGCCAAAAAATCAGCGGCCATACATGCAACCACCAATGGCGTCCAATGTTTACCAGCCAGTGCAATGATATCAGTCGGGTACAATGAATTGAAGGTTTTATCTGAGCTAAACCAACCATCGGCTGCCGGAGCGTTAGCAATTGTTGCGGTAGCGATATTTATGGAGTCTTTTTTGATGGCAATTTTTATTGGGTGATTTAACGGGAATTGTTTTAGCAAACCTGTTTGATAACTGCTTGGCGGTTCCTGAGGCACCGGGCTGCAAAGGTACCGTATTAAATACGCAGTTAAAATAGGGTTGGTCAGCTTTTGGTATGCTTTTAATAAAATATAAAGCAACTGTTTAAAATTTAGTATTAGGGCTTTATTGAATTAAGGGTACATTGTCTGCCAATCTTGTTTTGCTGAAAGAGATGATGTCATACTAAGAGACGTATTAATTGGCGAGTACTTCTAGTGAGTCACCCCCAAAGGGTGACTCACTAGAAGTACTCATCTCAGACAAGTCAAAGATGATACGTCACTATTGCTGTGTCAAGTTTAAGTTGGCGTACTATTTAATCTACTATACGGATTATAAAAATCGCATTGATACTGTAGTAAATGCTTAATTCGTGTAATTAGTTCCTAAAATTCGTGTGATCACTTCAAGTCACTTAGGCTTAACAGAATACTATTGCTGTGTTAACTGCAAGTTGTCGTACTATTTAATCTAATGTACGGATTATAAAAATCGCATTGATACTGTAGTGAATGCTTAATTCGTGTAATTAGTGCCTAAAATTCGTGTGATCACTTCAAGTCACTTAGGCTTAACAGAATACTAATGCTGTGTTAACTTTAAGTTGGCGTACTATTTAATCTACTATACGGATTATAAAAATCGCATTGATACTGTAGTGAATGCTTAATTCGTGTAATTAGTGCCTAAAATTCGTGTGATCACTTCAAGTGACTTAGGCTTAACAGAATACTATTGCTGTGTTAACTGCAAGTTGTCGTACTATTTAATCTACTGTACGGATTATAAAACTCTCATTAATACTGTAGTTAGTCCTTAATTCGTGTAATTAGTGCCTAAAATTCGTGTTATCACATCAAACAATATGCTGCTTACAAAACAGTCGGTCGGAACCTGGAGATTTGTGGTTCTTAATGCTTGTCACCAACGGTTCGGTTTAAAGCAACGAACGATTTTTTTGTCATTATCATCCCCTGCAAACAATTGAATCCCTCCACCAAAACAGCCCTTTTGCAATACTGTCTTTCAAACCTTACCTTTGCGCCCAAAAATGGGACATCACAGGGCGACAGTCGTAGAACGATCTACTTTCAGCCAGTTACTTTCAAACTGTTGAGTGAACCACGAACCAAGCAGACAAGATGAAGTATATCAACGAAATCAACAAGCGTAAAACATTTGCTATTATATCTCACCCGGATGCCGGTAAAACAACCTTAACGGAAAAATTCCTGTTATTTGGTGGCGCCATTCAAACAGCAGGTGCGGTAAAAAGCAACAAGATAAAGAAGCATGCCACTTCCGATTTCATGGAGATTGAACGGCAGCGTGGTATCAGTGTGGCTACCAGTGTGATGACTTTTGAGTATGAAGGTCACCTGATCAATTTGCTGGATACACCCGGTCATAAAGACTTTGCAGAAGATACCTACCGAACCCTGACTGCAGTAGATAGCGTGGTACTTGTGATTGATAGTGTAAATGGAGTAGAGGACCAGACAAGACGTTTGATGGAAGTAATTGCCATGCGCAATACACCGGTTATTGTGTTTATCAATAAAATGGACCGGGATGGTAAAAATCGGTTTGATTTGCTGGAGGAAATTGAAAATGAATTAAAACTGCAATTGCACCCGATGACGGTGCCCATTAACAGTGGGAAAGATTTTAAGGGTGTGTATGACCTGCATAAAAAAAGTTTGATTTTGTTTACCGCCGGTACAAAAGCCAATGATGAAGATGTGCTGGAGTTTACCGACTTAAGCAATCCTTTATTGGATGCTAAAATAGGAGAGAAGGATGCGGCCACGTTACGGGAGGATGTAGAACTGATTGATGGTGTATATGGCGAATTGAATATTGCGGATTATCTGAGTGGTAAAACGGCTCCCGTTTTTTTTGGTAGTGCCGTTAATAATTTTGGCGTAAAGGAAATGCTGGATACTTTTATCCGCATTGCACCTACCCCAAGACCAAGGCATACCACCGAACGGGATGTGTTGCCCCAGGAGGATAAGTTTAGCGGATTTATTTTTAAGATACATGCCAACCTCGATCCCAAGCACCGGGACAGAATTGCCTTCCTAAGAGTATGTAGCGGACGTTTTGAACGCAACAAATATTACAATCATGTTCGCCTTGAAAGGGATTTTCGTTTCAGCAATCCCTACAGCTTTTTGGCCCGTCAGAAAGAGGTGATCGATGATGCCTATCCCGGCGATGTAGTAGGTTTGTTTGATACCGGTAATTTTAAAATTGGCGATACCATGACGGAAGGGGAAAAATTTTATTTCACCGGTATTCCATCCTTTTCTCCCGAGATATTTAAAGAGGTGCAGAACAAGGATCCAATGAAGACCAAACAATTGGAAAAAGGTTTATTGCAATTAACTGATGAGGGCGTGGCACAATTGTTTACCCAGTTTGGTGGCAATAAAAAGATCATTGGTTGTGTGGGTGAATTGCAGTTTGAAGTCATCCAGTATCGCTTGCTACAGGAGTATGGAGCCTCGGTTCAAATGAATAGCTTACCTTTTTATAAAGCCTGCTGGCTTACCAGCAAAGACCCCAAAAAGCTGGACGATTTCATCCGCTTTAAACAGGCCAATATCGCTGAAGACAAAGATGGACACCTGGTGTACCTTGCCCAAAGCGAGTGGTTCCTAAACACCGAAAGACAGAACAATCCGGATATTGAGTTTCATTTTACGAGTGAAATACATAAGTGAGTAAATTAGCTAATGTGCTAATGTGCTGATGTGCTGATGTCCTGATGTCCTGATGTGCTGATGTACTGATGTGCTGATGTGCTGATGTACTGATTATATGCTCAGGTATGTCAATGTTAATTCAATTCGTTTGAAGCCGCTGATTTAGAGTTCAGTCTAACAAATGAACTGTTTTTTGGCCAGGTGCCCGAATTTCAAATTCTCATATATTAGCATGCACAAGCTTGATAAAACTTATTTAAAAACACAAACTTTTGAGCAAGCTGATAAGACGCATCTTTCGGATGGAGATGTTGCGCATTTGTGACTCCTAAGAATGGCACTTGATTTAATTTTTTCAATGGGTCGTTTTAAAGAAGGAGATTCTTTAAAATAAGATAGTTTAATTTTTTCTGCCCGGAAGTTCAATCATGCCTGATTTATCTGAATCTGAATAACCGGACTTTATTTTTTGCTTTGATTGTTAGCAATGCGCAGTATTTTCAGGAACAAATAAAATTTTTGAATGGTAGACTCTCTGATTTATATATTTATCAGAGCTAACCCCGAAGGGGTTGAATTTGAATATCCGTGGGTGAAACCCATGGTAAAGCAATATTGTCTCTGGGCACAACTCCGAAGGGGTTGAACATTTTTTGCAGAACAATCTTTCATCCGTGGGTTTCAAGGCAGCCCCCTTAAAATACGACTATAGGTAAACAACATTTCAATAACGTCTCCTTTAATATTATCTTATTAAAACCAGATTCCCCTTCTTTGTATTTGCACCACAGTCGTTGAATGTTTTAATATAATACACATAATTATCAGGGTCAACAGGATTCCCTTTGTAGGTGCCATCCCAGCAATCATTTACATTGGCTGAATGAAATACCAGCTTGCCGAAACGATTGTAAATGGTGATATCTGCAATTTTTACGGTGCCATAATTTTTAACCCGGAAGCAATCATTGATGCCATCGCCATTGGGAGAAAATGCATTGGGGACAAAAAATGTTGGATCAAAAGGGCCTTTAATAAAAACCGTGATCGTGTCTTTACCACTGCAATTGGTAAGAGTATCTGTACCGGTAACGAGGTATTGTTGTCTGCTAGTAATCGTTGCCAAAGGATTTGGGATATTGGCATTGTTTAACCCCGTTGCGGGCGACCAAATATAGCGGTTGGCTCCGCTTGCAGAAAGTTGCGCAGCAGAAAAAACACAGTCAATATCATTTAGCTTGGCAGCATTCACTGCTGGCAGCGGGTTAATCACTACGGTAGTCGTTAAACTGGTAGAATCGTTGCAGGTATTGTCTTTTATTTTTACAGTAAAGGTAGTCGTGATAGTGGTATTGGTATTTGTGCTGGGCGAGCTGCTGTTGGCATTGTTTACCAATGCAGCCGGACTCCACAAATACAAATTGCCGCCACCTGCAGTAAGCTGTGTTGTATTACCGGTGCAGATTGCCTGGTTAGGCGAGATGGTAAAAACAGGAATCGGGCGGATGGCTATTTTTACAGAATCGGTCTTAGTGCAACTATTGGCCCCTGTTACCGTTACCAGGTAAGTAGTATTGCTGGTCGGTTTGGCTATTGGATTGGCAATGGCCGCATTGTCCAGCGAAACCGCTGGCGACCAGGAATAGCCTGTTCCGCCGGATGCCAATAATTGAATGGAACCATTGCGGCAAATAACTGAATCCACTGATTTTGATATCACTGGTAGCGGGTTAATAGTAATCGTTACGGTATCTTTTGCGGTACAATTAAAACCATCGGTGCCTGCTACAATGTATTGGGTGGTGTTGGTAGGTGTTGCTATCGGGTTGGCGATTCCATTATTGTTTAAGCCGGTCCCGGAAATCCAGTTGTACGCAACGGCTCCGGTAGCATTGAGTTGGACAGTTTTTCCTGCACAGAGTACCGTGTCTGCATTTGTTTTGACATGCGGTGTATCTATGTTGATGTGCACACTGTCACGCACAATTAAAACCGGTGAGAAAGAAATGTCATCCAATGCGAAATCATTGCCCTGTACAAAAGTGTTTTTGTTTACAATGGCAATGGTTGCGGTTGTATTACTACCCGAATTCCAGGTAGTATAAAACTGGTTCCAGGTGCAGGTGGGTAAACTGGCAGTGATTAAACTACCGAGTGTGCCACCATTGATGGAAAAACTCAACTGTGCCGGGTTAGGATTGTATAATGCCTGCACCCAGGTTGAAAACGCATAATTGGTATTGGGGGTTACCGCAACTGCTTGGGTCCAAACGTTTACATTTATAATGGGGGATCCCTTTACCAGCATCATATTACCGGTACCGGTAGTATGGTCAGTACAGGGGCTTACGCTGCCATTCCATGCCTGCGGATTGGTGCCTACAAAATATTCACCTTCGGTGGTGTTGGGATTTGCAAAATTATACTGAGAACTAAATCCGGTATTACCCAAACTAAAATCGCCATTAGAGATCACATTTGTTCCCGGCGTTTCTGCAGTAAAATAATAGGTAATGGGGCCTGGGGAAGAAGAAAAAGGATTGGCAGAAAGGGCGTCATTTAAAAAACTGGTAGGCGACCAGCAGAAACTTAATACCGGTATGGTATTGAGTTGTTTGGTGCCATTGAAACAAATGGTGGTATCCCGGGTGCTGATGATATCGGCGGCCAATATTTTTACCGAAATCGCTTTCACAATCGTATCAGTACATGTGCCGTTTGAAATACCGAATTTAACGGCGTAGTTGCCGGGGTTCGAATAAACATGGGTAGTTGCCGTGTTTCCGCTAACCACTGTGCCATCACCAAAAGACCAATAAGTGCTGGATGGCGCTACGCCAATATTGGTAAATTGAACAGATAGCGGATTGCAGATATCCTGTTTGTAGGCGAAGTCGAAATTGATACCACCTGTTGCTGAAACGATGTTGCTGGTACTGTCTTTACAACCATTGATATCTGTAACAACCAGCCACACAGTGAAGGTGTTGATGCTATTGTAGGTATGGGTGGTGTTTTGTGTGTTGGCAAAATTGCCATCGCCAAAGTTCCACTGCCATTGGGTTATAGGTGATGTTGTTGTGTAAGCGACTCCCTTAAAATCAAACTGGTTACAGCTAATTATGCTATCCTTAATTTTTACTGAATCAATGTTTTTCAGGAACGCTTTTGAACCAACCGGTATTTGCAAATTAAACAAACTGAGGCCTGTTAGTCCGGGCGTGGTGCCCCATGGATTATTATTGTCTGCAGGAATTACGCCATTGATTCCGCCTGAAAGGTTTGTGGTAACATTGGCCGGTAAACCGGGTGTGTTGATCCAAATGATACCTGCACCACCACCGCCGCCTGGTCCAATTCTCCCGGCACCTGCTGCTGAATCAAAAATAGCGAGATCTGCGCCCTTTCCTCCGGCAACAATCAATGGTATAGCCAAATGGTAATTACCGGCATTGATTAAAATAGCACCACCGCCGCCACCGCCACCACTTCCATCGTGACAATTGCTATAAAGTGGAGCTGAACACTGTGATGCATTACCACCCCTGGAAATGATATTAAAACTATTTGCTTTTATATTGCCTGTATTGATGATGACAATGCCGCCACCATTTCCGCCATTCATATCGGACCCGCCTGCATTGTCAACGTGGCCGGCGCCACCGCCACCCCCCATAAATACTTTATTTTGGGTATTACTATATTGCAGGTTGTTGGCACCCATTCCCCGGTTGTCAAAAGTTGCATTGCCACAGGCCTGTAACTGGTAGCCACCCAATCCGCCTTTGCCGCCGTTACTACCACCACCACCACCTGAATTGTGCCCTACACCACTGCCGCCCCCATTGGCTGCAGCACCTTTTCCCCAGCCAATCTGGTCATTGATAATAGCAATACCTTCACCTTTTGCAGCGGCTTTAATTGAACCTGCGGGGTATATATAATTATTTTCAGAACAATTTAATGTCAATGAAAAGCTATTGGGGCTTTTACCTCCCCGAAAGCCTTTACCAGTCAGGTCTATATCAGCTTCCATAGCTACACTATCTTTAACATTCAATACTAACACGCCACCCTTGCTGCCATCCCAGGGCAAACAGGTAAGAGTAGCGGTTATCTTCGCCGTGTTGTAATAAGGTACCCTGATTAATTGAACTTTACCGACCGGAACATCATACGATCTGGTTAAACTATCCAACAGTTCAATGATATTTCCGTTTTTACTTTTTACATAATTGAATTCGTAATTGCCTGCATTTTTATAGTCGGTGATGGTTCCAAAGGCGGCAGTATTTGAAGTTTCAATGACGGCGCCTTTCATTTGAATCATTAAAACCGTATCACCAATATAAAATGCAGTTGCATCTTCTACCGTTACCAGGTTTTTGCAGGTGTTTAGTTCCAAAACTGGTGTATAATCGTTGATAATACCGCCAGGGATATTTACGATGCTACAAGAGTCTGCCACGAATGTACAATTGGGGTTGGTTTGATTGATGGATGCACTTCCTGCCAATGTGCCATTATAAAGTGTATTTCCCTGTTTGTTGATTAGATTATCAAAAGTATAATACCCAACCAGACCGGTTTGGGTGGTAGGGTTAGGTAATGCCGAATTCATATTGGCTTTCAATTGAGCCTGGGTTTTTGCAGTATTCCAGATACGAACTTCATTGATGAAACCAATAAATTGTGTTTTCCAGAATGCCGGGTCGTTAAGACCAACCCTGGTGTTCCAGTTATTTTGAAACAGATTACCGGAAGCATTTACCTGGCTCATTAAGTAACCATTTCTATAAAATTTTAAAGTTACCCCATCATAAACCAGTGCAATATGATAGGTTTTATTTAATTCAATATCGCAAACATCCGGTGTAGAAAAAAAACCGTCTGTAGTAGTGATAAAAGCATGATTAGGTCTTAATAAGTAATTTACATCAGCAGGGCTATTGTGTTTTGACACTACATCTCCCTCTGTATTATCGGTTCCAAATGACACGTAAGGTTGGGTTCTGTTGATGGTTGCTTCTATAGTAATTTGATTTCCGGGCACATCCAAATCACCAAAACTTGCGGTAGATCCTACTGTAGGTGTATATAACCAATTGTTACAGCTAAGTGACGTTGTTTGGTTACACAATGAATTTACTTCCTGTTGATTGATGGCCCTGTCGTAAAACCTAACTTCATCCATTTTTCCCTGAAAGGAAATTAAATCTCCCTGCCACCAGGAACCAATTATAAAATTGGTATTGGTACATGCCTTGGCTTGCGTAAAAGATAAACTTTGCTGACTTACCAGCACACCATCTACGTATAACTTTTGGACTCCGTTTTCAAAAGTATTCACTACACAGTACCATTGGTTTGTTTGAATGCTATTGGGTGAAACAGCTGCGAACGCATAAGTGGGCAACACTTGTATCGTGCAGGAAGAGGTCGGATCAAACACTGAAAAAAAAGGTGTTGCATTAACCGGATGATAAAGTACTGAATTGTAAGTAGCCCCAAAGCCAGTGCCATATTCAATTTTACCAATGCAAACCTGTTGGCGGGTTACTTCTGTATTAAAATAGTAACATATACTAAATGCCTGTGTAGAAAGTGCTCCGTTATCCTGAACAATGATTCTACTGTCTGTACCATTAAAATGATATGCACTGTTTGCGTTTCCAAACCTGTCTGTAGTTAATTGCACCCCACCTTGAATTGCACCATTCAGGTTATTGCCGCTTGCGTCATTGGCATTCCCCGAAAATTGATAATATGCCTTAAGGCCTGCATTTAAATTGACCTGCGCTCTACAAAAATTAGTGGCAAATAACAGGATACAGAACAACCTTTTCATTTGGAATTCATTTGTGATACGAACAAATATTTTTTTAACAATTGTGAATATATTCTTTTAATCTATAATCCGGTGTAATTGTATGGCGTAATCTGTTTTAATTCTTTTTTTAATAATACAGACACTTCTAATTTTCCGATGAAGTCGTGAATGGCTTTCTTGTCGATAGCGCTTTTTCCCCTCGTTAACTCTTTTAAAGCCTCGTAAGGCTGCGGATAATTTTCCCTGCGTAGAACAGTCTGTATCGCTTCGGCTACTACTGCCCAGTTATTATCAAGGTCAGCTTTCAGTTTAGCTTCATTTAATACCAGTTTGTCCAATCCTTTTTCCATTGATTTAATGGCCAGGATGGTATGGGCAAACGGTACTCCAATATTTCTCAAAACGGTAGAATCAGTTAAATCTCTCTGTAATCTTGATATCGGAAGTTTGGCGGAAAGGTGCTCCAGCAAAGCGTTTGCAATACCAAGATTGCCTTCTGCATTTTCAAAGTCAATCGGGTTTACCTTGTGCGGCATGGCGGAGGATCCGATTTCACCCTTCTTTGTTTTTTGTTTGAAATAATCGCTGCTTACGTACGTCCAGATATCCCGGCAAAAATCTATAAAGATGGTATTAATGCGTTTGATGGCGTCAAAATGGGTGGCCAGTGTATCGTAATGTTCTATTTGTGTAGTGTATTGCTGGCGTTGCAAGCCTAACTTTTCTTCTGTAAATTCATTGGCAAATTTTACCCAGTCGTATTTCGGGTAGGCCACATGGTGAGCATTGAAATTTCCGGTGGCCCCACCAAATTTTGCCATAAAAGGAATAAAGCTAAACAACTGGATCTGGTTTTCCAGCCTTTCTACAAATACCATCATCTCCTTACCTAAACGGGTGGGCGATGCTGCCTGTCCGTGCGTTCGTGCCAGCATTGGAATATCCTGCCATGTTTTGGCCAGTTGTGCCAATTGGTGCTGCAGGTTAATGATGGCCGGCAGGTAATCATGTTCTATCGAATGCTTCCAGCTTAGGGGAATGGCCGTGTTGTTGATATCCTGCGAAGTAAGTCCAAAATGAATCCATTCTTTTAAATGGCCTGCCTTACATTGATCCAGCTCAGCTTTTAAAAAATATTCAACCGCCTTCACATCGTGGTTGGTTATCTTTTCCGTTTCTTTGATTACACCTGCATCTTCCAAAGAGAAATTGGCAGCAGCATTTTGCAGATGGGTTTTTACAGCAACCGGTAATTTAAAAAACTTCTTTTCTGCCAGGAATAAAAAATACTCCACTTCTACCAGTACCCTGTATTTAATCAGTGCATATTCACTAAAGTATTCATCTAAATGATGTAATTGTTTACGATAACGTCCGTCAATTGGGGAAATAGCGGTCAGTTGATTTAAATCCATGTTGTTCCTGTAAATTTGCTGTCAAAATTATACTAAACCAGTTATAAAGAAAAAATTATGTACGGTGGAGGCTGTTTTTAAACTTTGCTCACCCGGATTGATTGTTTCTTAATTGGGCGTTGGTAATATGAAACTTTATTAAATGGCAGGAAAGATAAAGGTAGGTGCGGTTAGTTATTTAAATACCAAACCACTTATTTACGGATTTGAACGAGGGATGATGCGGGATAAAATTGAGTTAACTTTTGATTATCCGGCAAAGATTGCCGCTGCATTGCTAAATAGCGAAATTGACATAGGTTTAGTTCCAGTTGCTATTTTGCCCGAGATGAAGGAATACTATATCATTGGTGATTATTGCATTGGCACAGAAGGGGCAGTGGCAAGTGTATGTCTTTTTAGCGCAGTGCCGCTTGAACAGATCGAAACAGTGTTGCTTGATTATCAAAGCCGCACGTCTGTTAAACTGGCTCAGGTATTGATGAAAGAATTCTGGAAAATTACACCGGTTTTTAAAAGTGCTGGTAGTGATTTCAGGTCGCTCATAAAAGGAAGAACTGCTGCAGTTGTAATTGGTGATCGTGCCCTGGAACAAAGGGGAATTTCAACTTTTCATTATGATCTTGGACTTGCCTGGAAACAGCACACCGGCTTACCTTTTGTTTTTGCAGCATGGATCAGCAATAAACCATTGAGCGAAGCATTTATAGAAGAATTTAACGATGCAAACGACATAGGCTTGCAACACATTGACGAAATAGTTAAGTCGAATCCTTACACTTCATTTGATTTAAAAAATTATTACACAGAATGTATTAGCTACAATTTAACTGAAAGAAAACGGGAAGGACTTGCATTTTTTTTGAAAAAATTAAATTGAGTATTTTTAAAAGATCGTTGCTGTATTTTGAACCAAGCACTTAGGCGCTGTATAACTAATAATGATACTTAAATTTTTAACTTCCACTTACTAAAAAAGGATGAATGTCTGAAAAAAGTTTTTTTAAAAATATCACGACGGGAATTAAAAAAAGAGTTGGTAACCTATTGGCTAATCCTTACAATGCAGTGAATTTGAGTTGGTTGAAAATAAAGTATTACAAACATCTGCCTGCCGATAAATTAAGGTATCATAATTTGTTTGGCAGGCGTCTTTATTTCTATAGCGGTCCAGAGTTATTACATGGGTTGCAGGAAATTTTTCTTGAAAAAATTTATGAGATACAACTTCCTGACAATGCTTATATTATTGATTGTGGTGCCAATATTGGAATGAGTGTTATTTATTTAAAACAACAACATCCTAATGCTGAGATTATAGCTTTTGAACCGGATGAAACGAATTTTAATCTTTTATCAAAAAATATTGATTCATACGGGTACACAAACGTACAATTGCACAAAGAGGCCGTTTGGGACGAAAATAAAGCATTGTTATTTTCAAACAAAAGTTCGATGGGAAGTAAAATCGAAACGAGTAATACGGTTGATACAATTGAAGTAAAAGCTATTCGATTAAAAGATTTTTTAATAAGAGAAGTCGATTTCCTGAAAATGGATATTGAGGGGGCGGAAAATGTTGTAATGGAAGATATTGCTGATAGTTTGTATTTTGTGAAAAACTTGTTCCTTGAATATCATGGGACCTTTGCCCAAAATAATGAATTGGCAAGGATTATAAATATTTTAAACAATGCAGGATTTAATTTCTACATCAAAGAAGCGGCTACACTTTATCCAACGCCGTTTAAAAGAGAAAAAAATGCGGTGGCATCATACGATGTTCAATTAAATATTTTTTGTTTCAGGGAGCGTAAGGTTTTGTAATTGTAGAATCATACAGGCCGTAATTGAGTAGCTATTTTGAACAAAAGAAATGATTTTTTTCAAAGTGAAAGTTGCTTTAAAAAGTAGTAGGGATTTAACTTAATTCAACCAATTTTAAATAAATCTAATCATGCATATACGAAAAAGAACAACCTGCAGAGTTTGTGGCTCAGCATCACTGACACCGGTAATTGACCTGGGACCTCAATATTTACAAGGTTCATTTGTAAAGCCTGGAAAAGAAATGCCATCACAAAGAAAGATAAACTGTTCACTGGTAAGGTGCAACCCTCAGGTAGATGAGAATGCGTGCGGACTATTACAGATGGAGCATAGTGTTCCCCCGGAAATTTTATATGCGGCCTATTGGTACCGGAGTGGTACAAATCAAACAATGAGAGATCATTTAAAAGGAATTGTAGATAGCACACTTGGACTCTTGAGAAAAGATAATTGCAACGTATTGGATGTTGGATGCAACGACGGTACATTATTGAATTATTATCCGAAAAATTTTACAAAGTTCGGTTGCGATCCCAGTGATGTCGCCCAGGAAGTGAAAAATGCCACCGTGGTTCAAGATATATTTCCATCAGCAGAATTATCTTCAGCAATCGGCGATAAAACGATGGATGTGATAACTTCTATCGCAATGTTTTATGATTTGGAAAATCCGGTTGATTTTGTAAGAAATGTAAAGCAGCACTTATCTCCGCAGGGAATTTGGGTTTTTGAAATGAGCTACATGCCACACATGCTGGAGCTGGATAGTTATGATACAATTTGTCATGAGCACTTAGAGTTTTATAGCCTGGCAGTGTTGGAGAAAATAGTTTCTATGGCCAAAATGAAAATTTTTAAAATCTCCTTTAATGATATCAATGGCGGTAGTATCAGATGTTATGCTACCCATAAAGAGAGTGGTCTCTATTACAACAAGCAGGATCACAAGTTTATGAATGATGTAAGGCAAAAGGAATTTGATCTGGAATTGGATACGGATAAACCATATGTTGCATTTCAGTATCGAATCGAAAAGGTAAAGAATGAACTACATGATTTATTGGTAAAATTGAAACACGATGGTAAGCGTGTGCATATCTATGGAGCATCAACTAAGGGCAACACAATTTTGCAATGGTGTGATATTAACAGTATGTTAGTTGAGTATGCAGCAGAAAGAAATCCTGATAAATATGGAGCTTATACTTTAGGCACAAATATCCCAATCATAAGTGAAGCTGAAAGTCGTGCGATGAATCCTGATTATTATTTGGTACTTCCATGGCATTTTAAAAAAGAATTTATAGAACGTGAAAAAGAAGCATTGGAAAAAGGAACAGGTTTTATTTTTCCAATTCCAACGATTGATATTTATAAAAAATAGTTTCATTATAAAAAAAGTCACTTTCGTTGACTCGTCTGTAAATATGGTTAGTGTGTAATTGTTGGTGAATAGTAAATACACATGAACTAAATTTTTAAATGTATCAGATTATTAAGACTAACATAAATGAATTTAAAAAGATTTTTAGGTAAATGTAAAAAGGCATGGCATGTAATTATCATGAGAGCAAAAGTCTCTTATTCTCAGGCAGGGGAAGATTTGATTGTACATTACTTTTTCGATAGTTTAAAAATAGAAAAACCGACTTACCTGGAAATTGGGACCAACCAACCACTACTTTGCAACAATACCTATAATTTTTATTCGAAAGGATGTTATGGTGTTTGTGTGGAACCGGATGCCAGCATGATTGAATTTATTAAATCGAAACGTCCCAATGACATAGTATTAAATATTGGTGTTGGGTTAACAGAGACTGACGAGGCGACCTTTTACTTATTTCCAAAACATGTGAACGGCTGGAGTACCTTTTCAAAGGAAGAAGCTATAATTAGACAGAAAGAAACAAATATTAATTTTACCACAGTTCTGGTTGCACTAAAATCAATTAATTCAATTATTAAAGAATATTTTGATCCGCACCCAAATTTTATTTCCATTGACGTAGAGGGACTGGATTTAGAAATTTTAAAATCACTCGATTTCGAAAAATATAAACCTGAAGTGATTTGCGTTGAAACGATCACATTTGGATATTTAGATAATACGGAAATGAAGATTAACGAAATAAGCGACTTTATGCATTCGCAAGGATACGTAACGTATGCTGATACCCATATTAATACAATTTATTGCAGGAAGGATGCATTTGCAAATTTTAAAAAATGAAAATAATAATATTTGGCTCTAGCGGTCAGGATGGCTTTTACTTAAACCAGCTTTTATCTCAGAGCCCAATAGAGGTAATAAATATTTCACGAACGTCTGCATCTCTTCCTGGCGATATTTCAAATTATTCGTTTGTAGAATTAATCATTAAAAAAAATAAGCCAGATTTTGTTTTCCATTTTGCTGCCAATTCTACCACCAGACATAGCGTTCTTTTTGAAAATCATGAAACCATTAGTACCGGTACAATAAATTTATTGGAGAGTATTCGGCTTCATAGTCCTGAGACAAAAGTCTTTTTGTCGGGTAGTGCAATGCAATTTAAAAATGATGGAATACCAATTGATGAATCAACTTCGTTTGAAGCCAGTAGCCCCTATTCCGTCGCTAGGATTCAATCTGTATATGCGGGTAGATACTATAGAGATAAATTTAATATAAAAGTTTATGTGGGTTACTTTTTTAATCATGATAGTCCATTAAGAACAGAGCACCATGTTAATCAAAAAATTGTAGCAACGGTTAATCGAATTTCAAATGGAAGTTCAGAAAAACTTGTGTTAGGGAATGTTGATGTGCAAAAGGAATTTAATTATGCAGGAGATATTGTGCAAGCTGTTTGGAAGCTCGTGAACCAGGATGATATTTTTGAGGTTATTATTGGTAGTGGCGAAGCACATTCAATTATGGAATGGGTTGAATATTGTTTTCGTCAAAAAAATGTGGACTGGAAAAAATATGTAGTTTTGCAAACTGATTTTGTACCCGAATATAAAATATTAGTAAGTAACCCGCAATTGCTGGCAAGTTTAGGCTGGAAACCTAAAGTTGATTTTTATCAATTGGCAAATATGATGATAAATGGATAATAAAGAAAGTGTTCTAATTCTGTTTGATGCCTCTCATTTGGCCTATTCTCCCACTACACTTCAGCTTCACGCTGAACTGATTAAAAAATATGATGTAACGGTTACAGCATTGCATCCGGACGGATATACAGGACAAGAAGCTAATATAGAAAACATTTTATACCATAAATGCTATGGCGTAAAAGGCAGATATTTTTACCTGTTGCTTTTTATACTTTGGCTGCCTTTCAGTAAAGACGCAAGGGACTTCAGAAAAAATAAACTTTCTTACAAGGATTATTTTTTTAAGTTTTTATTCATAAAAAAAGTAATCAGGAGTAAAAAATTTAAAAGAATAATTTGTGTAGATAATTCTTACTTGTTTTTTTGTTCATTGCTTAAAACCAAGGTTGATTTTCTGTCTCTTGAATTAACGGTAAACGCACATTTAGTGCCATTGGTCGACCGATCAATTATCAATTGTGTAATCATTCAAAGTAAAGAGCGTTACGACTATCTTTTTAAAGATGAAATATTGAAAACATTTTATGTTCAAAATGCGCCCGTTTACCGGAAAAGTGTTTTAAAAAATAACAGACGGGCACTCATTTACGGTGGCTCTACAATTAAGATCCTTGGATTTTATCATTGTCTCAATTATCTTAATAAGTACACGGACGAAAAAATGGTTGTACAGGGTGCTTTTTTTGATGATGACAAAAAAAGAGTTAATAAAGAATATCAAAATTTATTAACAGATAAAAGACTTACGATCAATAGTGAATACCTTGAAAATGACGATGTTGTAGAGTATCTATCGAATTACGAAATTGGATTTTGTTTTTATTTCTTTGAGGATGTCTTTATGCAGAAGCACTATTTTAATTATATGTCAGCTCCTTCTGGAAAGATGTTTAAATATATGGCGGCTGGAGTACCGGTCGTATGCAGTAATATTTCGGGATTTCAGTTTGTTAAAGAGTTTCAGTGTGGAATTCTTGTAGATAATTTAGATGAAGAATCTATACGAGATGCAATACAAACCATCAGGCAGAATTACGACTTCTACGTTCAAAATACAATAAAGGCGGCTGAATTCTATGATTTTAAAAAAGCGATTCTGCCCTACCTGGAGTTCATAGCTTAAATTTTAAAAGGCATGTTTTTCTTGAACTTGTGCAATTGTATATTATTGCGATCAGCCTGTTTGAGTTTAATTTTTTACTAGCTAACTTGTCTCTGTGAATATTTACACTTTTAGCTTCAGTAATTAGTAGCAAATTGGATTAATTTGAATCTAAGTGCAAAATTTAAACGACGTCATTTGTAATCTGAACAATTTGTTTGAAATTCAACTTCATTATCTTGTGAATATAGAACTACGCTTAATTATATCATGACTCAAACGGATACCCAGCCATGAAATATAGCATTTTAGTGCCAACCTACAATAGCGACCGATGGATACAACCCTGTATCAATAGTATCTTGTCACAAACCTATCCGGGATTTGAGATTATTATTTTTGACACCGGCAGTACTGATGGTACGCTGGCATGGATCAGGTCACTGGAGGATAGTAGGATACGCATTTATACTACCGATGTACGCCTCAGAATTGTTGAAAACTGGCAACGGTTTACATTTGTTCCAAAGAATGAATTTATGACCATAATGGGGCACGATGATATCTTACATTCTGAATATCTGGTAACCATTGATCAACTGATTGAAAAATACCCGGATGCAGGATTGTACCAAACTCATTTTAATTTCATCGACGGAAAAGGGGAATTGATCCGTGCATGTGCTCCCATGAATGGCAATATTACTCCGGTTGCTTTTTTAGCTTCCGTACTTCAAAATAATTTAGAAATTACGGCAACTGGTTTTATGGTAAGATCAAAAGATTACGATGCAATGGGCGGCATACCTGCTTATCCAAGCCTTTTATTTGCTGATATAGAATTGTGGTTAAGGCTGATTATGAATAGCTACCTGGCCGTTGCAGATGAAGCCTGTTTTGAATTCAGGCTGCATGTTGACAATACATCCAAGGCTACCGGACAATTCAGGCTGGATGCCTTTGAGATGCTGATTCAATTTTTCATTGACCTTAAAAGTAAAAACGAAGCTTATAAAACAATTATAGAAAAATATGCCCCTGGTTTTTTGAAAAATTATGTTACCGGCGGATGCCACAAGTTAATCTACATAAACAAACCAAACAGGAACGGTGTTACCATGGACAATATTATTGCGTCTGCAAAGAAAAGTTCAACTATACTACTGCCTGGATTTTACTTTGCACCCGATAAATTGCCCTCCATATCAATTGCAAAACTGATTGACTCCAACGCTGCTTTACGACGTTTATTCCTTTTTTACAAGAGCTTTCAAAAAAGAACTTTTTAGTTGCTGCTAAATCTTTGGAATACTCGGCAACCTCAACGCCGCTAAAACTATATTCAGTCCAAGGCCAATTTTACGGATTACCTTTTCCACCGGAGTTCTTTTCCAGGGGGCAAAAGGATCGCCAATCTGCACGCCGGAAGTTAGGTTAACCGGTTCATACATGGTACGTTTTTCGATGATGGTGATGCTGTCGTAATAGTGCAGTGAATGTACAGTACGGGTATATTCATCAATGCTAAAATTGCTTTGGCGTGAATGCCATGCGTGGATGGAATCCACTATGTTTTTACTGAATTCGTTGAAGCTTCCCTGTCTTTTATAGCCGCCTCCATAATCAAGCCAGTAGCAGGTATGCAGGTCTTCAATGGCGTAAATGCCATCCGCTTTAACATGGTCAAATAATTCCAGGAAGGATGTTTTGATTTGGTTCATGGTATGGCCACCATCATCTATTAAAATATCAATCTTCGGCATTTTCTTTTTTACCTCCGCAAGAAAGTTTTTATCAGACTGGGATCCTATGAATATTTCAATATTTTCTTCTTCAAATTTTTTACAATCGGGGTCTATGTCGATACCATATATTTTTGCCTTTGGTCCAAAATAATGCTTCCACATTTGCAGTGATCCACCCTGGAAAACACCGATTTCCAGTATCACAATTTCTTTATCCCGGTAGGCACTGAAATGCCGGTCGTAGATTTCAAAATAATGTTCCCATTTATGTATTACCCGGTTGGTATTGTTGTCGAAATATTTCCTCAAGTCGTTCATTATATATGCTATTTATTTACTACACACTCATAAAGTTGTAAATATAACCTGTATGCGGATTATAAAAAAATGAGTGGCGGAAATGGTAGCACAAACCAATCGGTACCGCAGGCCTGACCGGTTTGCCTGGTTTGGTTCAACCGGTCGGCACCGCAGGTCAGACCGGTTTGCTTGACTGGCATGCGTTGTTTTTTTTAGTGTTTGTATGTTGACATGTAACGCAGATTTATGCGTTCATGTTCACCGTTGGCTTTTATCTGATAGTCTGACCTTCTGTTTAGACGGTTTCCATTCACCAGTCTGACTTTCGGTACCGACTGGTTGCGGCGGTTTACCATTCACCCCTCCGACTAATGATGCAGATAATGTGTGAATAAAAAAAGTCCCCCAGCTATAAAACTGAAGGACCCTTTTTTAAAACTATTTAAAACACCTTATTTTGCTGACTGTGTCTTCAACTCTTCTTCCATCATTTCCTTCACCAGCATTGGTAAATCGTATTTTGGATACCAGCCTAATTTTGTGTTCGCTTTGGCAGGGTCTCCAATTAATAAATCTACTTCAGTTGGTCTAAAATAACGGGGATGAATACCCACAACCTGTTTACCTATCTCTAGTTGATATGCAGGGTTGGAACAGGTTTTTACAAAAGCCTTTTCATCAATGCCTTCTCCTTTAAATTCCAGTTCTACACCTGCCTCTGCGAAGGCCATGCTTACAAAATCTCTAACAGTAGTGGTAATACCGGTTGCCAATACAAAATCTTCCGGAACTTCCTGCTGCATCATCATCCACATACCTTCCACATAATCCTTGGCGTGGCCCCAATCTCTTTTTGCATCCAGGTTACCCAGTTTCAATATATCTTCCTGGCCGGTTACTATTTTAGATACGGCTATGGTTATTTTTCTTGTTACAAAAGTTTCTCCTCTTAACGGACTTTCGTGGTTGAACAGGATACCGTTTACTGCATACATGTCATACGCTTCACGGTAGTTCACAGTGATCCAGTAGCCATATAATTTCGCAACTCCGTAGGGAGAACGTGGATAAAAAGGGGTGGTTTCTTTTTGAGGTACTTCCTGCACCAAACCATACAATTCGGAAGTGGATGCCTGGTAAAATTTAGTTTTCTTTTCCAGACCCAATATCCTGATTGCTTCGAGTATTCTCAGTACACCGATACCATCTGAGTTGGCGGTGTATTCGGGCGTTTCAAAACTTACCTGTACATGACTTTGAGCCGCCAGGTTATAAATTTCATCGGGCTGTGTTTGCTGAATGATACGCAACAAACTGGAGGCATCGGTCAAATCTCCATAATGCAACTGAAAACGTTCTGAAAGACTTTTATCGTTGAACAGGTGATCAATTCGGGCGGTATTGATCAATGAACTACGACGCTTCAAACCGTGAACGGTGTACCCTTTGTTGAGTAATAATTCGGCCAGATAGGCTCCATCCTGACCGGTAATGCCTGTAATGAGTGCTATTTTCATGCTTTATTTTTATGATTAAATGATTTAATTAATTTTTCCATTTGCAAAGCACCGTACTGTTTGATATAAAAAATTGCTGCGAAAATATACCATCTAACGTCAGGATAAAACTTTTTCATGAATTTTGCATGATTTTTTATTGATATAAGTCTTACCTGCTGCAATTTTTCCTTGCTTGTACTGCCTTTATGAATGTGCATTACTTTCGCCTCTGGTAAAAAATGGATGTCATAACCCAGTTGTTTAAACTGCCAGCACCAAAGCACATCCTCGCAATACATAAAAAAGTCTTCTGCCAGTTGTTGGCCGGGTAGCTGCTGAACAATATTTTTAGGAAACATCATGAACGTACCCCACACCCAATCGCAGTTGGCAAAACTTTGATGATTAAAATACCGGTGAAGCATCAACGCTGCTTGTTTTTCTTTTGGCAGCAGTTTATACAATGGAAAAACCTCTAATAATTCCCAGCCGATGGTTCTAAAACGACGGCAATTATATTGTATTGTACCATTGGGATAAATTAATTGGCAGGTAACCAACCCCGTTTTTTTATTAGCCTTTAAATACTCCAGGCAAATTTTGGGTGCATTGTTGATCAGTTCTGTATCGCTGTTGAGTAATAAGATGTATTCACCCGTAGCATGTTTAATCCCCAGATTATTGCCACCGGCAAAGCCTGTATTGGTTTTACTAATGATTAACCTGATCTCGGGAAATTGCAGTTTGAAAAATTTCGGATCGCATTCAAGCGAGGCGTTGTCAACCAACACGATTTCATACTCAACATCCATTAGTTTTTCCTGTATAGATGAAATGCACTTACAGGTAAGGGTAAACGTATTGTAATTGATGATGATGATGGAGAGTTGCATGTTGTCAGGCTACTTTATAAAAATGGGATTTGTTGGCAAGTATTTTAAAAAAGAATTGGAGTAACACACCCATGTTCTTTGTATAATTCAGTAGATTTTGCCAGTTGTATTTTGCCTTGCTGCCATTGAATATTTTATCAATCAATAAGCAGGTCGCAAAAACCGGAACCTCCAAAATATAGGTACCATTTATCAGCAGGAACCAAAATATGCCAAACTGTTTGCGGATCCGCAGCATAGTGGATACAATGATCTGCCGGCCCTTGATATCCCATAAGTTTTTACCGTTTTCATTTTCTGTGGTGCTATAATAATCACCACTGGAGCCGCCGCCGATATGGATTACCTTTGGTTCGGCAAACAACAATAGTTTGCCTTGTTTTCTCAACCTGCTGCACCATTCTATTTCTTCGGCGTACATGAAAAAATCATTGTCCAATAAACCCGTTTTTGGGAGCACTTCTTTTTTTATCAACATATACGCACCTACAATCCAGTCTACTTCAATATTATCCGTAATTGTTTGTACACTGGGTATGGTAGATTTAAAACGATAGCCCAACCAGCGAATCAAGCGGCCCAGGTATGGTAGCGGCAGTAAGGTATTGAGCCCACCTTTTATAAAATGGGCACCTGATATCTGAGTAGTGCCGTCCGTGTTTAATAATTGTACGCCAGCTCCTACAGCCGTTTCATTTTGTTGTAGTAAGCGGATACTTTTATCGATGGCACCGTCTAGTATAATAGTATCGGTATTCAGTATTAAAATAAAAGTTCCGGTCGCTATCGCAATGCCTGCATTGTTGGCACGGGCAAAACCTGCATTGTAATCCAGTGGTAAAAAGCGAACATTGGGGAATTGAGTCAATACCTTTTCATGGCAATCATCTTGTGAATCATTGTCAACCAGGATGATCTCAAAACTATGCAAACTTGTCTGCTGATAGATACTTTTGATACAATCCAATACCAACTGCGTTGATTTATAATTTACCAGTATGATTGAAAGATCCATTTGATATATGATGTCTGATATATTGATGATAGGGTTTAAAACAACAACCGTTCTGTACGCTTATCTTTTACGTTGTTTTAAAAGACAGGCGTGCAGAACGGAGCGATTCTTTTATACATTCTTGCCTGCAAAGCGTTTAAAATACAGGAAGGCACAAATGACCAATGCAATCAACGAAGTGATGCCTGCAACCAGGTTGAGCGTATTACCCAACGTATAGGAAGCTGGAGCAAAATCAAATTGAATGTTATGGTCACCTGCCGGAATATTTAAACCCCTGAGTGCATAGTCTACTTTAACAACCGGCGTTTCTTTACCATCTATGAAA
>JBBQKO010000032.1:0-22892 GCA_038327005.1 Chitinophagales bacterium | reverse complement strand
TATGAGTAATGAGAGTAATGCTGATCGTTTTCAGGAAGTAAAAAGTTGAAATACTATTTCATTATGCTTTTTTATTGGGGTGTTTTGCCGGTTGATTTCAGCGCTTCCTGCAGAACGGTTATGGCATCTATTGAGCTATTGATTCCATTGCTAATATCCCGCCGGTCATCGCCCGGCCTGTCGGGCAGCCCGGCTTTATGCAGGGTAATAAACGCATGCATTACACTATCGAGATTATTCACCTGGCTTTTTATGATGGCAGACTTTCCACCCAAAAACTTTGTCCGGTCTTTTACCGTTATCAGATCTGCTTCCAGGTTATCGTAATAATCCTGATATTTTTCAAAAGCCTGGTTATTCGGATCAGTATCCTGTATGGTTCTGCCTAGCTTGATAAAATGCAGGTTGAAATCTCTTTTGATCTTACTGGTGGTTTGATCCAAAACCTGATCATAGCCGGTAATAAAAGTTACCCTGCAAGCTGTAAGAATCAACGCTGCCAATGTTACGTACAAACAATACTTTTTCATGTTTTGCTTCAATTTAAAGATGATAGTTCGTTTATTAAAAACAGTGGATTTTCCGGGAAAGATATTGGCTGGTTGTAAAAGATTCTATGGATGAAGACGATTGAAATGCGTTTGCCTAAATGCTATTGCACAACTAACCTACTACAAAGATTTTGAAATTGCAATAGCCCGCTGATAGAATTTTAAACCTGGTGCGTTGCATTAAGCATATAAAAAAAATTTGATAGCCGGATAAACCTGCAATTATTTTGTTTGTTATATTTGAGATACCAATCCCTTCAGGCGAATCAAACTATTTTAGACTTTAGCGGGCAAATAATTTTGAAATTTCCCCATAACAGTACCCCTTCAATTTAACCATACCTAACCTTGGTAAAAACAAACAAATGGAAGAAATTACTGTTGAATTTACGCTGGATGAACTTAAAGACCTAGGCAAGCTGCTCCACATGGCCAACGCTATTTTGATGAATAATGACTATGAGCACCAACCGGTGGTGGATGATCTGATGCTAAAAATATATTCAACCGGCTACCGGGAAGCGCCCGGCTGTGGTGCTTTTAAAAAAGCGCAACTACCGGGCGAGTTGACTTATACCGTCAGTTTTGATCAAACGGAAGAATGCGATTTGTTGATCGAAGAATTTACGGATGATTGCATGGAAGAATTTTTATCTTCCGAACTGGCCGAGCGTGACTTCTTTGAAATTCATGGAAAAATGACACCGAAACAAATGTTGGTGGAGACTGAATACCACAATGCCTACCTGGATATTTATGACCGTTACCAGGTGGAATTTATTTTGGACGGGGTGAGGCATTTAAGGTTGGTAAAAAAGAGTAGGATTGGGTGAAAAAGTTGATGTGATAAGATGGTGGAGCTGGCACTTTTTGACATGAAAGAAGGACTGGTTAAACTAGATTGAGCTTCTTCAGAGCAACGTCTCTCAACGAGCTTAAGCAGAGGTGAGAAGGTTGCGTATATAGGGATAACTACCTGCTCTCATTGAAATTCGCTTCTTCCATCCGATCGCTATCGGATTACATAAGTTGGTAATAGCATATAGACCTTGCACACCTGTTGAATAAAATCCTGCAGTTTTATATTTACATTCCTCTTTTCTGCCAACGGCTCTACTGTTTTGTACTTCTAAAAGAAAAACGATTCGTTTATCTAATAATACATCGCTCGGTATTAGGCAACTGCCCTAGTCTATACACAATGCCCGGGAGGAGACGCTGCTGTAAAAGGAAATAGGATGAAAAGGTTATTCAATATTTCTGTAAAAATTGAACGAAATCGTTACAGGGTTTTTCCTGTATTTGGGCAGAAAAGAATGGTTTTGAGTTTTGCCTGTTGTATTTGATTGGGCAGATGCATACTTTTAAGGAAAATTACTATACAATCAAATTTTTACAACTATGTCAAAAATTTCAACAGGTCACGCTAAGAAGTTAATTCAAAATTATGTTATCAATAACGTTGGAGAAAAAATTGATCCTAATGGAACCAGGGCTGTGTGGTTCTCAAGAGAAGCGATACTAACTGCTTTAAATACACCTGTGCAAGGGACTGAGCCAAATGGCCTGAGATTTTATTTTGGATCTTATGAAACATATAATCCACCCTTTCCGCCAATATTTGAGATTGATCAAAGTAAAATTACCTTGGTAATTATTCCAACAACTCATAAGCTTGATGATGAAGGCGAAATTATTATGCATCCCTATAGGAAAACGGAAGTACTTCCTTATGATCTTTTAGAAAACCCTGAAGCCGACCCTGCATATGATAGCATTTCTGCAGCAGCCAACGATAGCAATTTTGCAGCGGCCAATGATGGACAACTTTGCCCTCCACCCAGGGTGATAATTTAATCAATTTTAAACACCTATTAGAACTGTGCTGGATAAAATCTATATAAGTTTTATTTTTGCAGCATTCATATCGGGCTTGATTTTTATAAAAAAATCAAGCCCTTTTAATTATAAGTTGCTGCTATTTTTTTTGCTCGTTACTTGCATGAACGAATCTGTATGCTTTTATATAAAAAGTAATGCACTTGGCTCTACTTATATTTTTTACAACTTCTATTACTATTTCCGTTTCCCTTTGATTGGATGGATGTTCTTGCCGCTGTTTTACAGTAAATTTCAAAAAAAAATTGTTTACCTGTTTTTTATCCTATCGATTTCATTTTTTTTCTTTAATTTTTTCTTTTACTATCAGGCTATAGAATTGCACATTAATTATCAATTATTAGGAGGTATTTTCACTATTACTTTTTGCCTGCTTCATTTTTATAACATCCTAAAAAGAAGCCATAAAGAAAATCCGCTGACGACAAATTTTTTTTGGATTTCAACTGGCTTTTTCTTTTACTTTCTTGGCACATTGCCATTTTTTGGTGTGCTGAGGCTGCTTGTTGAAAAAGACATCATCTTTGCCGAACAATATTATATACTTGTAAAATCTTTGAATATCTATTTATATTCGTTAATTGCGCTCGACTTTTACATTCAATGGAAATATCAGAAATAAAAATATTATTGATTGTATTGACGCTGTTATTTTTACTGATGGGATTATTTGTATTTAGCTTTTTTCTTGTTTACAGGAAAAACCAAAATGCAAAAGAAATTCAAATTGAGAAATTGAATATAACCCTGCTTCAATCCCAAATTGAAATCCAGGAACAAACGCTTCAACACATTTCACGTGAGCTACACGATAACCTCGGACAGGTGGCCAGCCTCATCAAAATAAATCTCACTACGCTTAAACTCAACGAGCCGGAAAAGGCGGTTGAAAAAATTGAAGCTACTAAAGATCTTACCCGGCAACTGATAGCGGATATCAAATCGCTTTCGGTTAGTTTGGGCAGCGACCGCCTAACACAAATCGGCCTAATAAAGGCAATTGAAACGGAGGTGGAACGCTTAAATAAGACCGGGGAATTTATTGCAGCTTTTAAATTACATGGCACAATACCCGATATTGACAATGATCAATCGGTGATCCTTTACCGAATGGTGCAGGAAGTGCTTAACAATATGGTAAAACACAGCGAAGCAAAACACATCAGTATATTTATCCATGCTAAGGAAAATGTATTTATATTAGCATTTAATGATGATGGAATCGGCTTTAATACAGAGGAAAAAATAAATGCTTCCGGTGCTGGACTTCGAAATCTTAAAAACCGGGCACTTCTTATTAACGCACAATTACATATAGAAAGCTTAGTTGGAAAAGGAACTAAGATTACCATTGAAATGCCCCTTTAAGTAAAAACCCATTATGCCAGGTAACACCCGCATGCGCTTAGCATTAGTAGACGATCATACGCTTTTTCGCAAAGGACTGATCAACCTGATTGAGTTGGTTTGCAGCGACTGCATTGTTCTTTTTGAAGCCGATAACGGTCTTGATCTTCAGCAAAAATTAACTGCCAGCAATGAGCCCGACATCTTGCTGATGGACATCAATATGCCCAAAATGGATGGCTTTGCAACCATGGATTGGCTAAACGAAAATTTTCCACTGGTGAAGGTATTGGTTGTAAGTATGATTGAAAAAGAAGAGAGCATTGTACGTATGCTCAAGTTGGGTGTAAAAGGATATTTAAGTAAAGATGTAGAACCGCAAGTACTCGGGGAAGCACTGAACGCAATCATGAACAAAGGATTTTATTACACCGATTTTATTACCGGCAGATTGATTCATGCGCTTAACGGAAGAGACAATAGTAATGAAGATGCAAAGGATAAAAAACGAACAGATGCGATGAAATTAATGAATGACCGGGAAAAGAATTTCTTACAGTTTGTCTGTAGTGAATTTACTTATAATGACATTGCCGCTAAAATGTTTGTGAGTCCTAAAACCGTGGACGGGTATAGAAACTCGCTATTTGAAAAATTTAATGTAAAAAGCCGCGTTGGACTGGCACTATTTGCCGTGAAACACGGACTGGTTAAATTAGATTGAGCTCAAACAAAAACCGGATGAAACGACGCTTCCGGTGGATGGAATAGTCGTTTCATCCGGTTAAATATTTTGCACCAAATTATCGGTTTCTCAATCTTCTTTAGGCTTCTGCCAACAACTTTTCAGGCGCAATCTCTAACAATAGCTGTTCCATCATATCTAGTGCTACTTCGGCCAAATCCAGCGACTCTTTAAATGCTGCATAATTGGGTTCTACCGTTTGTGGCAGGTTTCTATAATATGCAATGCCTTCGTGCAGGTTTTTAAAATATTCTATATAATATTTTTTACGCCTGGGGTCCAGTTCAATCAGATTTTCGTTATCCAGTTGTTCTTTTACAAAGTTGATGTACAAACTCAATTCGGCCACAAACATGTTTGGACGGTTAACATTGTCCATAATATTGGTGCGGCCATAAATGTGATCCGTCATCGTTTGCAACGATACTACTTTATCAAAATTAGCGATATTGGGGCCGGGGCAAATATTAACCGCACTCAGGTTTTTTACAAACATCATTTCATAAGAAAGCGCCGCAGCATTGCTCAATCCAACGCACAGACATTCTTTTGAAGTAATGCTGGTAAATTGTTTTTGATATTCTTTCTCCGGCAAATCCATCGATTTCAACTGAGTAATTTTTAATTGCTGGTACTTGCGGGAAGCGGTACAAATAGGCTCTTCGGTAAACTCTGTATTAAATGCAAGGTGCTTTTCGGTGCAAGGGCTACCGGGTTTATCATTATTAATGCGTTGATTTTTTTCAGTTTCTGCCGTGGTGCCCCTCAGGTAGTGAAACCTAACACCCAATGGAGAATTGTGGCTTAAAACAACATTTTCTTTTTTTGCTTTGCGCAACAGTTGCAGCGTGGTTTCATCAACGGTAGTTGCTTCCGGTACCAATAAAAACGGCGTGCCCCAACCCGTGCTTTGGATACCATAGTTTTCGTGCAAAAATTTATCCTCTGCTGCGGTGCCAATGCCACCTTGCACAGTAATGATTATTTCGGGCGGATATACAAATGTTTTGCTCGTTTTCTTATGAACGGCCGCATTGAAGATTTCAAAAAGTGTGTCGGTTAGTTCCTGCCTTTTTATTTTAAATTCTTCCAGGATAGGTCCCAATAAGAAACCATCCGTTGCAAAAGCGTGACCGCCGCAGTTTAAGCCAGATTCAATTCTGAACTCACTTACCCATATGCCCTTCTTTGCCAAATATTTTCCTTGTATAATGGCTGAACGGTAATCACTTACTTTGATCACTACTTTTTTAGTGAACCCGCCATCTTCATTTACATCAAATTCATTGCATTTTTCAAGGTAGTTGTACAACCTTGGGTTCATACCGGCAGAAAAAATAACCGATGAATTTACCAAACTGCTTTTTGAATAACCTCTTAATGCTGCCACTGCATCTGAACCATCCTCTATTATCACACCCGCTTTATCAAAATTATTCCGGTCGGTTTTTGTCATTATGTTTACATCAATACTGCCGGGGATAATCTGGCTTCTCAGGTATGTCTCGATTTTTTCTTTTTCAGGATGATTGTCGGTTGACATCATTTGCAGGTAGAGCTTTTTAACCGTGTTGTCATCAGGCAACATCTCAAAATACTGAACGATTTCTGCACCAGTTTCAAAAGCAGATTTTTTTATTTTCTCTACCTGGGCCTGTACGATTGTATTCACCAGATTTAAATAATCGGTAATTCTTTTAGCACGATAGTCTGGTTCGCTTGTTTCAATGGGTTGATAAACCTGGTTGATGGCAGGATAATAATGTTTCCGCATCATTTCTATCAACCTGTCTTCTACAATGGATATTACCGAAGCAATACCGAAACGGGCTACTTTAATGGGTGAGTCAACTGTATATGCCAATCCCATTACAGGGATATGGAATTTGTGTTGTTGATGATTTGTCATTTGATAGTGTACTATTTTATGTCTGATATATTAATGTATGATAATGGCTTTTTACTTCCTGTTAAATCTGTTGTTCACGAATCTTCCTGATATTTTTAACTGCTATTCGTTTATATCGCCTTACTAAAAGTATTGGCTCCCCGGTCGCTTCTCCAAAGCTTTACGTCGATGGCTGCGCTGATATTCCTGATAAAAGAATCACCCTTTTCAGTAACCTGTATATTTTTCCCATCAATAATTACGAGGCCATCTGCTTCCGGAACAGCCAGTTTTAAATGAACACTTTCCAAAAAATCAGGTCCTAAAAAATCACTTTCAAGGCTGGTTTTACTTTCACACATCAGCTCCAGAATTTTTTTACGGATGGTTACATCCTCTTCCGTAAGTAAGTGGCCATGAATGAGTGGCAATGTTCCCTGGGTAATTTTTTCTACATAATCTTCCACTACTTTTTCATTTTGTGAAAAAGCATTCCACGAATCGCTGATGCTTGATACTCCGAGGCCAATGATGAGTTTTGATTTGGTAGTTGTATAGCCCATGAAATTACGGTGCAGATTACCGCTTGCTGCTGCGGTAAATAATTTATCGTCTTTTAATGCAAAGTGGTCCATGCCTATGCTTACAAATCCTGCTTCTTCCAGCAGTTGCTTTCCGCAATGATACATTTCCCACTTTTGTGCTGCGGCTGGCAAATCTGCCTCGGTGTACCTTCTCTGCCCCTTGCTTTTCCAGGGCACATGTGCATATGAGTAAAAAGCAATGCGATCAGGCATCAGGCTTTTAATTTTTTGGATTGAAAACTCCACGCTTTCCACGGTCTGGTGCGGAAGCCCGTAAATTAAATCTACATTGATACTGCTGTAATTGTATTTCCTGGCCCAGTCCACCACTTCATTGGTTGTTTCAAAAGATTGAATGCGGTTGATTACAAACTGTACACGGGGATCAAAATCCTGAACACCCAGGCTAATGCGATTAAAACCAACACCTGCTAATTTTTCAATGTGTTCTTCAGTGGTATAGTTAGGGTGTACTTCAATACTAAATTCATGGTCTTCAGTTATAATAGCATCTTTTGTAATGCCATTGATCAATTGCACCAGGTTATCCGGACTAAAAAAAGTTGGGGTTCCACCGCCGAGATGAATTTCTTTAATGATGGGGGTAGTTGGCAACAGTGAGCGATACATGGTCCACTCTTTTAGCACAGCTACGATGTAGGGATCCTCCACATCGTGATTTTTTGTGATGCGCTTGGTGCAGGCGCAAAAAGTACAAAGGTTTTCACAAAAAGGCAAGTGAATGTAAACACACAGTTCACCGTTTTCTGCATTAAAAGTATCAATTACAGATTGTTTCCATTTTGATTTATTGATGGTTGAATAATCCCAATACGGCACCGTAGGATAACTGGTGTACCGGGGTGTTGGCACATCGTATTTTTGTAATAAATTTAAAATTGAAGCACTCATATGAAATATTTTTTACCTGATCAATCATTCATTTGCAATCCTGATTGAGCCCAAATTAAGGGCATCTCTAAAAACTCATTTTTTTATTTGAGATGCCCTTAAGACCCGATAAACCGACGCATTTTAACGCTCTTTTTTGTAAGGTTTGAAGAATGAGCCAACTGAAACCATCGGCTTTACAGACCTAAAGCACTGATTACAAAAGCCTGTTTGGTTCTTAAAAAAACGCAGACGCTAATTATGAATCAAAAATTATTAAGAATGCGTTGCCATACCTTACCTGTGCAAAGTATGAACGACTGCAATTTAATGGTTAAAAAACGAATAATATGTGATGACTATCATACTTCAGCCTGCTTAAAAACATAAAGGTGAAAGTTTAAAATTCAGTTTTGTTTTTATGTGAAACTGAGCCCGATAAAATATAAACGGGGTGTTAAAAACGGGGGCTCTCGAATGGGCCGGGCAGGATAAACGATGGCAAATACAGCCTGCCAACAACTTTAAAGGAAAATAAGAAATGGATAAAGGTTGGCTAAAAAACCCATTCAAGTAAACGTGTTTTAATTGTTAGGTTTTTTAAAATCCGGATCTGTTGTCATCGTTTTATTAAAGATATAATATTTACCATCCCTATTGTTGCGCCAGTAACGATGCCCCTGCAGGTCGTAAAAGTACCGGCCATCTACGCTTTTCTTTGCAAACTGATCATTTACTACAATTACTTTGGGAACGGCCGTTACAGTTTTTCTTTTTACAGCCCGTTTAATTACGGCTACCGAGTCTGCCTTTTTTATTTCAGTATTGGCGTTCAGTGTAGCGTTATTTTCTTCTGAACGGTTGGGAACCGTTTTTTTACTGCATCCCTGAATGGCCATTATGACTACGACTCCTACAATCAACAGAATTCTATTGCGCATTTGATTTCCTTTTTATCGCTATGTCAACAACTTTACCAAAAATTGTTAAAAGACGAAGAATAGAGTTTGGATCATCTCAATCAATTCAATTGTTTTATAAAAGCTATCAACTTGCCACTAAATTTTTACCCAACTATACATACAATAAATAATACCTTTGGAAACAATGGATAATTTAAATATTTAAAATATCATACATGTCTGTAAATCGGCTTTTAGCATTCAGCAGTTCCAGGGTGGGCAATGGTGGTTACCTGGAAACAGCCGTGCCAATTATTAAAGAATTTTTAGGTGATCAGATAATGAATATTGCATTTATTCCGTTTGCGGCGGTAGGTAATGATTATGATGATTATACGGCAATGGTAAAAAAAGGGTTGGAAGGATTGCCCTATTATATTGATACGGTATTGCCCGGTCGTGCAAATGAATTGATAGAAAAAGCTGATGTAATAATGGTAGGTGGTGGTAATACCTTTAAACTGCTCCATGATATTTATTATTTAAAATTGCTGGATATTATCCGGGATAAGGTAAATAAGGGAGCGCCCTATATCGGATGGAGTGCCGGGTCAAATATTTTAGGACCCACCATCGGCACTACCAATGATATGCCTGTAATAGAACCAAAAAGTTTCAATGCTCTTGGTTTATTGCCGTTTCAAATCAATCCGCATTATACAAACGTGAAGCCAGCCGGACACAACGGAGAAACCCGTGACCAGCGGCTGGAAGAATTTATAATGCTAAATCCGGGTTTACCAATCGTTGGTTTACCGGAAGGCACCGCCTTAAAGCTTGATAACGGATTGCTGGCCCTGATAGGTCCTATTCCCGCTGTGTTGTTTCAAGCGGGGTTGGATGAGCAAAAGATGATTCGAAGGGAAATATCGCCAACTGGGGATATTTCTTTTTTATTGTGATCCGGAAATATCGCCCAGTATTTGCCAAAAAAATAAAATAAAATTCATTCATATGATTAAACTGTACTATATTGGTGCCGCAACTTTTTAACCAGATAAAAATTTGATTTGTTGCAAACAACTTAAAAAATCAATTTCTTTGGCTTATTGCTGAAGAAAATTTACCTGACAAAAGTACGTTACCCTAACAAACATTGCTTTTTATCCGATGCATAAAACGTTTATTTTTCTTTTATTACTACTGTTTTTAGAAACCAGCATTGCTAATCCTTTACGGAATGATAGCACCGGTTTTTCTATTACGGTTATAAATGACAAGCAACAATTTGTGCAGGGTATAACAATAGAACTTTTTAATTCGGCCAAAAAAAATCTTGTAAAATCTGCTATCAGCAACGCTAAAGGAAAAGCCGTTTTTTACAATATTAAAGCAGGCCAGTACTACTTTGTAATCAGTGGTATTGGTTACCTGGTTCAAACATCCCCGGTATATACATTTCCATTTGCAGTCGGCACTGACCAAAATCAAACCATTCAATTGGCACAGGAATTTTCAAACATGCAGGATGTTACGATTATGGGTACCCGACCTTTTGTACAACATGTGCATGGAAAAGTACTGATCAATGTAGATGCCGCCGTTACCAACGTGGGCACCAGCGTATTGGAAGTTTTAGAAAAATCGCCGGGTGTAATGATTGACAAAAATGGCACCATCAGTCTACAAGCAAAAACGGGCGTATTGGTTTTAATTGATGACAAACAAACTTATTTATCTGGTGCGGAATTAGCTAACCTGTTAAGTAGTATGAGTTCATCGCAAGTGGATGTGATTGAACTATTGGCCAATCCCCCTGCTAAATATGATGCTGGTGGAAATGCAGGGGTAATCAACATCAAAACAAAAAAGAATAAGCAAAAAGGATTTAATGGAACACTAACCGTAGCCCCGGGCCAAGGCCGCTACCTAAAAAGCAATAACAGCCTGGTTCTTAATTACCGAAAAGGCAAATTCAACACATTTCTTTCTTATAGTGTAAACTGGAATGAGAGTTTTATTGACCTTTATGCCTTTAGAAAATATTATAACCCTTCGGGTGATTTATTGGCCATCCTCGACCAGCCTACGATTTTCAATGGCGTCAGCTTAAATAATACGCTTAAAACCGGGGTTGATTTTTATGCCTCCGATAAAACTACCATTGGGATTTCATTTAGCGGCATTTCTTTTTCCAGAGAAAGTAACAGCAATGCTACCGCCACCTGGAGAAACTCCGCAGGTTTGGTTGACTCTGCCATCGGAACCTATGGCACCAGTTCCAATAGATTTAAAAATGGCGGTATCAATCTGAATTTTAAAAAAGTAGTCAGTAGCCGCCAGCAATATTCATTTGATGTGGATTGGATAGATTATGCGATCCGTAACGAACAGTTTTTTAATAATAAGCTGTTGACAAATGCCGGATATACCGAATCCCAAAGAGGAAACATTCCTTCTTCTATCCAAATTTTTTCCGCAAAAGCCGATCATACGGTTCACTTTGCAAAAACAAGCAAACTTGAATCCGGCTGGAAATCTTCACATATTAACACTGATAATTTAGCAAACTACCAAATCTTGAACAATAGCCAGTGGGTGGCCGACCTTGGAAAAAGCAACCATTTTTTGTACAAGGAAAACATTTACGCTTTATACAGCAACTTTGAAACAAAAAAAGACCGTTTCACCATGCAGGCAGGGTTGCGCTACGAATACACCAACTACCGTGCAAACCAACTGGGTAACAGTGCACAAAAAGACTCCGCATTCTCAAGAAATTATCAGGGCCTTTTTCCTTCGGGGTTTGTAACTTACCAGGCTGATTCTTCCAATGCTTTTACTTTTACCACTGGTCGCCGCATAGACAGACCAGCCTTTCAAAAATTAAACCCGTTTGTTTTCATCATAAATAAATATACCTACCAAAGAGGCAATCCATTTTTTCTGCCACAATATAGCTGGAACCTGGAGCTGAGTCACCAGTTTAAGTCAATCATCACCACAGCAATCTCCTATAGCAAGATTGAAAACTATTTTTCACAGCTATTCTTAACAGATAGTAGCGGTATATTAATTTATACAGAAGGCAATGTGGGTCATGCAAAAAATATTGGCGCATCTGTTACTGTGCAGGTGTCACCTTTTAAATGGTGGTCGCTTACCAGCCAAACCATTTTTAATTATAAGGAACTGAAAGGGTTTGCGGGTAAATTCTATTCTGCCTCCATCAACCAAATGAACCTGAATATCAATAACCAGTTTCGGATCAACCGAATATATACAGCGGAACTTTCCGGCGTTTACACCACAAGGGCTATCAACGATTTGCAGGAAATATTATCTCCAACCGGACAAATAGCAATTGGCTTTGCAAGACCGGTTTTAAAAAATAAAGGCACACTTAAATTAAGTATCCGGGATCTGTTTTATACCCAAATAAATGAAGGTATTACCCAGTTTAAATCTGCTGAAGAATACTTTGTTATTTGGCGGGATACCAGGGTAGCAACCATTGCCTTTACCTGGCGGTTTGGCAAACAACTCAAAACAATAAAACACTCAACCGGTGGGGCTGGCGCTGAAATGCAACGGGTTGGCACCGGTAATTAGCAAAAATTCCACCATCAAAATACCTGTGAATATTTCCTTTAATCCGCCATCTCATTCTGGTGATTGCAACAGCTCATTTACTTTTTTAAACTGATACCCTTTTTGCTTTAGTTCAGTAATCAATTGATTTAGCCGGAAATAAAACTTATCGGTTCTTTTGGGATCTGTGCCTGCATGCAGTAGCAAAATGTATCCGTTCAATCCTTTGCTGTCTTCTTTTTCCTTATCAATAATTGATTGGTAAATTTCATCTGAGGTCCGATAATTTTTTAATCCGGGATAGGTATAGTCTGAAGTACTTAGCGTTCCGGGTGAGTAATTGATGAGCTGCATGCCCAACTCTTTTGTCCAGTTGGCGATGCTATCATTGTACCATTCGTAGGGCGGGAGAAAATAGTTGATAGCAGTTGTTTCAACGCCATTTTTCGGGATGGCTTGCAGGTTATTTTTAAGATCATTGGCGAACTGCGCTTTGGTAACCAGCAAACTGTCCCGGTTACTCCAATCGCAATATAGCAGGTGCTGGTCGCTGTGCGGACCCAGGTAATTGCCGTGTTTTAGTAAGGTTTTTATCAGAGTGTGAAAGGATTTATTCCGGTAAAAGTTTCCGGTAAAAAAGAAGGACGCTTTTATGGATTGTTTTTGTAAGGCTGCAGAAATTATGTCACCACCATCGGCAAATTCATCGCCGGTAAAAACGAGGGCAATTTGCTTTTTTTCGCTATTGCCCCTTATGGTTGCTCCTTTGTAAAGCAAGCTATTTTTATGCTTAACTGCCGCTTCCTTTGCTGCCAGCAAATAAATGAAAGAAGCAGTTCCGTCCATCGTTGGTTCGTTGGTACTGTAATCGCCATAATCATCATGGTAAACAGCAAGGTCGCTTTGAAATGGAGCATATTCGTCCGCCTCCTGCAATTGTATGCCAATCAGATTTTTGAAAATGCTGGTATAAACCGGGCCATCCACCAGGCCACCATTGATAGGGTATTGCTTTAAATGCGTAAACGCCGAATGCGGATCTACGGGGCTATCGCCCCAGGATGGCAAACCGTACACCATGCTGGTACCCCATGGATTGCAACCAAAAAGCCAGTCGATATTGGCTTGCTCAAGTTCTGCAAATTCATTATCCCCAGTTAGTTGTTGGTACCAATAACACTGGATGGCAAATGAAGTCGTTAAATTATTACTACACCAAATGAAAGGTACTCCACGGTAAAATGCATTCAACTTTGCTTTGCCCCATACTTTTTCAATCCCCTGTTTATAATAACCGGTAAGGGTATCCCTTTTTTTATCTTTAAGAAGCTTAGCCAATTCATAATGCCCGATATTTATAAACGGATACCATTGATAATGCTTAGCTGTATCCGCACCCAACCAAGGTGTAATGGGTTCTGCTGCAGCAAACACCATTGCATTGTAAAGTGGCGCAACAATTAGATTGCCATCGTTCTTTTTATCGAATCTTTCTTCCACCATTTTTATTTGAATGGCATTTGCCAATTCCATATCATCGCTCCAATTATCTTCTGCATAAATGTAGGGTGATCGCACAGAAGCAGTTTGTGAAACGCCGAATTTTTTTAAACCGAAAGCCATTGCTGTGCCTGCTTTTTCATCCAAAAGAGCCGCATAGCTTTTATTCACTTTATTAAAAACCAATGACCCAAGGCCAAATGCACTGGAAAATTTTCCGGCGGTAGAAGAAGTACCTGTTGTATTGTTCATATACTTTCCCCGTTGCTGCGGTTCGCCACTTACAAAATAAACCGGACGTTGAAACCCTCTTCCATAAAAACTATCTTCTTTCGGAATACGCATGCCCTGGTGGTCTCGGTCATCGCCTAACTGGTTAAACATCCGGTCGGCAGCAGGATGCATTTTTAACAACCAATCCAATCCCCACTTTGCCTCATCCAGCACATCCGCCATTCCATTTTTTCCATCTAATCCATTCGCTAGTTTTCTATCGGCAAATATTTCAGGAAAATCACGGTAGGCCATTAGTAAATGATAGGTAGCATTGGCCGAAGTAGTTGAATATTGCAGATAATCACTGGCATCGTGCCAGCCACCTACAACATCTATGTAAGTACTGTCTTTAATACCCGCCTTTTCTCCATAAAGCGTGTACCCATCATTAGTATGGCAACTATCCTTTAAAAAGGGATTGAATCCGCTGCGCTGCTGCCGCATATATTGCAGACAAAAATCGGCTGCACCGTTGTAAACATCGTTGCCTATTGCAAACACGGGAGATGTTGTGTTGCCGGCCTTTAGAAAATATCTGCCTGGTTTTGCATACAATGAAAAATTGAGCCGGTAAGTATTTTCGAATGGGCCATAAGCACCAAAATTTTGGAGGGATGAATGCGTATACACAATTTTGCCGGTTGCCGAATCTACTAAATTAAACGTGTTGATCTGCTCATTGCCTTTACCACACCAAACGGCTACTTTAATTCCATCGGGGGTGTAGCCTAATTGGTTGATCCTGATCCAGGCAGTTGTCTCGCTGGCATTCCGAAACGAAAGGATGCCAAAAGCTATGAGTGAAGCCAGCATTAAATACCAACTGTTTTTCATAAATAAAAAGGTTTTAAAAATGTACAACTTTAAAGTTAAGCCCAATAGTGTAGGCTTAAAAATTCTCTTTTTAGTGCAGCCCGTCAATCAAAATAATTCCAATGCCATTTGAATGAAAAAGATATTCTGGAAGAGTACGTACATTGCGTCCGAAACCCAAACACATGGCCAATTGAAAAATAGTTGGCTGGCCAATCAAAACTGGAATTGAATAAATTTTAAACCATGGATGAACCATTTGAAATTCCGGTATTTTACAACAACGAAGAATTATTATTTACTGCAAGACTGCTGGCATTTGGCTATGTGCATAAATTTGAGGTGGATGTATTTGGGCAGCAACTATTTTTTGAACAGGATGATAGCGGCGATTACAGGGCACTGGCAGATCCCGCAAATTTGGAAGTCGCAAAAAAAATGGATGTGGAACTTTTACAGGCTATTGCGCATTCTATTGAAACGATTTTAAAATAATAAAAGCTTCCAACAGCCAAACGAAATTGAAGTATCATTATTCGATCTGTTTTCAATTCTTGACAATCAAATAATCCAAATTCAGCCGGCAATTATATACAAATTCTTTAGATCAGGAATTTATTTGAAGTATCCGAATAATGCTTTCCAGTTCCTGTTGATCGGCTACATAAAAATTACCGGCATCGCTCACCAGCGGATTGGCATAAGTCATTGGGTTTTCAACCGCCTTCCTTGCGGAGGTATGATATTCCCAGGCTCCTGTTTCTCCAATAAGTGCTTCTATGTTTTCGGAACGCACACCAGCGCCTGGCATAATACTGATTCTATTTCCAGCCTGCTTTACCAGTTGTTTTAAAACCACCATTCCTTCCGGGGCAGTTGCTGCAAGACCCGAAGTAAGTACTCGCTCACATCCTGCACTGATTAAAATTTCCAATGCGGCAAACGGATCTGGCACTGCATCAAATGCACGATTGCACGTTACCTTCACCGGATAAGCCATTTCAACCAGTTGCTTCATTTTATCGCCGTCAATTTCTCCGTTTCTTTTTTGAACGCCTACCGACACCCCATTGCAGCCCAACTGCCGGCACATCAAAATATCCTCTACAACAATGGCCCATTCATCATCATCGTAAAAATAATTCATGCTGCGTGGACGGATGATGGGATATAAATCGATGGCTATTTTTTCCCTCACAGTTTTGATGGTACCATAGGATGGAGTAGTGCCGCCTTCAACGGGATTATCACACAATTCAACCCTTGTTGCACCAGCCTTTTCGGCAACCAGGCAACTTTGAATTCCAAAGGCACAAACCTCAAGATGCCGTTTCATTGATTCAATCATTTTGTAGTCACTAAAGATATAAAAGGATTGATTAAGTTGTGGGTTGCATTACTTATTCTTTTTAACCACAGAGAACCCCAAAACATACCGGTTGATTTAGTTGGATATTTTGGTTTGATTTTGCTATACACCATTTTTGTCGTTGTGGTTTTATCCGATTAAGCCAATCAGCCTTTATCCGTTCCTTTTTACCAACCGTTGTAAATATCCTGCACGCAATTCTATAATAATCAAAACCGGCAATCGTAGAAAAATGCCTAATTTGCTACCATCAAATCATGCGAGGAAATTAATATGCTGGCACAAATTGAATACCCTGAAATACTGCAGCCGCAAGAATTGGATACCTATCTTGCCAATGGTTGGTTTAGAATGCGCCAGACAATTTTTACTACCAATTTTCTTCAATTCGACTCGCTTTTTTACTCGGCTATTTGGTTAAGAGTGGCATTGGCCGATTATGTTCCCGATAAAAAACACCATACCCTTAAAAAATTAAACAAGGCTTTCACTACTGAAATTAAACGATGCCCTGCCGCCGGAATTTCTACACCACACGAGTCATTGTATTGTCAGTATCGTTCGTCTGTTTCTTTTGATGTTTCACCCTCGTTGCAGGAATTATTATTAGGACATGATTCCGTTAATAGATTTAACACATACGAAGTAAATATTTACGATGGCGATATTTTAATTGCAGCCGGGTTTTTCGATCTTGGAGCAACTGCTGCTGCAGGTATCAGTTGCTTTTACCATCCGGCGTATAAAAAGTATAGTCTTGGAAAGTACCTGATGTATTTAAAAATTGAATTTTGCCGAGAAAAACAGTTGCAATATTTTTATCCCGGCTATGTGGTACCTGGCTGCCCACCTTTCGATTATAAGCTTGAGGTTGGAAAAAACACATTGGAATATCTGCAATTATCATTAAAGCAGTGGGTGCCTTACACCACCAAAGAAAAGCTTGCCAATCCGCTGCACCAAATGGTTGAACAATTGGGCCTTTTACAAAAACATCTTAGCCACAACAATTTACCGCACCAGCTTTTACATTACCGTTTTTTTGAGGCCAATTTACACCCTTACTACTACGGCTATGACCTGTTTGATTTTCCTGTATTTATAAATTGTTTTCCTTTGGATGAAGCAAGCACTTACCTCGTGATTGTATTTGACGTTCGAACGTCCTGCTATCATTTGCTGGAATGCAGCACAGCAATAAATATAGGTTTTCACCTAAAGGGCAGTACTGTTTTTGATGCCGATTTATTGAAAGTGAAGGCACTGGTTTTTAGTAGCTCAATTCCTGAAGAAGTAGTTGCATATATGAATCAATTTATAGAACAATAAATAATCATGGTAGCTGGATACAGGAGATGAGCTAACAATTTCTATACCGTTCAACAAATGCAGTTGTATGGCAATCTTCTGCTTTTCAAAATTCAAATCTTACTTTCAGTATTACTGAATAACACAACCAAAAATTTGTATTTAATTATCGCTGCCTGCCAGTTGATGTTTAAAGTCTATTTGTAAACGCATAAAAAGGATAAAGAATCTATAAAAATCCTTGGCCTTTTTATACAAATTTTCATTGCTGGCTCTACTATAAAAAATTGATTTTAGTAGGCGGTTGTCTATATAGGCGCTAGCTACAACAGAAACGAACAAAGTCACTCATCAATAGAATTTCTGCGTGATAGCAATCGAAATCACTTCTATCTTAATTTCGTTGAATCTACTCTCGAGGGTGTATCTGCTCCACTGATAATGCTTAGAGAACTTACTGCAATGGCCTTAATGATAGCTGTCATGTTTTTCAAATCCAGCGTTCCTATTTCGTCACTTACTTTATGATAATTGGGTTCATTGTCCATCTTTGATGTGGAGATGGTATGCGCCGGCACTCCAAGCCTGGCAAGTGTTGCATTGTCTGAACGATAAAACAGTTGTTGATCTGGATAAGGATCGGGGTAAAAACTGAAAGATGATCCTTTCAAATTTTTCTGCAGAATGGCGCCTAAATCCGTTTTCTCAAAACCAGTAATATAGGCCGAATTCTTACCCCATTTAGAATCGGTGCCAATCATTTCAATATTAAACATGGCCATTACTTTTTCAGGTGCCAGTTGCTTTGAAAAATATTTTGATCCAAAGCCTCCGGTTTCTTCTGCCACAAAAGCGGCGAAAAGAATGGTTCGTTCGTTGCTATTCAACTTCTTAAAATACTTTGCCAGCATAATCACAGCCGTGGTTCCAGCAGCATCATCATTGGCGCCATTATAAATGCTGTCTCTGCCTTCACTTGGTTCATCTTTACCCGGCTTGCTGATCCCAAGGTGGTCATAGTGACCTGAAAAAACCACATACTCGTCCGGCTTGCTTTTACCTGGTAAAACACCCACCACATTATTCAATGGTTTCTTAATCAATTGGCTGGTAACCGCTATGGAGAAGGTATTGGCTGCTGCATTATCCAATACAAAAACGATGGTGTTTTTACCAGGTTCCGGGGAAACCCTTTCTATTTTCTGAACGTTTTTCATCTGGCTGCTGAAAGCGGTATCCACCATGACCAACAGGTTTTTTTTACTTTGATAATATTGGTAAAATTTTGGACTAAATTTATCTCCCCTATTTATTTTCACAACTTCTATATCGCTTTTTTCTGTAAAGGCAATTTCGGGTAAATAAGAAAAACTGGCTACCATTGAATCTGCTATCACTTTTCCATCAATGATTACTTTTGCTTTCGCTGTTTTTGATTGATACATATAAAATTCCTGGTGGAAATTACTTGCATCATTAAAAGGTTGCAGACCAATTTTCTTAAACTCAGCTTCGATAAACGCAGATGCTTTTTCAATACCCGGCGTAAAAGTTTGTCTTCCCTGCATATCATCTGCTGAGAGTATTTTTTCAATCCGCCTTACTTCCTTTTCTTTAATGATTTTATTGATAGATTGTGCAGATAGCGAACAGCAAGAATAAAGGGAAAGGCATATTAAAATAAATTGCTTCATCGTTGATTTTTTACACTGCTAGTGTTGAATAAATATTTAGTTAATTGCTGCAATATACGATGTAAGATCTTTATCGGTTCGGGTTAACCATCAATATGCAACCAACAATAATTCTTCGCAAAAAAGTTATCCGGTTTTAAAGGCAACCCGATCAATTCAGTTTGAATCAACCGGGTTTTCAATTTATTTTATGACGCTTGCTTTTTCTTATTTCATTGAAAAATAATACTGATAATCCTTTTCTTTTGGGCTGGGAATCTTTTTCATTCAAAATTTCTTTTGAAGATTTACATTAATAACCCTACCTTTATTTTTTATTAAAACCTCTACCGCCATTTCATCCGTTGCAAAACCCACATCACTTCCTTTATTTTATTTCAAATCGCCTGTTCATCAATCTGTTCCTTTAATACCCTTTGAATTAATGCAATATTAATTTGGGATTCATCCGTCGTCACCCGGATATTTTCTCTTGAAATATTTAATCTATTTCCAAGATCTCCTTTTAAAAACTGTTGGTTCATTTTTATCGTACTATCATTTGTTAAATGGGATGCAGTGCGCAAAGCCAGTCATTGCTTTATCAATATGAGTTGATCGGACTAATATTTTTAATCAAACAGTTTATTGTCAATTTTTAACATCAGCTCTAAAAATTAAAATCATGGAAAATTTATACACCGCTTATACCAAAGTAATGGATAACAAAACCTACTACTTTGTAAAAAAATACTTGGTATTTCCCGAGTTCAAAGATGTTGAACCAATGCAGGAAAGCTTTGGAATGCATACCGACTTTAATAAGGCTTGCAGTATTGCCGGTATTAGTGACTCAATCATCCGGGAGCAACTTTTAAATGAAGCAAAAGGTTCGGTTCAACACGCAAAGGTGATCGACCTGAATACGCCTGTCTTTTTAGGAAAAAGTGCAGCCTTATAATTCCTTGGTTTTGGCAAACTTTCATTTTATCAAAAAGTTTAATCACTTTCACCACTTAGGAAAGGTTAATCTGGAGGCAAGAAAAGATTTAAAATAAAAAAAGGGCCAGGATAGAAATCCAGCCCCGTTTTAAAATCCAATATCCTATGAAAAACCGAAACAAATGTAATCCTTCATTTTGGTTTAAAATATACCCTAAAGTGGGTATTTTTTGGCTAAATTCTACCTTCCGGTTTTTGTCAATTTTACATATAGTGTTCATTATTAACGCTTTAGTTTTTTTGAGTCTTTTTCTCAGAATAAGTAAAAAAATATTTTTTGCTAAATCGCAAACATTAAATCCTTTAATAAGCTAACATACCTGATTACATTTATGAGGTTTTAGCAGCAGATGATATTTTTACTGTATATCCAAAAAAAATACCTGCCGCTTGGCAGGTAATCTTTTTTAGCGAAAATTATTTGAAAACGCTGGGTTGTCTTTTTTAAATGGATGCATACCCCATTTATGGATTGCTTTGGTATCAACCAACCAGCGGCTTCCTTTATTTGTCGAAGTATTCCGTGTTCTCTTCCGTTGTGCTACTTTCCATCTGCTCTGTTATCATCATTTTCTCCTGAGTAAAATTCAATTTGTTTTTTAGAAACAGTTCGTAGTTGTAAAATATTACATTCAATGTAATGAAATTCATTACGTAAGCCCTTGTTTCTGCAGGTAGAAAATTCTTTATGTCCCAAAACGTGGGGCTTAATTGTCCGCTTCTTTCCATAGCCTTCCATACATTGCCAATGCCGCAATTATAACTGGCTACTACCAGCAACCAATTGTCATCAAGATTTCTTCTTCTATCACGCAGATAACGGGCTGCTGTTTGGGTGGCTGTATTAAAGTTTTTACGGTCATCTGTTAGCCTTAGTCTTGTTTTGCGCTGATTCAATTGCTTTTTGCTCTTTTGCTTTAGCAGCTTTTTCTTTTCGGCATCGCTCAATTGAGCGATGTATTTGATTCCATATTCCCTGGCTACCTCATCCATAATTTGCCAATACCCAACAGCGCCGGCTTTGGAAACCGCATTGCCGTTGTAGGCCGATTCCAGTATCAGTAAAATTTTTAGTTCTGCCGGCAGATTGTAGTTGTTTAATATGGAAGCTGCTTTGGGTAAAAACTGCCTGCCTCTGGTGTACATCCTGATGAGATAGTCTCTTTTTCTTTTGCTAAAACTCTCAATATAATCAAGGGTTTCAGTTTCATTGCCTCGTAAAATTTCCGGAAAAACCACATTAGATGGCTTGATAATAAAACTGGGTTCAGCCCTTTTTGCTGCTGACGTCAATAATACCTTTTTAGTACTGTCTCTGAAACTTTGTGCTGATAAAGTTTGAAACGATGTTACCATCAATATTAGCATGTAACACAGCAGCTCTTGTGCTGTTTGAAGTCTCAGTTTTCTTAACATACCTATATATGAAAGTTGCTATGCAATAGGGTTCACAGGGCAAACGAGTGAGTTTTTATAATATTGCCTTTAAATTCTGGTGAAGCGTTACTTTAACAACTCTATTTTATAAGTATGAACAGATAACTAAAATTTATCCTTTCTATGTAAATGGTTTTCTGCACTTTTACATGCATTTAGCAAAATTGTGGCAAAAAAGAAAAAAAAAAGATTTACAGGCTCATTTACCTTCATTTTATTGGTGTTGGCTTCCTTGGCGGGTTTAACCTGGTATATCAACGGCTTTTTTAACCAGCCTTCGTTTGTTCGTTATCCCGCCTTTGGCATTGATATACCAGTTAATTATTCCATTCATGGCATTGATGTAAGTCGTCACCAGGCTATTATTGATTGGGAAGATGTAAAGAACATGGAGATTAACAATGTGAAAATTGGGTTCGGTTTTATGAAGGCTACGGAAGGCATTGAAAGTGTGGACGGCCGGTTTAGAAAAAACTGGTTTGAGGCTAAGAAGCATGGCATTCCCCGTGGGGCCTATCATTTTTTTAATGCCGGCAAAAGTGGTAAAGCACAAGCTGCAAATTTTATTGAAACGGTCAATCTTGAAAAGGGGGATTTGCCTCCTGTGCTGGATGTGGAACAAATAAGAGGCACAAGCGTTGCCAATTTGCAGCAAAGAGTAGGTGACTGGATAAAGGTGGTAGAAAAGCACTATAAAGTAAAACCCATCATATATACCAATGTTGATTTTTATGAAAATTACCTTTCCGGATCATTCGATGATTATCCGCTTTGGGTAGCACATTATAAGGTAAAAGACAAACCTCGTATAAAACGGGACTGGATTTTTTGGCAACATAACGAAACCGGACGGGTAAATGGCATCAATGCCTATGTTGATTTCAATGTCTTCAACGGCGATAGTTCGGATTTCAATAAGTTATTGCTAAAAGACTAAAAGCAAATCCGCTTTTATTAACTGAACATAATTATCACTATTTTGTCATAAGCATATGGAACCTGAAGTAAGAGAATTCTTGGTTAAGATTATGCAATCCATCTCAATGGGAATGGTTTGGCTACTGGTCAATATGAGCATTGGCATATATTATGGGTATGCCTTTTTTGAAGAATCGC
>JBBQKO010000031.1:0-23313 GCA_038327005.1 Chitinophagales bacterium | reverse complement strand
GAAGCTGAATGATATTTGACTAAACCATCCATTGGGTTTTTCAATACCTTACCCAATTCCAATTCATAACTGTTGCACATTTCTTTTAATATATCCCTAAACCCGTATGCAACACTTCCTATAAAATTAATCGGCAGTGTCCAGCTTTCTTTGTATTTATAAATATGGTTAAAGAAAAATTCGTTGAAGCCATCTTCAATAATATTCTCTATCATAAAATGCCCCCGGTTTTCTACCAAAAATGGTACAAAGCTCGCCAGGTACCGATTAGGCAGCGGCATTTTATAAACCGCTTCTAATATCTCCACGGCATTGGTGTTGTATTTTGCATTGAACCGGTCCATCAGGTCGGGATCGTAAGTATTGTACAAATAATATTGAACCACCTTTTTACCCAAATAAGCTCCACTTCCTTCATCTCCTAAAATAAAGCCAAGGCCAGGACTATTTTTAACGATTTTCTTACCATTATAGTAACAGGAGTTGGAACCAGTTCCTAAAATGCAGGCCACTCCCTTTTCATCTCCACACAATGCTTTGGCTGCTCCCATCAGGTCGTGCGTAACTGCTACGGCCGCTGACGGAAACACCTTTTGCAAAGCCTTTTTTACAATTTTCGCATTATTTGGATTGCTGCAACCCGTGCCATAATAAAAGATTTCAGCCGGCTCAATCCCCTTTAGCTTAGCCTTCAATTCGAGCCTTACCACTGACTCAATCTGTACACCATCTAAAAAATAAGGACTTATCCCCTGTGTGTAAATGGTCTTCTTTTTCTTTCCGTCCAGCAAACACCACTCTGCCTTTGTTGAGCCGCTGTCTGCAATTAATTTGATTGACATATCTATATTTTGATTTTTTAAACAATTGTTGTTATCTACGTTTTCTTTCCAACATATTTTAAGATGAACACTCATCTACCCTTGCATTTCCGGCAACAAGTTGAATCCTTTTACCGATGATCCAAAATTATTTAATAAATGCGATCGAACTCCATTTTATTTCTTCCGCTTGTTTACCTAAACATTCAGTCGGGAGCCGCTCATTTCATTGCTCCAGAAATTGAACCGTCATTATTTCCCCCATTTTGCAATCCTACAGACTTCTTGTTATCCATTCCCGCTGCCTGCAATTACAAATACATTTGTTAAAATATTTGATTCAGGTGGGCAAAACGATTGGGCGTTTCGAATTATTAAAAAACTACCATTCTTTTACAATGCTGATGAAAAAGCAATCAAAGTACGTTGAACAATTATACTTTTTAATTTGAATAACATATCATTAATAAAAAAAACACTACGGCCGCATTCATAATATTTCATTTATTTTCGTGCTTATTAAGTGAATGTATGAATAAAAAAATCCAGGTTTTCCTTCCTTTGTTGATTAGTGTTGCAGTTGTTGCGGGTATGTTAATTGGTTATAAATTGAGAGATACCCAGCCAACAAAAAACTTCTTTTCGCTTGATAAGCCAAGGCCTTTGCAGGAAGTAATGAACCTCATCCAAAATAAGTATGTAGATGACGTAAAGATGAATCCGTTGGGCGATTCAGCTATTGCATCCATTTTGCACAATCTTGATCCACATTCCGTTTTTATTCCGGCCGATGACCTGCAAGGCGTAAATGAAGATATTGCAGGCAATTTTTTTGGGATTGGAATTGAGTTTAATATTTTTGAAGATACCCTGCACGTATTAAACGTAATTCCCGATGGGCCGAGTTTTAAAGCAGGTATTCAGATAGGCGATCGGTTTATTAAGGTGAATGACAGTACCATTGCCGGTATAAAAATAACGGCTGACCAGGTTCGGAAATTATTAAGAGGCGATCTCAACACAAAAGCCGCAGTAAAAATCATGAGAAATGGGAAGTTGCTAGATGTTTCCATTACCCGTGGCATCATCCCCGTTAGCAGTGTAGATGCCGCTTATATGATCGAAAGCGGCATCGGATACATCAAACTCAATAAGTTTTCGCAGGTTACTTACCGTGAGTTTATGCAGTCGCTGGAATCCTTGCAAAAGCAGGGACTAAAAAAATTGATACTAGACCTTAGAGGCAATGGTGGCGGTGTATTGGATGAAGCAACTGCTATTGCAGATGAGTTTTTGGATGGTGATAAATTAATTACTTATACTGAAGGCAAACACATGCCTAAAAAAGAATACCGTTGCCAGCGGCAGGGTTTATTTGAAAAAGGCGAACTGGTAGTGCTGGCCGATGAAGGATCTGCAAGTGCGAGTGAAATATTGATGGGCGCCTTGCAGGATTGGGACCGGGCTACCATAGTTGGCAGGCGTAGTTTTGGAAAAGGCCTGGTTCAGGAACAATATGATCTAAGCGATGGCAGTGCACTTCGATTAACAGTAGCAAGATATTATACGCCCATTGGCCGCAGCATACAGCGTTCTTATTCCAATGGGGGCAAGGCCTACTACGATGAAATCAATAACCGATTTCATGATGGTGAAGTAATGAGTGCCGACTCTGTAAAAAATGATACCACCAAAACGTTTACTACCAAAAATGGCAGAAAAGTTTACGGAGGTGGTGGCATATCTCCCGACATTTTTATACCTATCGATACCGCCTCTTACAACGCTGCCATCGCAAAAATTTATATCAGGGGTACGGCCAGTGATTTTGCTTACCGCTATTATTTACAGCACATTAATGAATTAAAAAAATATAAAACACCTGCAGAATTCAATCAGCAGTTTACGTTCACCGAGGATAACTGGAAACAGTTTATCAAACAGGCGGCCAAAGACTCCATTGTTGTAAACAGTATCAATGAAAAGGAAAAAAATGAGCTCATAATCCGTATTAAATCATCCCTGGCCAGACAAGTATGGCGCAACGAAGGTTTTTATGAGATGATGAATACTTCTGACAACACGATTAAAAAGGCACTGGAGGTTTTGTCAAAATAATTAAGCCCCCGGTGTGGAGGCTTAATTGCTTTTGTAAACCATGTTTGGTTTACATCTCAGGCAAAGATTATTCTTTCCTAAGGTTGATTAACGGCATTCTGTAGGATATATTGAATTAATAACGGATTACAAAAATCCGACAAAGAATTTGTTCCAACTGTAGGATGCAGCCAAAAATCGATGTGGCTTTTTTTCTACTTTTTCATTTAATCGCAATCATAAAAAAATACAAATTCTTTCACAGGCTCCGGTAAACGCTTTTGTTACCTTCGCCAAAATTTTTTCGTATGTGGCTCAATAATATTTTAGAAACAATTGGTAATACACCCCTTATCAAACTCAACAAAATCACCAAAGATCTTCCTTGTACGGTATTGGCTAAAGTGGAGTATTTTAACCCCGGCAATAGCATCAAAGACCGTATGGCCATAAAGATGCTGGAGGTGGCTGAACAAGAAGGCAAGATAAAACCTGGTGGCACTATCATTGAAGGAACCAGTGGCAACACAGGTATGGGACTTGCACTGGCTGCCTGTGTAAAAGGCTACAAATGTATTTTCACTACTACAGAAAAGCAATCGAAAGAGAAGGCCGATATATTAAAAGCGGTGGGTGCAGAAGTTATTATTTGTCCCACCAATGTGGAACCGGAAGACCCACGAAGTTATTACTCTGTGAGCAAACGACTTGCTTCAGAAGTGCCCAATAGCTGGTATGTAAATCAATATGATAACCTGGCCAACCGGCAGGCACATTATGAGCAAACCGGTCCTGAAATATGGGAACAAACAGAAGGTAAAGTTACGCACCTTGTAGTGGCAACCGGCACGGGAGGCACCATTGTAGGTACCGGTAAATACCTCAAAGAAAAAAATCCCAATATAAAAATTTGGGCCATCGACAGCTATGGCTCTTTACTAAAAAAATATTTTGAAACCGGCGAACTGGATCAAAAAGAAGTGTATCCTTATATCAGCGAAGGCTTTGGTGAAGATTTTGTACCGGCCAATTATGATATGACTGTGATTGATGAATTTACAAAAGTAACAGATAAAGATGGCGCCATCATGGCAAGGCGCATTGCCAAAGAAGAAGGCATGTTTTGTGGATACAGTGCCGGCAGTTGTTTGCAGGGAATGATGCAGTTGAAAAGCCAGTTAAAAAAAGAGGATGTAGTTGTATTGATATTTCACGACCATGGCAGCCGCTATGTAGGTAAAATATACAATGATGAATGGATGCTGGAAAGAGGCTTTTTAGAAGTGAAAACATTTAAAGATCTTATCAGCGGACGGGGCACCCAGCGACTAAAAACACTTACCCCCAACCAAACAGTTACGCAAGCAATTGAACTGATGAAACAATATGATATAGAAAATATTCCGGTGATGAAAGATGGCATCAACATCGGTGCTATTTCTGCAGGAGGACTTTTTAATAAAATATTAACCAATGCAGAAATTAAAAGCGCTGCAATTGAAACGGTGATTGAAAAAGCCTATCCGGAAGTTGCTTTTGATACGCCTGTTGAACGGCTGAGTGTTTTTATTACCAAAGAAAACGGTGCTGTTTTAAGCAAGGATGAAACCGGCGCATTTCATATTGTAACGAAATACGATATTATTCAAAGCCTTTCCAAATAGCCGTTCGTAAAACTACATTAAGCTACAATGCTGGTTAATGCTGCATCTCAACAATGCAGCATTGCTTTTTTCCGGCATTTATAAAACTATTGCAACGTATTTTTACGACTCAATTTTAGTAGTTCTTCCATTTAAAAAACTGTATAACTACGATGTCCATCGTAAATACTTCATACGTAAAATAGAGCAATATTGCTCTTGTACAGCAATAATATCTGATAGATATTTGTGTCAGAAGTTGATTGATAGGAAATAAATATCAATCATAAATATCCAACGATCCAGATAAACCAAATAGTATTCAAATCCAAAATCGCTGAAAAGCCAGTAACGTCCAATATCAGTCAACTTCTATTAAAAAAAAACCAAATGCCCGAACAGCATTTAAACTATAAAAAAACAATATTCTAAAGATTACTATTAAGATCTAATCCCTGTACGAAAACTACACCAATATCCCAGGTCTATGCTGTAAAAAGCGATGATGACTAGAAGAACAACAAGAAACCAATGTCCGGGTTTATGCCGTAAAAAGCGATGATAACCCAAAAAACCAAACCAATGTCCTGAGTTTATGCTGTAATAAGCGATGATAACTCAAAAGCCAACAAAACCCAATATCCCTTGCCTATGCTGTGAAAAGCGATGATGGCGAACGAAAAACATCACACTGAAACCAGGAAAATTATTAAGGTAATTGAACTGGTGTTGGAAAAAAATCCAACAATTATTGCCCCTGGCGAAAGCCGGGAAAAGATCCAAACTGTAACTTCCACGAACTATGAAAAACCATAGCTGTGGAAGTTCTTTTTTTTAAGGCCCTCGCATCCCAATGTTTTTCCGATTAAATATTTGCATCCTTCGCTGGCGTATCCAATGAGTAAGCACCTGGATAGAGGTAAAGAAAAATTGAAAATAGTAAGTACCCATCAAGAAATTAGCCTGTTAAACAAATCGTTGAATAAAAAAAAGGACTATAATTCAATCCCATTTTTTTACATTAAAACTTCAGCTACTTACTGCTCGCTTTTTCTCAATTTTTGAGCGGCCATCCCTGTTACAATTTTACAACTACAGATTGCCATGCAGTTGATCTGCTATAAAACACATTGGGAAATCCGGTAAAACGCAATGCCAATACTACGTTTCATCCACTACTATTTAAAAAAGCACTAAGTAGCAATACCTCCAATTATGATTGATTGTACAGAGCGTTATCGTATAATTACGTATATCGCCCACGTAATCACACGATTCAGCAAATCGGAATTTTACCACTTGGCCGGTAATTATAGCATCTGTAAAAAAGGGCAATTCTGCGCTATGCGGAGAACGATATCTGGCGCATCTTTGTGTCAGAAGTTGATTGATAGGAATTAAAAATATCAATCATATCCAAAAATCCTGATAAACCAAAAATAGTTAGTAGTTTCAAATCCAACTATCGCTGAAAAGCAAAAATCCAATATCAGTCAACTTCTTTTTTATTATGCTTACAAAGTGCCGGATCGGCCGAACTTGTTTAAATAGATTCCGGTGAAGACATGGAATCCGCTACCCTTCAGAAAGCGACAAAACCAATCCTATATAAAGCCATCTTTAGTCCAACAACCTTTATTGTTGAAAAATCAAAAGGCCAAAAAAGCTACAACAGGAATCAATCGTTTCTGTAACTTCCAACCCTGTAAAGTTTTTCTCAACTCTTTTATCATCATCTCTTTGGTGATTGATACGCATTCGCCTCTGCATTTTTTGAATGATTCAAAACCTGTGGAGGCTTTTTTTATCCATTGATTTTTTGTGATCGGTTAGATTTCATGGAGTATCGGCGATAGCGACCGGTGAACAATCACCATCGATTTTCTTCAGTATTGGTCTGGGTCTTAAGAAACCAAGGCTGAAGCAATCTAAACAGCAAATTGTAAAACAAAGGATCCTCCTTTCTATTATTGCAGCAGCTAAAAAAATAATTTAATATAAGGCAGGGTCGATAACTTCTACGCCTGTAAGAGATTTGTTATAGAAATCTCCATACCATGCTCGTATCATCGGTTTTAATTAACGCCGATAATAAAGACAAATCCTAAAGCAGGATATATTCAGGTACGGCTATTCAATTGTTGAGCTGTACCGGAAGCGTGGTAAATAAAATCTCCTTTTAATTTAAAACATGTAATGGCTCCCCACTTCCTGCTGTAGTTCCTGTCTTCACTACGCACGGCTGAAGAGATGGATTTATAGAAAATTTTTCCTTTAAATAACGCAATGTAAAATGAGGTAGGTGATGGTTTTGAAAATATGCACCACGGCTGGGTATTAGAGAAAAAACGAATCTCGAAGGCCATCAATTAGAAGAATTAATTGGTGGTGAAGACAGTGCCGTTTATATCTGAGCATAGCCGCATGATATAAGATATGGAGCAGATTTTAAAGGGCTTAATAAGATGATGCAACCCAAAATAATTTACACCTACAACAAATGAGCCTTTACCAAAATACAAACCACCCCTGGCCCCTCCAAAGGAGGGGAATTAAAACACCGCTAAAGAAAAGAAAACATCTAACAATACCAGAGTCCAATTCCCCTCCCCTTGGGTTAGGGGTAGTTCACTAACCATAAAGAGGAAAGAAGTAGTTATCATTTACCAAACAAAATATGGTATATGAGCTGGGATTTTTTGAGTGTGAAACAAATAAAAAACACCCCGACCCCTCCAAAGGAGGAAAATGAAAACACCCACTAAAGAAAAGAAACATCCACCAATAGCCGAGGCCAATTCCCCTCCCTTGGAGGGGCTAGGGGTGGTTCATACAAGTTTATCACAAGAAGCCAATGCCGTATTAGCCGAAGGCAAAGAATTATGGCAAGCCTATTTTACCTATACCGATATACAAACTTTATGAGATGAGTTGAAACTAAACCAGACAGACGTAGGTTGGTACCAAGTTCGTAAAGCGCTACAGCAGGCCGGAAATGCCAGTGGCGACAATGCCCGTGTAGCCTTTAACCCTTTTGAAGAAGCCTATAAAGCCATTACAGAAAAACTGCAACCAATGATATATGAGCTGGGTTTTTAAGGGTGTAATATTTAGGTACGTTGCCAGCTTTATCAATAGAGTTGACGACCTTTGAAAGGTTGGCAACTCTCTCTAACCGCTTCAGCCGTGGTGCTTATCCTACGAACCACGGCAGAAGAAATCTAATCAGTAAAATTTCAAAATAGCTGCTTCAACAAACTATTATTGCAGCAGGGAAAAAATTTATTGTCTTAATCAAAGGGTGACACAGGGTAGAGTCTGACCCAGATGGTCAATGCGGCTACTCCGTTAATCTGTTTTTTTAGCCAACTGGATAATCTAATACAATATAAAATATAATTGCCCGTTAAAAATTTAATCAAAAAAAATACAATAACTATTTAACCATTATGAAACAGCTACACAACTTTTTATCTAAACAAACGGGCAAGAGAATTCTTTTTTACAAATTAGCAACAGAAAAAAAGCTTATTCCGATTCACAAAATTATCAGGAACAAATCTATGAGTTTTGTAATGATGGCAATATGCTTACTTCCTTTATTTGGGAAGGCTCAGTTTGCGCCCCCTGATTTAAGCAACCTTTCATTATGGCTGGATGCGAGCGATATAAATAATACTGGCGTTAGCCCTGCAAATGGTTCGGCAATAAGCAGTTGGAAAGACAGATCGGGCAACAGCAGGAATGCAGCAACAATTGTGGGACAAAGCGCTGGCGTATTAGTGACTAACCAGATCAATGGTAAGTCGGTTATTCGTTTTACCCGCATTAACGACAATACAGGAACTTTCTATAACGTGCCCGGTTTAGATATACGGGCTACCGCAAACCCAATTGTAACAATTTTTTCGGTTTATAAACAAGGTACGCAATCACCCGGTGGTCCTCAAGGAGTTTGGGGATGCGATGATGGCAACTGGGATCGTTTTTTTTTATCATCCTGGATTGCCGGGTCTCTTAATAATGGTTTAGCCTCTATGGGACCAGCCTATTCTGGTACCGCAACTAATGGGTCTGGTATTCCAGGCGTTATCAACCTGCTAACCGCCGTTTACAATCACCAGGTAGTTAACGGCTCCCGAATTTATTTTAATGGTCTGCTGAATGCAACCTTTACCGATCAAACAGATGCTACTGCAGCTCAAACAAGTCTTAGAATTGGATTTGATGGCGACAATAGCGCTTTCAATGGAGATATAGCCGAAATGATTGTGTACAATCGGGCACTTTCTGCATGTGAAATACGACAGGTAAACCGATATCTCAACATAAAATATGCCACCGGCTTTGAATCCTTAACCCTAAGTGCAAACGGTCCTCTTACGTTCAACCTGGGCGAATCTGTTACTTTTACGGCAAGTACAACCGGAACTGCATATCAGTGGCTAAAAAACGGAATCGCTATTAGCGGTGCTAACAGTCAATCATACACCGCTAGCACTACAGGTAATTTCAAGGCTGTTGTTACAACTATCTGTAACGATACTTCTGCCGCAGCAGCCGTGACAGTCAATTTTGTTTTGCCCGTTAAGTTACTCAGTTTTAATGCCACAGATAAAGTAAAAAATGTATTACTTAAATGGAGTACAACAGCAGAAATCAACAGTAGCTTTTTTGTTATTGAACGTAGTACAGACGCAACAAATTTTTTGGAGATAGGCAAGATAAATGCCAACAAAACAGGCAGCACCTCAATAAATAGTTATTCATTTAGCGATAATACGGCAGTGGCATCGGTTTATTATTACCGCCTTAAAATGGTAGATTTAGACGGCCCTACAAATTATTCCAAGGTAGAACGCCTTACCAGGGAAACAACTGCGTTATCGGTTACTATGCTACCTAATCCTGTGGGTGAAGTGCTAAAAATAAAGGGCTTATCAGGCAACCCCACCACCCTTCAATTGCTTGATGTGAATGGCCGCATTTTAAAACAGCAGGAAACACTGTCTTTGGAAACAATCCTTAACTTTTCCGATCGGTCATCAGGCATTTATTATGTACGGATATTGGAGGGAACCAATGTTGTAACTCAAAAAATTATTAAAAATAATAAATAAGGATAAGCATAAATCCTGCAATTGGCACCAAACTGGTTACAGGTAGTTTACTTTTCCCTTCTGGCGCAAGTGTTCAACAAGAACACTTGCGTTTTTATTTAAATCCGGCCTGTTACATGAAACACAAAACACCCATCGCCCCGTCCAAAGGAAGGAATGAGAACACCCGTAAAGAAAAGAAAATATCTAGCAATAGTAAAGTCCAATTCCCCTCCCCTGGAGGGGTTAAGGGTGGTTACCTACCCATGAAGATAAAAGATGTGGTTATCATTAACCAAACATGGAGGATAAATTATTTTTGGCGTGTAGAACAAATCCCAACCACCCCTGGCCCATCCAAAGGAGGGGAATTAGAACACCGATAAAGAAATGAAAACATCTAACAGAAGCAGAGTCCAATTCCCCTCCCATGGAGGAGGGGTTAGGGGTGGTTAACATTAAAACAAACAAAACATGGAAACACTCACAACCATACACGGCATTGATATAAAACGAAATTTCATAGAATCGCTGCCCTATAATCCAAATCTAAAGCTACTTGCAAGAGAAAAACGAAAAGCCGGTATTTACAGCGAAGTATTATTTTGGCTACAGGTAAGAAACAAACAATTTCATCAAATTGATTTTGACAGGCAAAAAATAATTGGAAACTACATTGTAGATTTTTATGTTGAAGCATTGGGGTTGGTAGTAGAAATAGATGGCATTAGTCACGAAAATAAAATTGAGTACGATGCAGCAAGGCAATTATTTTTAGAAAATTTAGGGTTGAAGGTATTCAGGAAACTGATGGAGAAGTTAAATTTAGAATAGTAGAAGTAATGGAATTGTTGGAAAAGTATATTATCAATGAGTTTGGCATCAATCATTCCAACCATCCCAACCACCCCTAGCCCCTCCGAAGGAGGGGAATAAAAAAAACCAGCTAAAGAATAGAAAACACCTAACAGTAGTAGAGTCCAATTCCCCTCCCATGGATGGGTTAGGGGTGGTTCTCTACCCATAAAGAGGAAAGATGTGGTGATCATTAACCAAACATGAAGGACGAATTGTTTTTTGGAGTGCAGAACAAATACAAACCACCCCTGGCCCCTCCCAAGGAGGGGAATTAGTACCTCAAACAGGCGAAGTCTTTGTCCAGTGTCACCTTGTTACTAACCTTTGTAGACTTAAAAACCATCCCAAAACACAATAGGTAACAAGGCTTTGTTATCTGTGATATTCTATAGTGTTTTTATTTTAGTATCATGTGATCCTGGCATGTCTGCCTGTTATTGGAGCAGCTAACAAATTTATGGTTCATTAAAAAGGTGAAACTGGAACGGAGCAAAGATTCTGAAGGGTTATACCAAACCTTAATGGCTTATTATCAGTCGCCCGGAAAATGAAAGTTACCGGCAACAAAGCGGAGAAGAGGTTTAAATAACAATTTTATAAAAAGTCAAATTCACGTATTTTTGCAAAAAAACAACCAATTATGAGTAAATACAATGCCGGCGTTTTACATGGCGCAGAGTTAGAAGCACTTTACAATGATGCGAGAGCCAATGGCTTTGCATTACCTGCTGTAAACTGCATAGGTACAGACACAATCAATGGAGTATTAGAATCTGCCGCAAAGGTAAATTCCCCGGTTATTATACAATTTAGTAATGGTGGTGCACAGTTCATAGCCGGCAAGGGAATGCCAAATGACAAATTACAAGCGAATATTTCCGGTGCTATTTCTGGTGCTTTGCATGTACACAATGTGGCAAAATATTACGGTGTGCCAGTAGTTTTACACACAGACCATGCTGCAAAAAAATGGCTTCCCTGGATTAGCGGCCTGGTAGATGCTGGCGAACAATTTTACAAAGAAAAAGGCCTGCCGCTTTTTAGTTCTCACATGCTTGATTTAAGCGAAGAGCCAATTGAAGAAAACATTGCAACTTCTGTTGAATTTTTTAAACGCATGGCTCCATTGGGAATGAGTATCGAAATTGAACTAGGTGTAACTGGCGGTGAAGAAGATGGAGTTGATAACAGCGATATTGAAAATGATAAATTATATACACAACCACAGCACGTAGCCTATTCTTACACTGAATTGGGTAAAGTAGGTAAATTATTTACCATTGCTGCTGCTTTTGGAAATGTACATGGTGTTTACAAACCAGGTAATGTGGAGCTTCGTCCAGAAATTTTACACAACAGTCAAATTTTTATTGAAAAAGAATTGGGTACTGGTCCAAAGCCGGTTTACTTTGTATTTCATGGTGGTAGCGGTTCTCCGCAGAGTCAAATTCGTGAAGCAATTGGATACGGCGCTATCAAAATGAACATTGATACCGATTTGCAGTGGGCTTTCTGGGAAGGTATTTTGGATAACTACAAAAAATATGAAGGTTATTTGCAGGGCCAGTTGGGCAATCCTGATGGAGCTGATAAACCAAACAAAAAAAATTACGATCCAAGAGTTTGGCTGCGCAAAGGACAGGAAAGTTTTAGCAAAAGACTGGAAATTGCATTCGACGATTTGAATTGCATCAACCGTAACGCATAGATCAATTTTTTTTATAAGTAAATGCTGGAATTATTGGCAATTACAAACGTTTGTTTTATTTGAACTTTTAACAATCCCCCCTCCTTCCATTTTTTTTAATGGATTGTGTGGGGTTTTGTTTTAAATTTTTAATACTAAAAAGATCCAAAAAATAATCCCTCTTACGGTAGGATTGTTTTTTGATGGGCCATAAATATGATAAATGAAGAAGATTTTTACGCAAATCTTGCTGGCGAAGAGGGAGATGCTGAGGAGGCTAAGCGTAGCTGGTTTAAAAGAATAAAGAAGGGTATTCTAACGCCCACAAAAGATAAGGCCGATGCTCCGGAAGGTCTTTGGACAAAATGTCCATCCTGCAAATTTACCTGCACGGTTACAGAATTAAGGGAAAATTATTTTGTTTGCCCCAAATGTGATTATCACCACCGGATTGGCAGTGCTGAATATTTTGAAATCCTGTTTGATGAAAGCCATTTCACAGAATTATTTGCCAATATTATTTCTAAAGATTACCTGGGGTTTGTAGATCTGAAGCCTTACGGCAAAAGACTTGAAGAAACGTACTCAAAAACGGATCTTCATGACTCAATTACAGTTGCACATGGAAAGGTGAATACAAATGATTTTGTGGTAGCTTGTATGGATTTTGAATTTATTGGCGGCAGTTTGGGTAGTGTAATGGGCGAAAAAATTGCCCGGGCCTGCGACTATTGTATTTTACACAGTATTCCTTTTATGATCATTAATAAAAGCGGTGGTGCCCGTATGATGGAGAGTGCTTTTTCACTCATGCAACTGGCCAAAACCTCTGGTAAATTATCACAACTTACCGATCATAAAATCCCATATATCTCATTGTGTACCGATCCTACATTTGGCGGAACCACGGCCTCTTTTGCGATGCTGGGCGACATCATTTGTGGCGAACCCGGCGCCCTTATTGGATTTGCCGGACCAAGGGTAATTAAAGAAACCATCCGAAGAGATCTTCCCGAAGGTTTCCAGCGCAGTGAATTTTTACTGGAACATGGCTTTCTTGATTTCATCGTTCACCGCAAGGCATTAAAGGAAAAACTGAGCGCATTACTGGTATTGTTTAAGCATTAAAAAGAGATTGTTTTAAAAGGTAGTTTCCATTAAAAAAGGAACTGCCTTTTAATTTAGAAGTAACAGACCACTGCCGTTGATACGAGTTTGATTAAATGTATTTTTGTAAAAAATTAAAAGTTTGGAACTCAGTAACCGAAAGGCATACCACGAATATTTCTTTGAAGTAAAATACATTGCAGGACTTGTGTTGGCCGGCACCGAAATAAAAAGCTTGCGTGCAGGCAAAGCCAGTTTCAATGATAGTTATTGCTATTTTGATAAAGGTGAACTGTATGTAAAAAGCCTGCACATCTCCGAATACAGCTTTGGCACCTATAATAACCATGAGCCCATGCAGGAACGCAAACTTTTACTCAACAAAAGAGAACTGCAAAAGCTGGAAGCCAAAACCAAAGAAAAAGGTTATTCCATCATACCGTTGAAAATTTTCCTGACCGATAAAGGTTTTTTTAAAATGGAAATTGGTTTAGGTAAAGGAAAAAAAATATACGATAAAAGGGAAAGTATTAAGGAAAGAGAAACAGACAGAGATATTAAAAGAAAATATGGCATTTAAATATATAACGGCGGGTAGCAACCATTTACGCTATGCGATGTTATTGAGCAGTTACAAAATCACTGTTTCTAAAACGGTACCTTTACAATCAGCATCCGTGGTGATTAATTTATAAAAACACCGCATAATTTTTACATAAGTACGATGAATCAACAGAACAAAAGAATTGAGGTAATGGATTTTCTTGGTCAAAAGATTGAGGATATTATTGGCGAATATCTAAAAGATATCGATACCAATTGGCAACCGGCGGATCTTTTGCCCGATAGTTCGTCGGAAAATTTCTATGATGAGATCAAGGAATTAAAGGAGTCGTGCAAGGAATTGCCGTACGATTATTTGGCTGTGCTGGTAGGCGATATCATTACAGAAGAAGCATTGCCCACCTATCAAAGCTGGTTAACAGATGTAGAAGGTATAGATAAAATGAGACCTGAGGGATGGAGCAAATGGATAAGAATGTGGACTGCAGAGGAAAACAGGCATGGTGATCTGCTAAATAAATTTATTTATTTATCGGGTCGGGTTAATATGAAACAGATGGAGATCAGCACCCAGCATCTGATTGCGGATGGCTTTGATATTGGAACGGGTAGAAATCCTTACAAGAACTTTGTGTACACTTCTTTTCAGGAAATGGCCACTAATATTTCTCACCGCAGAACTGCCACCATTGCAAAAACCCATGGTTGTACCCAACTCTCTAAAATATGCGGCATCATTGCATCTGATGAATTACGACATGCCAAGGCTTATAAAAACTTTGTAACAAGGATATTTGAAATTGATCCCAGCGAAATGATGTTGGCTTTTGAAGATATGATGCGCAAAAAGATTGTGATGCCTGCTCATTTCTTACGTCAGTCTGGTGAAAAAATTGGACAAACATTTGATCATTTTAGCGACGCAGCCCAGCGCCTTGGAGTATATACCAGTTGGGATTATACCGAAATTTTAGAATCGCTTGTAAAAGAATGGAACATCGGAAATATGAGCGACCTGAATGATAAAGCTGAGAAAGCAAGAGATTACCTGATGGCATTACCGGAAAGATTTAAAAGAGTTGCCGGAAGAGGCCAGAAAGCTCCAATAGAATACCAATTTAACTGGATAAAATAAATAACATTCGCATTAAAGCCGTAACTCAGTTGCGGCTTTTTTATTGAAATCCTATTCAATTTTTTGGAATATACAGTTTAACATTCACTCAAACTAATTGGGATATTTACGGCAAGCCCCCCATCGGACGTTTCTTTGTATTTGCTGTTCATATCAAGGGCAGTATTCCACATGGTTTTTATTACCCCGTCTAAACTAACTTTTGCAAAATCAGGTGAACTTTGAAGTGCCAACTGACTGGCTGTGATGGCCTTGATAGCGCCCATCGTATTTCTTTCAATACATGGTATTTGAACCAGTCCGCCAATGGGATCGCAGGTTAATCCGAGATGATGTTCCATGGCAATTTCAGCAGCCATTAAAGTTTGTCGCTGAGTTCCTCCCATGCATTCCGTAAGTGCAGCCGCAGCCATAGCACTACTTACACCAATTTCAGCCTGACAACCACCCATCGCTGCTGAAATGGTGGCTCCCTTTTTAAATATACTGCCCACTTCGCCGGCTGTTAGTAAAAACTGGATGATTTTTTCGTCCGTTGCGTTTTCGCAAAAGCTAATATAATATTGCAGCACTGCGGGTATTACCCCTGCTGCGCCATTAGTAGGAGCCGTAACAACCCTGCCAAAGGAAGCATTCTCTTCGTTCACCGCAAGCGCAAAGCAGCTCACCCAATCCAACGTATAGTTAAAAGCGTTTCCACCTTGCCGTATCGTAGTGATCCAGCTTTCGTAATCTGTATAAGACCGATCACTTACCAGGTGCTTATTCAACTTGAAACCACGCCGTTTTACATTCAATCCGCCGGGCAAAACACCTTCTGTATGGCAGCCTCTGAAGATACATTCCTTCATTACCCGCCAGATATTCATTACTTGTTCCTTTACTTCTTTTTCTGACCGCCAGGTCAATTCATTTTCCATCACCACCTCGCTGATGCTTAATCCGGTTTTCATACACCAATGTAATAAGTCATTGGCTGTATTAACCGGAAAAGGCAGCGTAACCTGTTCACCTGAATTAGTTAACGCTCCTTCTTTTACCACAAAACCTCCACCAATGGAATAATAGGTTTCCGCAAAGGTTACTTCATCGTGCAGGGTTACTAAAAAGGTGAGTGCATTGGGGTGAAAAGGCAGCGATTCAGTTGACAAAAACTCAATATCCTCTACAGGATTGAAACTGATTTCGTGTCTGCCACTCAGCAACAAAATATTCATTGCTTTTATTTCATCCATTTTAGCAGCAATCATGTTAACATCAAACGTAACAGGATCTTCTCCACTCAACCCTAATTGAATGGCTACATCTGTTCCATGTCCAATACCGGTTTTAGCCAACGAACCGTAGAGTAACACTTCAATTTTTTCTACTTGCTGCAAAATATTTCTTTCCTCCAGCGATCGTAAAAAAAGCAAAGCCGCTTTCCATGGCCCGAGCGTATGACTACTACTGGGACCAACCCCAATCTTAAACATATCAAATATTGAAATTGCTTCGTGACTCAAGAAAAGCGGATTGAATGATTATTGAACATTGACGAGATCGATGGTAAAAACAAGGTTTGAATTAGGAGGTATAGCCGCCCCGCCGCCGCTGGCGCCGTAACCCAATGAAGGTGGAATATATAAAATGATAGAGCCGCCTTTTTTTATTAACGGGATACCGATCTGCCATCCCAGAATCAATTGCCCTAAAGTGAATGTGGCACCATTGGGCGACCGCTGATAACTACTGTCAAATGGAGTTCCGTTTATTAAACTACCCAGATATTTGACTGTAACGTCTGAACAAACCTCTGCGGTAATACCAGCCCCAGGTGTGGTAATTTTGTAAAAAATTCCACTTGGATGTTGTGTGTAGCTTGCATCCAGCACCGCTTTTAACACCGCAATTTCTGCAGCAGGTGCTACCGCAGTGGTAGGGGTAAAATTACAGTTTCCAGAGTTGGAAGATTTGTTACAGGCTGCTAAAACTAAAAAAGAGAAAGCCAGCATAAAAAAGAGTCTTGTTCGCATGTTTGTATTTAATTAATGAATATTTGTTTGATTGTTTATTTTGTTTTCTTTTGATTTTAATTCCTTGTACAACTGATCATTCATTTCCCACTTATACTGCATTCTGAAATAGGCATAAAAAACGACTACAATTAGCATTGCGATTACCGCAGCAACAAATGCACCAGAGGATGACCCTGCTATTTTCATGTACCATTCCGGTAAAAAAAGTTTTATCACCACTACAAATAAAATAATAGGCAGGCCAAATACCATTGCCATCGGTAAACCCCTCGTAAGTTTACTCACGAAAGAATTATCAATTTCCCTGTTAGCCTCCCAGTAGCGAAGAAATGCTATTTCCTTTTCGGTGATCATTTTGCGAAGTTAACCAAATTATAGATTGTTGTTTTGCAAAGTGACTAATATTAAGTAGGTTTGGTTATATCAAACATATTTTTGTGAAAATAGAACAGCTTATCGTCCAATACCTTTATGCCAATAAGAAAGTTACGTTACAGGGCATTGGTACATTTAAATTAGATCCATCGGTTGTGTTACCGGGTGAGAACGATAAGGAAAAGCATTTTGTGATGCCCGAAAATGCGTTTGAATTTGAATACAACCTAAAGGCGGAGGAAGATGATGGACTGATTAAATTCATTGTAGAACATACCAGAAAAATATTACCCCTTGCTTCTGCAGATCTGGACTCTTATGTGATGCTGGCCAAGCAATTTTTGAACATTGGCAAACCATTGGTGATTGAAGGTGTAGGTACCATTCAAAAAAATCAACTAGGCGATTACCACTTTATTCCTGGAAATTTCATTACTCCAAAAATTGATGACTTTCCGAAACAATTAAGGGAAAAAAGAGATGAAAGTGTTTCCTTTGAAAGTGAGGGAAGAACAGACAATAGCCGAAGAAATTTGTTAATAGGTATTTCTACCCTGGTATTGATTCTGGCAGGCCTCGGAATCTATTACGTGCTGATATATAATAAAAATACTGAACCAGAGCCATTTGTGCAGACAGAAGCACATCCTCCTGCAGACACTACAAAAACGGATTCACCTATACAACCTGCGATTGATACAACCGTTAAAATAGATCCCCCAATCGTTGCTGCCGATGGCACCAATTTTAGAATCATCATCAAGAGTTATGCAGCTTCAATAGCAGCAAAAAAAGCTTATGACCGGCTTACCTATTATGGTCATAAACTGGAATTGATAAAAATTGATTCTTTTAAATACGAGTTGGCCATGCCATTTAAAACTCCTTTATCGGATACACTAAGGGCAAAAGATTCATTGCGCAGATTTTTTGGAGGCAAGCCTTATGTAAAACTTTAACTGGTTTACAATTACCAACCCGAAGTGCTTTGATCAGTTATGAATAAAATACCATTTCAAACATTTTTCATTTCCTTTTGGGTCTTGGTTTGTATTGATTTGTTAGCCTTATTAATTGGAGCAAACTGGTTGCATACCATTGCGAAACCTTTGTTGATGCCAGCTTTGCTGCTGCTCTTAATAAACGCAACTGATCAACGCTTTTCTCGCAGAACACTCCTGATGACAGGCCTATTCTTCTCATGGCTGGGTGATGTTTTTCTTCTGCTGGAATCCCGCTATCCGGTTCTTTTCATTGCCGGACTTTCCAGTTTTTTAATCACCCATCTTTGTTATATTATTTATTTCCTTTCCGTTAAACCGGCTGCTGTTTCCCTGGTAAGAAAGCAACCGGTTTATATTTTACTGATCCTTGGTTACGGTGCCGGATTGGTATGGTTACTGTTTCCATTCCTGGGCGATTTAAAAATACCGGTGATATTCTATGCGGCGGTTATCTGCATCATGTTGCTTTGCAGCCTTCATATTTTTCAGAAAGTGACGGTGCCGGCAAACAGGTATTTTGTAGCCGGAGCTGTGCTATTTGTTATCTCAGATTCTTTGTTGGCCATTAATAAATTTTATCAGCCGTTGGCATTTGCCGGCACATTGATTATGCTTACCTATTGTGCGGCACAATACTTTATCGTGATGGGATTTGTTAAGCGGAGGTAGTAACCGAAACTGAATGAAGTACCGCATTTAAAACGGTAATTCATTTACCTGATTTTTAAAAATGAGATGTTTGCCCCGGTTAAAATTTGGTTTTAAAATTCCAGGGGCTTAACGGGGAACATAAAATTATTTTATCTCACATTTAGTTTTTGAACAGGCTTTTCCAACTTCACAAAAGCTACAAACTACTAAAATGTTTTGTGCAAATTTTTGACTCACACTATTCACTATTCCATTTACTTCAATGGACAACAGGGAGTCGTAACTTTCCTTTGAAATCACTTTAATATCATTGTTAATTCCCAGCCCTACCTTTACTACATATTGTAAAAAATTTACAGAATTATCTTTTACCGCCACCATTTTACAGGATTTACCGGCATCCACATCTGCAAGTGTTTTCTTAAAGGAAACCTTTATTTCGCCTTTGGCATTCGGGATAATGTCGCCGTGTGGATCAAACTCCGGAAAGTCAAGCAATTGATCCAATTTATCCACCAGCTTTTGCGACTGGATATGTTCCAACTGTTCTGCTACTTCATGCACTTCATCCCAGGTGAAGCCCAGTTTTTTATATAGAAAAGTTTCCCATAACCGATGCTTTCTTATAATTTCAACGGCATGCTTTCTACCGGGAGTCGTTAAAGTAATCTTCCCATATTTTTGATAATCCACCAGTTCTTTATCCTTCAATTTTTTAAGCATATCAGTGGCTGTTGCAGGCTTTACATTTAACGCAGCCGCCAGTTCATTGGTACCTGCGGCAGATTTCTCTTCATTTTCCATTGTTATCTGTAACAATGCTTTCAAATAATTTTCTTCTGTAAAAGATAGCATCCGGCAAAAGTAACTGATTTTTGAAACTAATTTTGTTAGACTAACCTAACTATTATATTTTTGTTTGTATAACTAATTTAATAATGAAATTATTTCTTCGAACATTTATTTTAATCTGTTTGACCTGTGCACTAACCGCAATAGCATTTGCACAAACCGGCAGCATTTCCGGAACAGTATTTTCAGATGGCAAACCATTGCATTCAGCCAACATGCTACTATCCGAAACAAAGACTGGAACCATTACAGATAGTCTTGGTAATTTTTTGTTAACGGGGATACAGCCTGGCATTTATACTTTGAAAGCTTCTCAGGTCGGTTACACCGAATTAGTAAAAAAAATTAATTTGCAACCAAACCAGCAACAAACAATTAAACTGGAACTGGTAAAAAAACCGGCCCAAATGGATGAGGTGGTAGTTACCGGCACTTTAAAAGAAGTAAGGCGAATGGAGAGTCCGGTTCCGGTAGAAGTTTATAGTCCTGCATTTTTCAGAAAAAACCCAACACCCAATATTTTTGAGGCGCTGCAAAATGTAAATGGTGTGCGCCCCCAATTGAATTGCAATGTTTGTAACACCGGCGACATTCACATTAACGGATTGGAAGGCCCGTACACCATGGTATTGATCGATGGAATGCCAATTGTTAGCAGCCTTGCCACGGTGTACGGATTATCGGGTATCCCCAACAGTTTGGTAGAAAGAATTGAAATTGTAAAAGGTCCGGCCTCGTCTCTTTATGGCAGCGAAGCAGTTGGAGGGCTTATCAATATCATTACAAAAAAGCCAACGAATGCACCTGCCATTGCGGTTGATGTAATGGCAACGAGCTGGCAGGAAATGAATACAGACCTTGGGTTTAAATTAAATGCCGGTAAAAAAATCACCGCTCTTACCGGGATTAATTATTTTAAATATGGCAATATCATTGATCACAATAACGACCAGTTTACCGATGTAACCCTTCAGGAAAGACTCTCCGTTTTTCAGAAATGGAATTTTGCCCGGCGCAATAACCGGCAGGCAGGTATTGCAGCCAGGTATTTCAATGAATATCGCTGGGGCGGCGATGTGCGGTACACAAAAGCATTTAGAGGTGGTGATAGTCTATATGGTGAAAGTATTTACACAAAGCGATGGGAACTGATGGGCAACTACCAATTACCAGTAAAGGAAAAATTAATGGCTTCCTTTTCGTTTAACCAACACGACCAGGATAGCCGCTATGGCACCACTTCATATATTGCAAAACAACAGATTGCTTTTGCGCAACTTACCTGGGATAAATCCCTTGCCAAACATGATCTATTGGCCGGTGTAGCATTGCGATACACTTTTTATGATGACAACACCTCCGCCACTACAACACGGGATACGATCAATCAGCAAAACATGGCAGATAAAATCTGGTTGCCAGGTATATTTATACAGGATGAAATTTCGCTGGCTGCCAGTCATAAATTATTATTGGGCTTCCGGTACGATCGCAACAATGTACATGGCAATATTTACACGCCACGCATCGCATACAAGTGGAGTATCAATAACAACAATATTATCCGGATCAATGCGGGCACTGGTTTTAGAGTAGTGAATCTTTTTACGGAAGATCATGCGGCGCTCACAGGCGCCCGGTACGTGGAAGTAAAAAGTGAATTGAAGCCAGAAAAAAGTTACAATGTAAACCTGAACTACATCAAAAAAATACAAAGCAGCAGCGCCATTTATGGATTCGAACTTACGGGTTGGTACACTTATTTCAACAACCGGATTATTGCAGATTACGACACCGATCCAAACAAAATTATTTATGATAATTTAAACGGATTTGCAGAAAGTAAAGGTTTAAGTGCCAACATCGACATTGCATTGACCAATGGTTTGAAATTGTTAGCTGGCGCTACTTTCATGAATGTTGCAACGGTTGAGAATGGAAAAAGAGCACCACAGATATTGACCGAAAAATTTTCGGGCACCTGGGCAATTTCGTATAAAATAAGAAAGCTGTTTTTGGGCATTGATTATACCGGTAATGTGTATGGTCCCATGCGCCTACCGCTATTGGGACAGTTGGATCCAAGACAAGCCTACTCGCCTACCTGGAGTATTCAGAACATACAATTTACTTTTAACCGCTGGAAGAAAATGGAATGGTATGGCGGCGTAAAAAACCTGTTGAACTGGACACCAAATAAAGGCAATCCATTCATCATAGCCAGAAGTAATGACCCGTTTGATAAAACCGTAAACTATAGTGCCGATGGCAAAGTATTGGCAACACCCACTAACCCATTCGCACTTACATTTGACCCATCCTATGTGTATGCGCCCAACCAGGGAACCAGGGGATTTATTGGAATGAGGGTAACAATAAAATAAACGCATAAAAGTGCAACTAAACAATCGGAGATAAATTAGGCTAAAAATTGCGATGCAACGCTTATGAAATAAAAATTGTCTTTTAATAAACTGTCGTGAAACCTTCAATTTATTTATCCTGCATAGTCGTTTTATTCTTGTTTGCAACCTGCAAAAAGGATACGGCTACGCTCAACCAAAATTATATTCCGGTAAACAAATGCCGGACTTATTATAACGATTCAATTAGTATATGTTTGGATTCTGTTTTGCAGGATTCCCGCTGCCCTGTAAATGTTGTATGCATCTGGCAGGGAATTGCAGTTGCCCGGTTTAAAGTGAATACTTCCAACACAGAACACCTTATTACATTGGCTAACTGGAAATTTCAGTCTTATATAAAAGATACTACTGTGGTTGGATTTAAAATTGAATTTATAAATCTCTCCGGTCAAACTGAAGCAACGAAATCCTTTGGATACAAGGATTATGTGGCAGAAGTAAAAGTTACAAAGATTTAAGAGGAGCACTGGTCCCGGGTCGTTTGGGTGTATGATGTATGTAGTTGCAGGGTTGATCAATGTCAATTCCCGTTCCGGTATAAACTCTATGTGGATCGTGTTTAATAACACATGGCGTTCCTACGGAACGCTTCTTCAAATCGTATGACTTTCTACCCACATGATGTTCCTACGGAACAAGAAATACTCAATTAAATAGCGGGGTATATGTCATCCCGGTCGGCACCGAAGGTCAGACCGGGATAGCTGGGTGTTTGTCTATTCCGGTCGGTACCGAAGGTCAGACCGGAATAGCGGAAAGTATGTCAACCCGGTCTGACCTGCGGTGCCGACCGGGATGTGCGACCTGCGGTAACGACCGGGATGCGAGACTTGTTTCTTCCATCATAAACTATCAGCTCAGAGGGGCTACATAGTAATGCGTGGAGTGTTTGCCGACCCGGTCGGCACCGAAGGTCAGACCGGGATAGCTGGGTGTATGTCAACCCGGTCGGCACCGAAGGTCAGACCGGGATAGC
>JBBQKO010000030.1:0-23629 GCA_038327005.1 Chitinophagales bacterium | reverse complement strand
CCCCTTTTGGGTGGTAGTATTTGCTATTAAATTTACAATCACTTCCAGACTTTCTAACGGTTTTGCCCTCCAGTTTTTGGTTATGTGCGAAAACATTCTATGTTCTATTTTATTCCATTTACTTGTTCCCGGCGGAAAATGACAAACGTGTATTTCCATCCCTGTCTCTGATGCTAATGTTTGTAGTTCCGTTTTCCATAACCTGCTTCTAGAACTATTACTGCCGCCCCCATCTGCCGTCACCAAAAGTTTATCCGCTAAAGGGTATTTTTCCTTCCCCATTTCCTTCCACCAATTTCTTATACTGTTTACCGCAAATGTAGCAGTATCCTTACTGATACCTACACTTACCCAGCCTTCATTTTTAGCTATATCATAAACGCCATAAGGAACTGCTTTTCCTAACTCTTTATCTATAAAATCATACACATTTACTTCCGGAGCATCTCCCTTTGGAAACCAGTCTGCGCCTGCATTTTTAAAGTTCCCAATCAGTTCTTTCTTTTTACAATCTACCGATATCACGGGTGAATTATCAGCCATAAAAACCGTAGCTGTTTTATTGATAAACTCAAATTGTTCGTTTCTGTCAGGGTCTTTACCACCTTCCTCTGTTTTCTTGTTTGCCTGCAAACTATAGCCAAGTGACTTTAGTAAATCCCCTACAGTTACATAACTCACTGAATAACCCTTTTCTTTCAACGCTGCTTCAATATTTCTTAAGCTTTTACTAATCCACAATAGCACTTTCATCGGATCGCCACGTGTATGGGGATTAACGATTGATTCCAACGCTTCCATTAAACCAGATTGACTTTGTTTGTGTGTTTTACGACCGCCGCCAACTTTTCTTATTCTGTGAGATAGCGCATGTTTATCTAATGCTTTATCAGTAATTTCAGAAATCCCTTTATCTATTCTAACCCTACTTACCCCCGCCAATTTTGCAACACGTTGCTTTCCACCCCTGCCTAAAATCTGAGCCTCACTACCCAGATATAAACGGGCTGTACTTTCATCTAAATACGGCAATACAGAACTGAACTTTTTTTGTAATTCATCATCGCTAAACATAAAAAATAGTTTTGTCAAATGTACTACTTATTTTTTAACATTCACTAAGTCGAAATATTGCCACCAAAATAATAACTAAACTACCCAAAAAAGGTATAATGAAAAAAGCTGCTGACAGAAAGCTTATACTACGAATCCTTCCTGCCGGTGAAAATACTTTGCCTGCTTATCAATGGTGCCAACGGCTTTCGCAGGCACGCCGCCATAAAGGATATATTGCTCCGTAAAATTTTTATTTAATAAAGATTTTGCACCCAACACAGAAAATGCTGGTAACGAAGCGCCACCCAGTATCACCACATTGGTGCCCACAAAGGTATAATCGCCAATACTGATTGGTGCACTATGTTGCCGGTTTTCCAGTACATCAATTGAATGCGTAAGCAATTGCGACTGGTAACCTGCCACCGTTGAAAAATTGCCAATGGTTATAATATTGGTACAATCTATATGGTGATTTTTTGTTATGCTGGATGATTTTCCCATTACTAATTTAGCACTACGGTTTAACTGGTGCTTAAAATGAGGCGAACTGCTTTTTGTCGTAAAACCAGTTATCCAATTACTGCGGCCAATAGTAGCGTTTTCATTTAATTCAATGGTATCAAGATGAACTGCCACAGTGAAATGATCAATTTTAGTGTGGGCTGCCATGATTAATTTATCCGGGAAAACCCAAGCCAAACCGATTTTTGCAGTGGGGTGGATTTGATATTTAAAAAGCTTATTTAAAAACAGCCGTTTTAAACGCCAGGGCAACAGGATACTTATCAATTTCAATATCATTACAATCAGTTATTCTTTTGATGGTTATGCAATGATATATAGGCCTCCGTCATTTTACTTACTGAAAACCGCTTGATATTTTCAAACCCTTTTGCCATTAGTTTTTCTCTTAGCCCATTGTGTTGCAGGGAAAGAAAAGCCCTCGCAAAAGCTCCGGCATCAGCCGGGCTTTCATGTAAAGCCGCCCCACCACTAACTTCAGGCATCGGCTCAATATTACTTGCGATAACGGGTGCTCCGCAAGCTTGTGCTTCAATAATAGGCCAGCCAAAGCCTTCTGAAAAAGAAGGGAAAATAAATGCATCGCATGAAGAATATAATGCAAGCAGATTTTGATGCGGTGGTTTTACGATTGACTTTACCTTGTTTTGTAATCCAAGCTCATTGATGTAAGATTCCAGGTCAGCGTCAATTGGATCACCGGCAAAGCAAACAATACCATCCCAATGATCACCCAGTTCAATAAGCATCTTCACTAAAAGCTTCCTGTTTTTTCTTTCGAGGGATGAGCCAAGGTGTAATAAAAATGGCTGGCTTTTTACAAAACCCATCGCCAGCATTTGAATTTCGCAAACAGGTTTGATAACGGGATGGAAATCCTGGTTGAAAGCATTGTGTATTATCTGCCAGTTGCGGCTATGATTTACAAACCCATTGTTTAAGTCGACTAATTGCTGGTAAGTTAAAGCGGATACCGTTGCCAATTTATCAGCCCTCACCAGGTTTTTTAAAATCCATTTTTGCAATATTAAACCAAACATGGAGGCTTCGCAATGTGCATCTTCGAACCCGAGTGCACCTCGGATAGCTAATACGTCGTGGCAGGTAATGGCGCTTTTGGCTTTTGGTAAGTATGCAAGGTAAGGCGCATTTGAATGATCGCAAATATGAAATGCTACATGGGCATTGTTAAACTTTATTTTTAACAACCGTCCCTTCAAAATTACCGGGAACAATATCCATTTATCCAAATAACCCAACCATTTACCTAAGCCTCTATTTGTATTTTTTGCCAGGTGGCCAAAAAAAATGGTGGGCAGCCAGGTTTCACTTTCAATGCCGGCATCAGTAAATCCTTTATGCAGCATCCCGGCAAAAAGCTTCATGCTTTCTTGTTTATCCGGTGGGTAATTTGAAATTAGGATAATTTTCACTTAGAATTTCTGTGAACTTGATGGTGAGATTGAAGAATATTTTTTTTGGGAGATAACATTTTCAGATAGTCGTCAAGATGGAAATTGTAAACAGAGAAATACAGTATCTCAATCGCAGGCGAACATTAATTTTTCAATTTATAGTATCAGGTCAGTGAAAAAGTTGGTAAAAATTTAATTTAAACTAGTATTAGTCAGTTTTGATTCAAGGGCATTTTTCGTTTTATTTTTGTTTACTTTTTGGACTGTAGCACTTCTGAAAGATGCAAACCAAATACCACCTGACAACGCACAAAAACCCAATGCAGTTGGTTGGTGCCATTGACCTTGTGCCACCATTAAAACCCCGACACTCATCATTAACCAGGGAAGTATATTACCAGATGCTAGTTTGTTGTAACTGGCCAGACTTACTTTTATGGCAAGCCCCATCCTTAGCATTATTACCAATAGCCCCATTAACCCCAATTCCCCAATTTCCCGCATCCATTCAAAATCCGCCAACATCAGGATGCTATCGTCTTTCAAGAGCTTTGCACCCAGAGAAGTACCACTGCCTACCCCAAAACCAAATACGGACTGGTCAGACGACCCTGCAATCGCTTTTATCAACGTTCCAAAAAAACGATCCCCAATTACTCCCTCCACAAGCCCCCCTTCGGCATCATTTGCTCCCTCAAAACGGTCGGTAAAGGCTGCTGTTGCTGTACTAAAAAAGCTTGCCCTGCTAAATACCATTAACGCAGCAATTACCAAAAAAGAAGCCATCAGGATTTTACCAAAATATTTCGGGTTTCTTGAAACAGCTATCGTTAAAAAAATGACAGATACTCCAACCTGAAAAAAAAGCCCTCTGCTGATAGAAAGTGGAATAGCAGCTACCAGTGCCCCTGTTGCCGCAGTTAATATTAATAAATTTATTTTTTTTGTATTTAACCAAAAATAAAGCAGGAACGGAGCCAACAAGCTATAGAAACAAGTTGTGCCATTGGTGAAAGAAAAAGTGCCAGGGGGCCGAAAATACCCCATTGCCCCACCAAAACCTGCCCCTGCCTCATCACCTCCTACCCCCCGATTAACCCAGGCGGACTGGGGGCTGTAAAATTGCAAACCAATCAATATCGTCATTGGTATAGCAATAATTACAATTACCCTCCCCATCAGTATTACATCTTCCTGATTAAAAACCTGACCAATTACAAATACCATGGGAAAGTAAAGCAGCAGGGTACGGGCGCCGTATATTGCAACTGCCATATTACCATGCCCTAATAAAACCGCCGTAACTAAACTAATAACACCAAGAAATACCATACCTGCCATGTAGATATTAAACTTAAGCAAGCCACGCCTGGAAGCTAAAATTATAAGCCACAATACAATCGGATCCCTGACTATTAATAACGGCATTGACAGGGCGGGTAGAAACCATTTACGCAAAGCCCCTTCAAAAACCCACAGAAAAAAATATACCCAGATTCCTACTTTTAAAATATGGTTTGGGTCTTTTGGCGGTTGCTGTTTGTTCTTCTTCCAAAGACTATTGGTTTTGAAGCTCCGTTTAATTTTAACAACGGCTAAATTATTGGAATGCATATTTTATGTTGTTTTGAAAACAGCAAACCGATCATTTTTCACTAAACCAAAAATTTAATCCCAAACATCAATTTACCAAAAGTAAAACATGATTTATGTTTTACCGATAAAGTTGAATACAGAATGAATAGGTGCGAATCAACGATCGTTTATTTCACTTGTTATTGTGCAGGAATTTCTTACCAGGAGAACAAAATTACTGCTTAATAGAATCAGCAAGTTCCTTCTGGAATACTTCCCACGGTCGCAGTCTAGCAGTTTCCATAGCTGCACGTCCTGATTTAACAATGGCCGCCGGGTTTTTAATTAAATCTTCAATGGTGGCCCGAAGTGCAGCAGTGGAGCCTGCTTCAACAAGCCAGCCATTCTCTCCATGTTTAATGATATCTGGCCCACCGGAATTGAAAGTAGCAATTACAGGTGTCCCCTGCGACATTGCCTCGGAGATAACCAAACCAAACCCATCGAATAATGTTGGAAAAACCAGCACATCATGCTCCCGCATTATATTTAAAATATCCTGGTGGGGCAAGCTAGGTATCCACCGGTGTTTTGCCAGTTCTGTATTTAAAGCAGGGCAATCTTCGTTTCCTTTTCTTCCAATCACAGTTAAACTCACGCTGCTACCTATTGCATCAACCGCTTTAAAAAGATTGGCTATGCCTTTTTGCTGGGAAAGGCTACCAACAAAAAGCAACCTAACCGTTTGCTGGCCTGTATTATTAATGTAATCCCTTCCTGTGCTAACCGCCGGGAAACCATAAGGGATCACCTGTACAGGAGGTAATTTACCTGGGAAATCTTTTAAAGTGGAAGCAGTAAACTGGCTGGCTACAAAAATACGGTCTGCCATTTTTATCTCTTCGTCTTTTCTTGCTAACTTATCGTTTGAATCATGTAAGCCTGGTATTGTATTTTGCCATTCTGGAAAACGTTTCTTTTCTTCCTCTAAAATCCTTAGTTTGGCCCTCCAATAACCTGTGGGCAAATCATAAAAACATTTAAGGCCCAGGCGCCTGGCTTCCCGAAATGAATACAAAGCGCCATCTTCATACGCATATACACCACCTATGCCCTTTTCTTCAGCATTTTTTAAGGCTCCAGCAACTTTTTTATCAAGGCTGCGGATTGCCGCTTCCACACAAAAAACGCCTGTCTCAGGTTTGGTAAATTTCTTAAACCCTGCTCGCAATGAAAGAAGGCGGCCGACTTCAACTACCGGCGATATGTGGGTAAGTGGCTTTAGTAATGGATCAAAACGCCGCCTGCGGATTTCTGAAAAGAAACTCACCTCCGCAATCGAATCAAGTAAGGAGCCTTGAAAACACGCAATTGAAGTATGGAATTCGGACAGGAGTCCTGCTTCCGCAAAACCAACGGCGGATGCTCTTACATTTGCGTTTCCCTGGGAGTGATGTAGTATTAATTTCATTGATTTATTTGATATAAAAAGCGCTTACCCTACCAGCCATGCACGATTAGCGGCAAGAAATTCGCACGGATTATAGTTTAATTCGCTACTCCGGGTACGGTTAATAACTTTTGCAGGATTGCCCACCACCACAGCTCCTGGATTAATTGATTTACTTACAACCGCCCTTGCACCAATAACGGCGCCACGGCCAATAGTAACACCGGGTAATATCATTGCCCCGGTACCGATCCATACATAGTCTTCAATAATAATTTTTGCTTTTACCTCTTTCCAGTTTGGATCTGAAACATCATGTGAGGCAGTTAAAATTTCGACCCCATCATTGATGCATACGTTTTCACCGATTACTACCTCATCAAGAAGCGCAATGCTAACTCGCCCTAAAAATGAATTCGGCCCGATGCTGAGGTTTGTCTTTTGTCCATCAATTTTTACATTCCCAATTTCGGCTGTAGGATGTATAGATGCGCCTCTACTGATAAGTGCGGAACGTCTCAGGTTGCGCTTGACCAATTCAGGCATGCACAATAGTCGCTTCGCCCAGGCACGATAGAACTTGCCGGAGATGACAGGAAACTTAGCCCTGTTAGACCATAAATAACTAATCTCTGCCACTTTAATTAATTAAAACTTTTGAATGAATTCAACAATTGGCTTGAGGCAGCTGAAAGCGTTGAAACATTGCTTATTTCTGCCCCATTGATGATCTTTGCTAATTGCTCTTGTTTGAATAGCTGAACTCCCAGGGGAAGATAATTTTTAGGAAACGCCTTTACACTCCATGCCCTTGCCACACATAAAACCGGCAATCCGTGTTCCTGCATCGCTGCCACGGTACCACTTTTTTCTGCGAGTATCACTGGCGTTGTAGAAATCCCAATATCTGCATTTTGCAGTGTCTTTGATATTGTAAAAATAGGCTGCTCTCCAAGGATCTGAACTTTAAGTCCTGCCGCCCCGCATACTGCAGCCCAGTTTGACTGCTCATCACCGCAACGACCTACAAAAATAATTTCAGCGGCTATTTTTCTATTGATAGCATAGTTACTGAGTTCCTTTGCAAATTCGTTAACCGGGGCACCATGATGAATCGACCCAAAAACAACGAACCGTAGATCATTTGTCTCTTTTATTTTTACTTCCGTTTGATCAACAAGTGGTATGTTACCAAACAAGGGTAGCCGATCTGCCTTGTATCCCAATCTTGAAAGCTGAGCAACATAAAGCGCCGTATTCGTATTGATAACATCAGGCCGTAGTTCCCGGAGCATTCCCTTTATAACAATCCTCTGCAGCAATCCCCACATTCTCAGTTTGAAAGGGGCCGTAGTTTCCATACCCACCCACAACTCATGAAACATGATGTGTAACCTTCTGTTATCAGTAAGTTTTTTAATTGACCATGCCAGGTTCAAAGAAAGCCCCTTATCGTGAAAAGAAAACGGTACAAATTGGAGGCTTATCCAATCTGGGTTGAACAATTTAATACTCTTTTCAGCCTCAATACAATTCGCAAGAATCCCATTTTTAAAAGGTAGGCGAATGACCGACATATTTATTCCATCACTTTCCTGTTGTTGTTCAATTTTACGCTCGTTACCTTTTTCCATAAGGGAAACGATCATGCATGGATGCCCTTGTTTAATTACTGCCCCGGCCAATCTCCTGACATAGTCGCCTACGCCGTCCTTGCCTATTTCTACTGATCCACACAGGAATGTAATTTTCATAGTGATTCCTTATTGAAACTGGCGACCAGATAAATAAGGCATGTACTGTAATTTTTTTAATGCTGAAGTTAAATGAATTTTGCCATAGCAAATCTAAAACGCAATATGTACTAGGTTTTATTGCTAATGGATATTGAAATGGCTGTCACAATATCCCTAAAACTTAAATCATAAGTCTTTCGTTTGACCCAGCATTGTATAAGCCCCTTAACGCCATGCGAACCAATTTTCTGGCGAATCAATCCAACCTTGCTGAATCTAACGGACCTTACAAAACATTTTTTTAACAAAGGATAGACGATTTTATCTTCCTCAGTGGCCGGCTTTTTTTTCAAAAATTCACCTAGCCAACCTTCAAAGCCAATTACAGCTTTTCTTTTTAAATCAATACTACTGGTTGACGTTATATTGTAGGGAGAAATTCTATAATTAAAAAGTGCTTTGCGATGATGGGCTATTCCTTTTTCGCCACTCGCCATGAAGGCTGTTACATAGTCTGAACACCAGGCTAGTGGCAACTTATAAAATCCATTTTTCTCAATCAATGCACTGGTACGGAAAACAAAGTCTGAAATAAACTGGTTACGTTTAGAATTTAATACATGCCAGATGTAGTTATAAGTACTTTCATATTCCGGACAAGAAAGTGTCAACTCATAAGCAACTGAATGCTCGTTGATGATATTTGACCTGCAATGGTATACGTCAAGCTCTGGATATTTTTCAGTCAACTTCCTAAACTCTTCCAGGTAATCGGGCTCCAGTTTATCATCATCACCCATCAATACGAAATATTCGCCTTTGGCCAAATAAAGACATTTATTCCAGTTGTCGATAACATTTTCTGCTCCGACGTTTACGTCATTTTCCAAGTATCGTATCCGATTATCATCGTATCCGGCAACAATACTTTTGATATCATCCTGCGAACAATCGTTTAGAATGATTAATTCAAAGTTTTGATAAGTCTGAGTGAGAATACTTTCAATACATTCTGGTAGAAAGCGGGCCTTAAAGGCTGGAATTCCAATACTAAATAAAACTGCACCATTTTCTCTGTTTTGTTCCTTCTGAATTTCCATCTAAAGATTTTTTTTTGCCGAAGAATTTAATGCCATCTCCTCCTTAATAATCGGTTTGGTAAGCATATACCATGAATAAACAATATACATTAATAGCTGGCAAACGGATATGAATATATTAAATAACAAAACTCCCTGCATTGAAGTAACATTAAAAAGGAAAAGTCCTATTAAAGTGGCTACCACGCTACCCGTAACATATACCCACGGAGTTAGTATCCAACCTCGTCCGGAGGTTAAGAAATAAATCAGACCCGTCATAAGAGAAAAGCAACTACCTGTCATGAGCAAAACCAGCTCATAATCAAGACCAATGTACCCGTCTCCCAGCACCCACAATATTTGACCGGAAAAAAGATATATAACACCTATGATCACAATAATAAAAACTATTAGTCCTAATTGAATCTGTAGCATTTTCTTCTTTAACAGCGCTGGGGTTGTTGGCAATCGTGCATACCTTGGCGCAACAAGGGTTGAAAAAACTGCGGAGAAAAGATTTAGCAACATAACAATTCTCCCTAAAGCGCCAATTTGTGCAACGGCAAAAGTGTTCCCGAATAAAGAGATCAGCCAGACAGTTAATTGTCCCGATATACAGTAATAAATTAGTCCAGGCATCGACTTTTTCCATATTCGGATGATCTCTTTTTTAACTGCCGGATCGGGTATCTGGCATGGCTCTGTAAAAAAATCTGCAATTTTGCGCAACTTGATGTTTCCATAAATCCTGGGTAAGCCACTTGCAAGAATAGCAGCTACGGCCCAGGGAAATATAAAAAGCATTAAACCGGAAAGAAGCAACCGACCAATTCCAACATTTACCTGGTTCTTCTGAAGCGGTAAGATGGATTGATGCAATTTGGGAGCAATTTCCAACATAGAGTCGGATAGCGCAGCATAAAAGGCCGGGATAGACGATGCGATGATTAACACTGTCGTTAACCAGCTTGCTCCATGATGAAGTAAAAGATACACCAGGATAGGTGTGCTGATAATCAAACTAGCAATGGCAAACTTTTTAAGCAAATCGAACCCAGAGACCATTACGACACCAAGTTGTTTGCGGTCCTGCCAAACATTCGCTCCTTGCGCCATTACACCGATTGATACACCTCCATCTGCCAATACGATCATTGTGCCTAACATGGTATTAGCCAGCGTGTACAAACCATATTCATTAGTTGGCAACAGCCGAATAACAATGATGCCACTTACCAGGCCAACCGCCTGAATAATGATTTGCGCACCACCTGTTACGGTAATGAGCTTCATCCAGGCAAAAAAACGTTCATTCTTGGGATCCGAATAAATTCTGGAAACAAGTGCTTTCATAAATATTAATTGCTACAACTTTGAAACGCTGGCATTTCCATTCTGCTAATGTCCGTTTTTTTAAAGTCCTATAACATTTGTACCCTCCATAATCAACGAACTATTCTATCCATACATAGTACAGACTACTAAGATTATTACATAGTTGGAAAACTGTCGTAGAAAAAAATATTCTTTTTGCAGTTTATACAAGTGTCCTCGCAAGTATTGCCTCCACGTAATCACACGTATCAACAATTCAACCGATCAAAAATTTTTTTCACAATATCATAAGAATTTGAATCGTAAATTTCTCTTTTCGCTTGAAGAGACCTGTTAAAAACATCAATACAAATATTAACTCTTTCCAAATATTCACCAATAGTCATTTGCTTAATATAGTCAAATAATGCATGCTCATCTTTGAATAAAGACGCATCTATAAAACTATCTTTTGGAAAACTTTCATAAATGGAAGAATTAAAACTTTGATAAATCGGCAGTGTGTATGATATTATTGCATGCCATATTTTCTCGGTTACGTAGTGCTTATAAGCTGTATTCTCAAAACAAAGGTTGAATTTATAAGAATTTAGGATATCAAGCTTCTCAATCCACCAGGGTCGCTCCTTTTCAAATCCAAAACCTGAATTATCTAACGCATATCCTTGCGGCCACTTATTACCATATATATCGACCAAATTTCTTTTATGCCCTGCAAATGCATACTGGCAACGCTTTTCTGTAAGATCAATATCATCCCCATTTTTTATAAGCCGGCTTTTCTTGTGCATTGTATTTGTATACAAGGCCGCAATTTTATTTTTTTTGTTTAAAGCATTGAATTTATCCCTGCTAAGCGGAACCAACAACCTGCTGATATCTATCCCAAGGTCATTTTGATTGTCAAAATGATAAGACGAAAGAAAATGAAGATTGTGCCAAAAAACATCTTTTCCATACACATTCATGATATGAATTTTGGCAAAGCCGAAGGGGAATTTTAATTCATCTTTAAAAATAGTGTCTGCACGTGGTTCATTGGTCCAAACCAAAAATCTTTTTTTTGGATATTTAACTATACCGGGTAGTAAATTTTTTAGATTGTGTGCGACTATTACGTCTGCTTCAGATGAATTTTGACAAATGCAACATTTAAACTCATTAAAGATTTTTAAAGCGTTAGGATCAACAAATGGTGTTCCTCCCATGCTTGTTGCCAGGTAAAATTTCATAAAACTATTATTCAAAATGAATTTTATTAATAATCAGTAATTTTTTTTCTTACCTCTTTTAAAAAATAGTCGAATGTAATCTACAAAACAAATCACAATATAATAAAAAAACTATATGGCTTCGCCCTCCTTAGTCACATCTTCACTTATAACTAAGTCATTTAAAATCACCTCAAACCTTATTTTTTTATAAACGTCTACCGTCTACAATGCAATATAATTTATAGATTACATATTCACATAGAACAATAACAAGGAAATTTCATCCCTGACACAATGATTTTGTATCAACGATTTATTGAATAAATGCACAACACATTAAAGTCAAGCCTCTATATATTAGTAGTGGCAAAAAGATTCACTTCATCCCAGGCTCCATATTGGAAGAAATAATGTCAAAAAAGTATTAATATAATCATTAGGCATCCTCAGAGGGTCAACTACGCTTCCACCATTTCTTCTTTGCTTCCTGCCCGTACACATAATTGTAATTTTCCCCATACCCATAACCTGATCCATGTTTTCCACCTGTTTTTACATCATTTATGATCAACCCCATTTCGTTGAGCCTGCCATTAACATATATGTCATTTAAAAAATCAAGTTGTTTCTTTAAAGTCTTACGTTGGCGTATTACATAGATCGATTGGTCGGTGTACTTGTTGAGGATAAATGCATCAGTTACTAATCCTACAGGAGCAGTATCGACGATTACATAATCGTAGCGCCGCCTTAAAACTTCGAATAAAGGTCCCATATTTTCATTCAGTAATAAATCCGCAGGATTCATTGGGATCGGACCTGCCGGATAAATATGCAATGTGGGTATTTCGTCTGATACCTGGTAAATTTCAGAAAGATCGATCGTTTGTCCGCTCAGATAATCAGAAAGGCCTTTGATATTAGTAATTCCAAGATTTTTTATAATACCAGGTTTTCGCAAATCAAATTCAAGCAGTGCGACCTTTTTACCTGGTACTGCTAAAACAGCAGCAAGGTTTAAGCTTACCATTGATTTCCCTTCGCCTATATTCGAAGATGTAATCAAAATTACCTGGCTTTGGTTTGTTTTTTCGGATAAAGCAAGATTGGTTCTGATCAATCGAAATTGTTCTCCGTACAGATCACGGTTCATTACCAAAATTCCTTTTGTTTTACGCCTGGGTATGTTAACCAATTCGCCTAATATTGGTATTGCCAATTTGTTGGTTATATCGCTTCTGGTATTAACTTTATCATTTAACTGATCCAGCAATACAATCAATCCTACCGGCATTAGCAAACCCAGCAAAGCGGCTACCATCATAATATTGCGGGAATTGGGTTCCACCGGTCCATAGCCGCCAGCTCTATCGATTTGCTTATATACACTCACATTGGCCGAACCAGCAGAGATGGATGCTTCTTCTCGCTTTTGCAAAAGGTATAGATATAACCCTTCCGTTATACTCTGCTTTCTTTTTATTTCCTGCATCACCCTTTCCTTACGTGGCAAAGAAGATAAGAACTGTTTATACTGATTGTTTTTTTGCTGAAGACTGCCTTGCTGAAGGTTTAAATTTTTGTTGATGTTTTGGAGGTTTTCTAAAACACTTCCCTTAACATCATTGATTTGATTATCCAGGTCTTTTAATACAATACTATTATTTGAGAGACGAGGCTTTTCCATCTGCTTTTTTAATTCCAGTTCATTGTACTTGGAAATAAGTGAACCCAGTGTTGGATCGTTAATTCCTAAACTTGAAGGCACCAATTTACCCGGATTATCGGGATTATTGAAATAACTCTGTATCTGCTGAACAACACCTTTTTGTATATTCAAATCCATAATATCTTTAGAAACATCATTTGAATTAGAAAAAGCCTGCCCTGATTGACTTTCTACATTTATAATCTGATTTCGTCCCTGGTAATTTTCAAGAGACCCTTCAACACCACTCAATTCATTGGATATAATATCGAGCCTGTCATCTATAAACCGAATGGTATTTCTGGATGCAATAGTTTTCTCCTCCAAATCAGACCTATCATATTCTTTTACAAGCGCATCCAGAATATTCTTGCCACGCTCCAGGTTTTCAATTAAAATATCAACTTTTATGATTGAAGTCTTTTTGTCAAGCCAATCAATGGTAACCTTGCTTGCTATTTCTCCGGCTGTTTGTTTAACCGGACTCCAAATAGCCATATAATTGCCTTCTCCAGATTCGGCCTTCCCCCTGGGAGCAAGTACAAATTGAAATCCGTCCATAGTGTAGGGGGTATTCCAATTTAAGTTGCTTATTTTTTTATTAGTTTTGGCGCCATACTCAATTTTAACGCCGGTGTTGTTAATGCTTTTAATAATAACTGAAAATCCTTTTGAACTATCTGTAATCTTTTGAACTATTAACCTAAAGGGAGCATCCAAATATATGTCGGTCGCTTTTACCCGCCCCAAGATAAAATAAGATATGTTGAACTGATTTTCTAAAACGATCCGCTCCATAAGCCCGCTGGAACGCATTAGCTGGAGTTCATTTTCCATATTGCTGCTTTTAGTAGCAACCAGGGCTGTGCTGATCAGATCTTCCGGCGAAGTACTTTTCTTTTCTCCCTTCACTAAAATGAGAGCTGTAGCAATATATTTTGGAGTTGCTTTGCGTAAATATAAAATAGCTCCGCCAATGAATATGCTAAATGAAAGTATAAAAACCGGCCAATAAGCAATGTACTTTTTTAGTATATCCTTCACTGAAAGTCCATCTGCTTTTCCGGTTGTTTCACCGAATAATTCATTTTCCATCTCTTGTTCTTGGGTAATAATTATTATTGAAAGATCCTGATTGCAAAAGCAACGCTTGTAATCAAGCCTATAATTGAAACAAATATTTGTAAACCGCCTTGGGCAAATGTCTTTGCTTGCCCCTTCAATTCAGCAAATTTTTGATCACTTGCACCAACATAAATAATATCGTTAGACTGTAATAGGTAGACTGGGGATTGAAATAAACTTCCACTCCTAAGATCTATTTTATAAATTTTTCTTGTGTTACCGTCTTCCCTTATGACCGATATGTCTTCTCTTTTCCCATTGTCGGTAAGGTCTCCGGCTGCACTGATCGCATCAATGATTGTTACTCGATCGGATTCAAATTTTTGGGTCCCGGGGGATTTAACTTCTCCCAGGATATTTACTTTAAATTGTAAAAAATGAATTACCACGGAAGGATCCTTCACGTAAGGTGATAATTTCTCCACTATAATTTTTTGAAGTTGATTCTGGGTTAAGCCCGCAGCTTTGATAGTACCTATCACAGGCATTTCAACATTACCAGCCATATTTACCAAATAGCCACTGCTTACCCCTCCGGCAGAAGCAGGCGTATTAAATGGAACCGTTTGCTCCTGGTTTAAACTGGTGCTTAATACCTGAATGCTTAATAAATCATTATTCTGTACAATGGGCTCTTTTGATTGTATGTATTTTATACTATCCAATCCGTTTTGAAAATAGATAAAACTTTCTTTGGTAACCCTTTTAGTAGAGTTACAGGAGAGTAAAAGAATAGAGGTAGCTGCAAGTAAAGACCTGAAAGCAACGCTTAATTTTATACTGGTAAGCATATTTAAGGGGGAGTTTGTTCTAGAGTTTAAAAAGTATTTAAAAAATAAGAGACTAATTTTCAATCAAATGTATTTTAATTTATCTTCCAAATCATACAAAATAGTTCCTTTCAACCATAAACGCAAAAATCACATTGAGATTGTATAATTTAATTTTTAACGGCTTTTTATAAAACAGCTCTTTTAATTAGCTGCTAAATAGACTTTTCTAAAAATACATTGGCATCAAAGTACCAGTTTTTTGTGAATTTCATTCACCTTTTTTGCTACATTTATTCCTCCGTACACAATTCAAATTAATTATACAAAATAGCTATTCCTTTCTAAGCGAACCAAGGAATAGCTATCAAAAGTAAAACTATGTAGTGAAGGAATTTCTCTTTTAGTATCCAAATTAAATATGAATACATACTAACCGGCAAACTGGTATTTATCAGGTAATGAATATGACTGCTTAATAGATGTTATAATTTCACCGGATGATGTTTCGATTTCTGCAATGAGCATATACCCAATAGATGGAAGAGCAATCTTAACAGTATTATTTTTAACTGTTACAATAGGTGTTTTCCCGGTTTTGTCACCACCAATTGTCCTTTCTATCGCTTCGAGGCTCAACTGATTTTTTTCCAGTTTCACATTGGAATACTCATTTATAAATCTTTTCATCACTTCAATTTCCTCATGCCTGACCGTTGCTGGCTTACCCAACCAATAAACAACATTGACTACATTTTCTATTAATCGAACGTTTAATAGTTCGTTTTCTCCAATCGCAATAAAAACATATGAATTAAATAATGGCTCCATCCGTTCACGCTTCGTAATATTTACCATGCGTTTCATCGGGCAAAAATTTTCAAAATTTCGTCTAGACAATAAGTTCGATACTTTCTTCTCGCAACCAGGTTTCGTGTACAAAATGTACCAGTTTTTTGTTGAATTACTCATATTCGTTAATTTTTTAAGAATTGTGATGTGTTCACTTTTCCGCTAGTTTTATTATTTACTATTTACTTCCGACCACTTATTTATACTTACAGCAAAAAATCTTCTTTGAATACAGGCTGATACCATTCATCTTTTGCATTGTGTCAGATTCCTATAAACTGTAAGACAGCAATTTAAAATCGAAACCGTTGTATTTCAATTCCCAAAATAGATAATTATATTATTGCCAATTAAACTGTTTTTATATCAATTAAAAGAAAGAACCTGTTTGATTTAATGGACGCACAAGGGTACAATTCACTAAATTTTAATTCAATAAAATTTTACTGATAGCAAGGAAAAATGAAGGTCAATTGTTAACATGCGGTATTTCGCAAAAGGATAATGGACGAGTGGTTTCTGGTCTAAGATGATGGTACCAAGGAGGTAAAAGTGAAAAATCTTTGGGATCTTTTAAACGATTAGTACCATTGAGGTAACAAATATAGAATTGTTATTGAGAAAAACAAAAATAATAAACACCCATTTAATTTTCCAGTATTATAAAAGGAGAACTTATTGTAAATGTTTCAATGTGACGATACCCGCTAATCAAAAAATAATAATGCAATATTTTAGCAAAAGGCTTTCTTCTATTGGCAATTAATTAGCGCTTTTAATCTTTCTACTTCAATATGATCAAAAAAAATTACGCTATTGTAAAAGGAAACAAAACATACTTATTTTCAACTATAAAGTCTAGCAAAATAGATACTTCGTTTTTTTCGTTTCATTATGCCTATACCTATAGTTAGAAAATAATTCCTAAATAAATTATCTGAAGATGAAATTTCCGTTCAAAAATACCAATTGGATCAAAACAGTTTGATTTAAAAAAGTAATAGGCACTGCGACCTATTCCCCATTCTCCATTCCTGAACTACATCACGCCCAATACCTAGAGTTTTCTTCTTGGTGTCAGGAGCCTCAATTGACGGTCTCGAGACGAAGGTGTCACGAAGGATTCACGAAGGATCCCTAAAGAATTTGGTGAACTGATCTTTACTACACTTGCTGAACTGGAAGTATCTGGGTTACCAGGTAACCAATTAAATCAAGCTACTGGTTATAAATAAAAAACGCACCATCAACATTTGCTGGTTAACAAAGCGATGATATTAATTTATTTAGTTGTTTGCAGATTTACTGAGTAAAAAGGATAAAATTTTGACATAAAAAAAGCCCTTCAAAAAATGAAGGGCTTGTGACCAATGTCGGGATGGCAGGATTCGAACCTGCGACCTCCTGGTCCCAAACCAGGCGCGATACCGGGCTACGCTACATCCCGAACTAAAACCGATATTTACCATTTGATGTTTGCCTGGTTAAAAGCTACACCATAAATTGGGAATGGTTAATAAATTGTATAAGATCTTTTTGCGGAGAGAGTGGGATTCGAACCCACGGTACAGTGTTACCCGTACGACGATTTAGCAAACCGTTCCTTTCGGCCACTCAGGCATCTCTCCTACCTGCCCTACTTTATTTCGGGGTTGCAAAAATACAATTCGACAACCGAATCCCCAAAACTAAATGAAAAATATCTCAAACTATTTTTTAAACGCCTTCTACCACTACATCATAGGCAATAATATATTTACTATTCGTTTTATTCTTTCAAAGAAATCATTAAATAATTACTGCTCTACATCGTGGCCAACAAATATTAATGGCTAAAAATAAAATATCCAAATTCAATCATGAATTTGGATATACAATTTATTGTGGAATATTTTTTACATAGCTGCCAACTGAACCTTTTGTTGCAATTCCATTACACTCTCTTTAAATATGGTGTCAGTATCCATTAGATCCTTTACCGTTTGGCAACTATGGATTACCGTTGTGTGATCCCGTCCACCAAAATGCTCACCGATTGTCTTTAATGAATTTTTAGTAAATGCCTTGGATAAAAACATCGTAATTTGTCGGGCCTGAACAATCTCACGCTTACGTGTTTTTTGAAGCAGCTTATCATAAGGAACATCATAATACTCGCACACCATTTTTTGAATGGCATCTATGGTGATCTCCTTACTGGAAGATTTTACAAAATTTCTTAGTACTTTTTTTGCCAACTCAAGGTCAATTTCCCTCTTGTTTAGCGAAGATTGTGCCAACAATGATATCAACGCCCCTTCCAATTCTCTCACATTGCTGTTGATATTATAAGCAATGTATTTCACTACTTCTTTTGGCATTTCAAGACCATCATTCTTCATCTTCTTTTCCAGAATTTCAATCTTTGTCTCATAATCCGGAACCTGCAGATCGGCACTGAGGCCCCACCTGAAACGGCTTAACAACCGCTCCTGAACTCCTTCAAGATCTTTTGGAGGTTTATCACTGGTAAGTATCAATTGCTTCCCACTTTGATGTAAGTGATTAAAAATAGAGAAAAATGCGTCCTGTGATTTTTCGGCCCGGTTAAAAAACTGCACATCATCAATAATCAACACATCTATCAATTGATAAAAATGTATGAAATCATTGATGGCTCCATTACGTCCGTGATCAATAAACTGGTTGATGAATTTTTCTGAACTCACGTAAAGAACAACTTTGTTGCTGTGAATTCTTTTTACTTCGTTGCCAATAGCCTGGGCAAGATGTGTTTTACCCAAACCAACACCGCCATAAATCACCAACGGATTAAATGAAGTTGTGCCCGGCTTTTCTGCAACAGTTTTTCCAGCTCTTCTCGCTACCCTATTACAATCGCCTTCAATAAAACTATCGAATGTGTACGCATGATTTAACTGCGGATCAATTTGCATCTTTTTGAGACCAGGGATCACAAAAGGATTTTTAACAGGGTTATTTATAACCAAAGGAAAGTCCATTTCATTATTTGAATATGATTTAAACCCATGCCCCGGAACGTCCATTGTGAGTGGCTTGTTTTTACTATTGCCACTATCCACCATTATTCTATATTCCAAACGGGCATCCTTACCTAACTCTCTCTTTAATGTTTTGGCCAATAAGCTAATGTAATGCTCTTCCAGGTATTCAAAAAAGAACTGACTTGGAACCTGTATCGTTAATACCTTTTCTGTAAGTGCAACCGGCTTGATTGGCTCAAACCACGTCTTATAATGCTGCCATTCTACAATGTCTTTGATTATCTCTAAACAATTAGCCCATACCTTATCAAAAACTTTATCCATTATTCCTTAAGCTATTTATATATTGTATTAATATTTTTCCCTGATTCCAGTAAATCCTTTATAAAAATTCTAGCAAAAGTTGATTCTGAAGGGCAGCGAATATCAAAAGAATTTGTGGAAAAAAAAATTTTTTATTCCCTTACTTTTTTACGTATCACCTCAATAAACAGCTTTTTTAAACGCAATTTAAAAATTTAAAAAAGAGCTGTTTCAATCAGCCCTCCCAGAATGCCCTGCCAGCCTGCATGACTAAAGAAAATTATTTTTAATGTGCTTTTTTTTCCGAAATAAATCAATTTAAAAAAAAAGTGGATAAGTCTATCAAGTTTCATAACAGACCAGCCATCCTGATCATTTATTATAAATCCTTTTTCAAAATTTACAATTTTAGCAAACAATCAAAGAGTGAATGTTCAACTGATTCCCGGAATTCATCCATTCGTTTAACCAATTTATAATTTTAACCAAATAAAAATCATTCGATTAAAATAGACAGTTGGATAAATCAATCATCACTATTGATTCAGGAAGTTGAACAACTTTTTTTATAAAAACTGATGGTTCTTAATTCGTTTGGATTCTGGGGGAAAATGATTGCAAATAATATTATTAGCTTTAAAAAAGACTGGAACAAAATATAAAGTGCTTTCAGAAAAGGAAGGTAGCTATTTTTTTCAAACGAAAGAGAAAATTTTGAGTAAATATTTTTATCGACAAATAAGTTTACTTTTACGGCATAAATTTTATAAAAATGAGTTACGAATTAACAGGTAAATTAGTAGTGAAATATGATACTATGCAAAAATCTGCCACCTTTAAAACCAGAGAGTTTGCAGTTGAAAAAACAGATGATATTGGTGGAAGAACAATTACCAATTATGTAAAATTTCAGTCGGTGCAGGATAAAACATCAATTATTGACAAAGTAAATGTGGGTGATGAAATAAAAGTGTACTTCAATATTAAGGGTACCAAATGGGAGAAAGACGGTAAAACAAGTTACTTTACCAATTTAGATGCCTGGAGAATAGAGCCAATGTCGCAAACATCAGCACCTGACAATACCGGCACCGATACTGAATACATGGAACCGCTAGATACTTTCTCTGCTTCATCATCGGATGCCATCGACGATCTGCCTTTTTAAACACGATTTACTGTAACAAAGAAAGATCATCACCTATCGATACAGAACAGTTTAGAAAATAGAATTTTTTATTATTAAGCGAGCTTTGAAGGAATAATATCTTCAAAGCTCTTTTTTATATATTAGCGGTATGCAACAAAAAATTGCTTTAAAATTGCTTCCTTCCGAAGTGGCTGACCAGGCCGCAATCACAGCCGCTATTGCGAAATCTACCGGACAAAAGGAAAGCAGTATTTCAGGCTTTCAAATTCATAAACAATCTATTGATGCCCGTGGCCGCACCATCTGGATGAATTTGACTGTGAATGCTTTTATTGATGAGCCCTTTCAGCAAAGAAAAATTCAGCAATTCAATTTTAAGAATGTAGGTAATGCCTCAAAAAAAGCGATTATCATTGGGGCTGGCCCTGCCGGTTTATTTGCTGCCTTACAATTGGTTGAGCTGGGCATTAAACCCATTCTTTTAGAAAGAGGAAAAGATGTGAGGGCGAGAAGAAGAGACTTAGCGATACTCAACAAGGAAGGCATTGTAAACCCGGACAGTAACTATTGCTTTGGAGAAGGTGGTGCTGGAACTTACAGTGATGGAAAATTGTACACCCGCAGTAATAAACGCGGTGACATCGACCGGATTCTGAACCTCTTTGTACATTTTGGTGCGGAAGAAAAAATTTTATACGAAGCGCATCCTCATATTGGCACTAATAAGTTACCGCTGATCATCACTGCTATGCGTAGCCGACTGTTAGAATGTGGCGCTGAATTTATTTTTGAAAAAAAAGTGACTGACCTCCTTATAGATGACGGCGAAATTATGGCTGTTGTTACTTCTGATGGAGACGTGTTCAAGGGCGATGCCATCATACTTGCAACCGGACATTCGGCGAGGGATATATTTGAATTACTGTATCATAAAAAAATATTGATTGAAGCTAAACCTTTTGCTTTGGGCGTAAGGGTTGAACATCCACAGGTCCTGATAGACCAGGCTCAGTATCACTGCCACATAAGAGGCGAATTTTTACCGCCTGCTTCTTACAGTCTTGTTCAGCAGGTAAACGGCAGGGGCGTTTTTTCATTTTGTATGTGCCCTGGAGGAATCATTGCGCCAGCCGCCACATCACCAGGAGAGATCGTTGTAAATGGCTGGAGCCCCTCCAAAAGAAATAATCCGTTTGCCAATAGCGGTATGGTAGTGCAGGTAGAAATAGCGGATGCCGAAAGAGCATTAAAAAAACAACAATATAAAATACAACACCCAATTGATGCCTCCCTTCAACTGATGAAGTTTCAGCAGATGGTGGAGCAAAATTGCTTTATTGCTGGTGGCGGTTTGTCAAGAGCACCAGCCCAGCGCATGGTTGATTTTTCTAACGGAAGAGTTTCTGCTACTTTGCCTGATTGCTCCTATCAACCTGGATTAGTATCCACGCAGTTGAGTGAGGTATTGCCTGATTTCGTTTTCACATCTCTTGCAAAAGGATTTGCAGAATTTGGAAAAAAAATGAAGGGCTATTTTAGCAATGAAGCTGTGGTGGTGGCCACGGAAAGCCGGACATCATCACCGGTTCGTATTCCGAGAAATCCTGAAAGTTTAACACATCCTCAAATAAAAAATTTGTACCCCTGCGGAGAAGGTGCAGGATACGCAGGCGGTATTGTAAGTGCCGCAATGGATGGGGAAAGAGTAGCAAAAATGATTTTCAATGTGGTGGCTTAACAGTGTATTCTTAAGTATATATTTGAAATAAAAAACAATCCATGTAACAAATGAACTGATATTGTTACTAATGATACAGAAACAGGGAGCGTCCCAAAATTGATGGCTATCGGATTTGGGACGCTCACTGGAAACAGCTATACCATTTAAAAAAATTGATACGTTGGTATTTTTTTCACCTTTATTTTTGCTATACATAAATTTCAATTAATGAATATTTTAGAACTGCACAACCTAAAAAAATATTTTGCAACACAAAAAGCGGTAGACGATATCAGCTTTAATATTGCAGAAGGCAGCATATTTGGATTGCTTGGTCCAAATGGTGCAGGTAAAACAACTTTGCTGAGAATGATTACCGGAATCTTTTATCCGGATAGCGGTCATATCATTTTTAACGGCAAAAAATACGATCCGGTGAATGATGTAAGTTACATCGGTTATATGCCTGAGGAAAGAGGTTTGTACAAAAAGATGAAAATCGGCGAACAGGCGCTTTACCTGGCACAGTTAAAAGGATTGAGTAAATCGGATGCAACTCAAAAAATAAAAGAGTGGTTTGTGAAATTTGAAATGCAAAGCTGGTGGAATAAAAAAGTAGAAGACCTGAGTAAAGGCATGAGCCAGAAATTACAATTTGTTACTACCGTTTTACATGAGCCCAAATTAATCATACTGGATGAACCATTCAGCGGATTAGATCCCGTAAATGCCAATTTGATAAAAGATGAAATTTTTAACCTGGCTAAAAAAGGAAGTACCATCATCTTCAGCACTCACCGAATGGAGCAGGTAGAAGAAATTTGTGACCACATTGTATTGGTTAATAAAGGAGAAAAGATTTTGGATGGTACGGTATCGGATATCAAAAATAGCTTCAAAGAAAACATCTACCAACTGGGAGCGGCCACCAGACCCGAAAATCTGATGACCTATATATTTGAAGTGATCAAGCATCACCCAAACAAATTATTAATTAAACTCCAGCACGATCATACGCCCAATGATGTGCTTAAATTTTTTATTAACCAGGATATTGCCATTCATTCTTTTAACGAAGTGCTGCCCTCGTTGAACGATATTTTTATAAAACTGGTAGAAGGCACGCCTGGTGCCAGGCAATTTCAAAAGGTCAATTAATACTGATATCCATCATTCAATCAATCGCAAAAAGTCATCAATTTTTATGAATAAGATCTGGCTCATTTTCAAAAGAGAATACATTACAAGGGTTCGCAACAAAACCTTTCTGCTTTCTACCTTTTTATTACCCATTGTAATGATCCTGTTCTTTTTTGGCAGCGCCTATTTTGCAATGTCATCAAAAGACAGTTTAAAAAAGATTGCCGTAGTCAATGATCCTGGTATGTTTAAACCCAATTTAAAAAGTGATTCTACCCGGATGCTTTTTGAATTTACCAGTAATGTGGACAGCTCTAATTTTGACAGTAAAGGATATGATGCGGTGCTTGATCTGAAAAATGATTCGGTTAAAAAAACATTTACCATCCATTCAAAAAAACAATTGGGGCTGGATGGCAAACAGATTATAGAAAACAGGCTTGATCGGGCATTTGAAAAAAATCAGTT
>JBBQKO010000029.1:0-24565 GCA_038327005.1 Chitinophagales bacterium | reverse complement strand
GAGGTGTTGAAATTGCTTGGGTGGACATTGCATAAAGTATGGTCAACCGATTGGTGGGAAAATGCAGACCGGGTGATGCAGGTAATTCTGGAAGCAATTAAAAATGCGGAAGCCAATGTGGGCAAAGAAATGATAGTGGCTGTAAATGAAAACACGTTTATCGAACCTCCTAAAATGGATCCGCTTGTTCTGAATAGTGTTGCTCAACCACAAACGATTCCTGCTTCAACAGCTACTATTACCAATAGCATGTACCAAGTTTGTAACCTTGATATAGTGCTGTCCAATTCATCAGAAGATTTTCTTCAGTTTAGCAATGCTCAAAAAATAAAGAACCAAATCAGCCAGGTATTGGAAATTGAAGCTCCGATAACGAGAAACTTATTGGCTAAGCGTGTCCTGGCAGCCTGGGGCATTTCAAAATTAGGAGCACGCATCAATGCGCAACTTGAAAGACTGCTATCAGAATCCCAACTCACTCAAACCGGTCAAAATAACGACATCGTTTTTTGGAAAAACACACAGCATCCTGAGCATTTCATTGACTTTAGAGTAATGACGATAACTGGTCAAAAAAGAGATGCGGAAGATATTCCGGCGGAAGAAATTGCAAATGGTGTAAAGGAAGTATTGAGTCACCAAATCAGTTTACCGAAAGAAGATCTTGTAAGAGAGACTTCCAAATTATTTGGTTTTGCCCGCTCAGGTGCCAATGTTGAAAATGCAATGAAGAAGGGAATTGATAAAGCTGTTGAACGAGGATTTGTGGTGGAAAAGGATGGGAGGGTGGTTATAAAAGAGAATAGGTGAGATTAATAATTTTTACTTAAGTATAATCTCGTTGGTCATTGTCTTATGATTACTCATTTTCTGTCCTTAATGCAATTTCTTTATAACAGGCCTGTTTTTTATCAAGGCTTTTCTTCGTTTAAAATTCATTTTTTAGTGGGCTATTAATATTCTAAAACTCCATCAATCGATCAGTTGACGATAGTTAACATAAGCTATTATTTAGCCAAACCTTTTCCTATGATGCCACCGCTGATTTCTAATGTAGTGCCATGTACGGCTTCATTTTCTACGATGAATTTTATGGTTGCAATTATTTCTCCGGTTTGAACCAGGCGGCCAAGTGGTATTTCATTTACAATGGCCTGCATAATTTCGGGTTTAATAGCAGTAAGCAGCGGCGTTTCAACATAGCCGGGAGCAATAGCTGCTACCCGAATATTTTTAATGCCTCTTGCATGAAATTCTCCTGCAAGGATCTTTGGCCATAATGCCAGCGATGCTTTTGTAGATGCATAATTCAACTGTCCTAACTCACCCGATTTATTGATTGACGATAGAGGGATTAGCACCCCTTCCCAGCCATTGTTTACCATCCTGATCACAGCTTCCCGAAGGGTTAAAAATACACCGGTCATGTTTACATCAATCACTTGCTGCCAATCCGAAGTGCTCATGAATTTTTTTATTTTGCCTGTTTCTCTGTCGGGCGTTACCAGAAAGCTATCCCGTATAATACCAGCACAGGCAAGTACTACATTGATCTTTCCAAACTGGTCCACAGCAAAGTCCATGCATGACTGCACCGAGGCTTCATCTGTAACATCCAGTGCTATCGATGCAGCATTGCCTCCCTCGTTAAGGATACGGTTTTTTACGACTGCTAATTTTTCAATATTCATATCGCCAAGAACCACTTTTGCACCGGCTGCTGCCAAAGCGATGGCTGCCGCCTCTCCAATGCCGCTGGCGGCGCCTGTAATTACAAAAACACTGTTTGCTACCTGCATAATTAATTATTGAGAAAGTGTTTAATGATTGATATAATTTCTTTGGCGCCCTCACCATAAAGCATTGTTTGATGATTGCCGGGCACTTTTGAATAGATACAATTTGCCATCAGTTCTACCGTTTCCAGCGCATTTTCTTCTGGTAATAGCGCCGCTCCCATGTTATAGATGCCGGGTGCATTGATCAGGATTGCAGGATGTGCTACGTTTTTCAAATAGTCCAGCCAGGGCTCTCCCAGACTGCCTTTTAGCACGGCTTCCATCATATGAGCATGCTGGGGGATACAACTCACGGTACCGTCTGCATGCTCTTTTACGTCTGCCCGGTAATAGCTTTCCATTTGCGGATCCCAAAAAGTTAAATAGGGTGCTGCTTTTACCGTTTCAAGGTAAGCATCAAAAGATGCAAACTGCTTTCCCAACCTGCCCAGCGCCGGGCCAAGCATCTCTTTTGTATTGGGGTGCATATTGGCAGATGCGTCCATTAAAATTAGTTTATCTACCCGGTTTGGATAAAATGTAGCAATAAACAATGCTACAAAACCACCAAATGAATGACCTGCAAAAATTGTTTTTTCAATCTTCAACGCATCCATCAATCCAATGATATCATCGGCATGATCCTTCATCGTATATCCTTCATCAGGGGCATCACTTTTTCCCCGTCCCCTAAGATCTACCGATATTATATTAAACGAATCGCAGAGACCCGCCCCAACAAGACCGTCAAATGCATGCGCATTGGCTGTGAGTCCATGCATAAAAATAATCGTGGGTGGCTCTCCGTCAAACTCAAGGTAATGCAGCCGGGTATTATTGGTGATTATAAATCGATCCTTCATGGTTGATTTGCTTTGGTTGACGTGTTTCTATTTATTAATTAGCCGCTGTTTTAAAAAAGATTTATTTGGTAACCAGCTTTTGCTTTTCATGGCATCGACATTGGCGACGCTCCATTCAAATTCAGTTCTTAGCGCAGCAGAGGCATTCAAGGCTACGTTCCCTTACTGAAGGTGTCATTTTAATTACCAGCAAACAGCTTCTTTATTTATTGCTATTTAGCAGAAATTTTAAATTATTTTTTTATATAATGAATTTTAAATTTTCACCTCAAAAATTCTCCCTCAATTCCCGTTTCAATATTTTTCCAGCCGCATTCCTCGGCAATTCCGTCATGATAATTACCTCGTAAATTTTTTGGTACCGGGCTTCCAGGTTTTGATTTGCCCAATATTTTATTTCAAGCGATGTTACAGCAACCCCGTCTTCTAACACTACCGCAGCAATCGGCGTTTCGCCCCATTCGACATGCGGCACACCAAATACGGCCACGTCTTTTACTGCGGGATGGCGAATCACGATTTCTTCAATATCGCCTGGATACACATTTACACCGCCTGATATGATCAGGTCTTTCTTTCTTCCGGTAAGAAAAAGAAAGCCATCCTTATCTACATATCCCAAATCGCCGGTAAACAACCAGCCATCTTTAATAGCCTCTTTTGTTTGTTCCGGATTTTTATAATATTCGGTCATTAGCAGCGGCCCTTTTCCAACAATTTCTCCGTTGGCCCCTGGTGGCAATTCTTCTCCTCCGTCATTTACAATTTTTACATCCATAAATTGCGGCGCTGTTCCAACACTCCCTGTTTTTCTCATAGCGTCATTCTTATCCAGAATGGTCATAAAGCCTTCTGTCAATCCATACAATTCATAAAAAACATGCGGTACACGTTTATTCAATTCCAGTTTTTGTTCCAACAGCAATGGTGCACCCACTGAAAGAATATATTCCAGTGATGATAAAAATTTTTTATTAAAGTCGGGCTTTTGCAAGCAGCCGATCACCTGCGATGGCACCAGGATGGTATGGGTTACATTTTCTTTGCGAATGATATCTACTACGTCATTTGCATCATAGTGACTCATCAATACATACGTGCAGCCAAGAAACATTGCCGGCATCAGTGTTAAAAAAGATCCGTTGAATATGATAGAACCGGAATGCATCACAATAGATTCAGGCGTCATTCGGAAAGCGTTGGCAAATAAAGATCCGTACAAAGCCCTTACGGCATGGCTGATTACAATACCCTTTGGCAGCCCGGTAGTACCGCTACTGTAGATGATATTATAAGGTTCATCACCCGTAACCTCTGTTACATCAGGTGGTTCTGAAGACTCCTGTTCTTTTTGGGTATGGTAGTTTGAATAGCCATCTTCAAAGGTATCCGTTACCCAGAAATTTTCTTGTGAAATATGTTTTAGTTTCTTTCTGATTGCATCAACATGTTCCGTTAAATGCTCATTGGTAATAATGAGCTTGGTACCCGCGTTTTCCAGCAGGTTATACAGGCCATCACCCCGCAGTAAAGGGCTTAAGGGTACTGCAACTGCGCCGATAGCAGCACATGCCCAATACACTTCCCATAGCTCCATTGAATTGGAAAGCAGGGTGGCTACTTTATCACCCTTACGGATTCCGGCTGCAATAAATGAATTGGACAAACGGTTTACCTCTTTATAAAGTTGCAGGTAAGTAAGCCGCTTATCTTCAAATATAATTGCGGGATGTTGTGGACGGTGGATAGCATGTTTGCGAAGCCAGTGTTGTATCGTTAGCAAGTGTAGCGCCATTGGAGTAAAATAAGGTGACACACTTTCGCATGTCACCATTTAACTGGAAAAAAATTACTTTTTAGTCTTTACCGTATTGGGAATATGCGCTTTGAATTCAACAGAAAATAAGCGACCGATAGACGGTGAACCCACAAATTCTCTCTGTTCTGTATCAAACAAATTGCTGACGCCTGCGGTGAGGTTTAACATGCTGTTGAGTTTTACACCTGCGCTGATATCAACACTGGTAAAGCCACCCAATGCACCCCAATCATAATTTTTTACATAATTGCGTGCCTGTCCGTTTATAGGATTGAGACCACCATACACCAAACCTCTTTTTCCTGCACCCGCTTCGGTGGCAATTTGGTTACCGCTGTACATATCAAACTGGTCCACCCAACGAACGGAAAGATTGATAAACATTTTTCCCTTGCAAAGATTTTGAAAACTCAAGGTACTGGCCAACCTGTTACTTGATGCATTCAGACTTCTTTCTTCCAATGAAACATAACCATCTTTGTTCGCATCATTCTTAATATTGTTTTTGGTAATATCCGAACCAAACCAACTGTACTTTACAGCCAGACTGATATTGTTGGTGAAGAAATAATTAATTCCCAAATCAACACCATAAGATTTTACCTGACCATAATTAAAATAGGTGCTAAAGGCAGCACTTTTTAAAGTGTCGTTTGTAACAGCCCCAGGTATCAACAATGCATTGGTGATCGGTATTTCACCTACTTTCAGTGCACGGCCACCAACCGTAAGGGCAGGACTCAGGAAATTTTTGCTATTGCCATAATATCCATTTACATCAATGTACAACTTGCTGCCAACAGCGCCCTTATATCCAAGTTCCCAGGTATTGATCTCTTCAGGTTTTAATGGAGCCGTTATCTGTTGCTGTGCCGCATCACTAAATTTGGCGCCGTTAGGAATATAAGCCACTCCGTTGCCGTTGCCAAACACCAACCCAAATACACTGGCACGCTGGAATAAAATAATCGGTGCAGCCAAGGCTTTGCCCCATGTTAAACGTACCGCACCACCGGGTACTCCTTTTACAAGTGCCACCTTTGGTGCAAACAAATCACCGAATAAGCTATGGTGGTCCAATCTTGCCGCAGCCACCAGTTTAAAATCGGCTGGTAATGTTTTTTCCAATTGTATTGCACCGCCGTATTGGGTGATCTGTACTTTTTCTTTCGCATCAATCAATACGGTTCCAAAAGTTTTGGGATCATCTTTCTGGTAAGTAATGCCAGTAACCAGGTTTAAGCCGATAGATGTGAAATTGTAATTGTATTGAGCTTCTGCATTAAACCGCTTGGATTTTTCTTTAAACATATTTCCCAAACGCAAAGCATTCGCTTCAGCGGAATCCGGCGGCAGGCGGCCCAGTACTTTATACAATGGGTTGGCAGGATCTGTGATTGTACTATGTGTTCTGTTCCAGTAATCTCTGGTATAGCCCGGTATGCCATAAGAATTTCCCACGTTGGTCCATGTTTCATACACCTGTGCAAATAAGTGCTTGCTCACGTAACGCAATTGCAGATAAGAAAATTTCCAACCACGAATCTGGTTGCGCCCGGTATTGTTTACACTTAAAAAGTTATTGTCACTTCCCCCGTAAGATGCAATCAGATCAGATTTGGGTGTGAGGCTATAATAGGCATGTGCTTCGCCTTTCATGTGGCGAAACTGGTAGGAAGGTATTCTCTCGGGTATTGCCACTGCGGGTCCGTAAATACTACCACCGGCATAAATACTGTCGTTCCATTCAAATTCTTTTCCGGTAGTGTATTCACCGGATAACTTATAGGCGAATTTATTACTGACCTTTGTTGCCGTACGAAAACGTCCGCTGAAAACTTCCTGGTTTCCGCCGCCCACAGCGATATCGGTGCCCTGCCATTTACGTGGATCTTTTGTAATGGTATTCGCAATGCCATTGTGTGCATTTGGACCATACAAGGCAGAGTTGGGACCTAATACAATTTCCAATCTTTCAATATCTTCTTTTACAACTGTATTCATGATGCCTGATGGCAAGCCGCTGCTGCCCGCCATCATACTGTTGCGGCCATCGGTCATCTGTAATATTTTCGCATTAAAGGCATTGTTGAAGCCCCGGGCATTAAAACCAACACCGGTAACGCCTGTGCGAATAAATTCCACCCCCTGGATCTTGGAGGCCAGCTCGCCCACATTGAAAGAGGAGGATTGATCAAAATCTTTTGCATTGATAACGCTGATGGAAGCCGGTGCCCTCGTAATTTTCTCCGGTCGTTTAGAAGCCGTCACTACCACTTCGTTGCCCGGCCGGTTAGAAACAGATAAGGCACCATCCACTATGGTTGTTTCCCCACCCATGACATTTGCAGCAAGCATGATGTCTCCATAGCCAACATAGGATATTACCAGGGTAGCTTTGCCGGTACGGATATTTGCCAGGGTAAAAGAACCACTCTCATCACTGGCGGTAGAAGCACTGCTTCCTTTTAAAGTAATGTAAGCTCCCACAAGCGGAACTCCGCTTTGTTTATCAGTGATCCTTCCACTGATCTTTCCGGTGGTTTGTGAAGACACGGCTGAATGCATCGCAAGCATTAGCAAAAGCATTGGTAAACTTTTCATATCACTTTAATTTAGGTTTTTTAATTATAAACTATTGTATAAACTTTTTTATAATAACATTGATCTCGTTACTTTTTTCAAATTGAACCATGTGTCCGGCCTCTTGAATTATTTCCAATTTACAGCCTGGTATCAATGCGGCTGACTCAGTTGCCAGTGCGGTTGTTATGAGCGCAGGATGCAGGTAGGCATTAGGGATCAGCGCATCCTTTGCTCCAAACACAATCAATACCGGCATCGATAAATATTGAAGGGAATCTTTAACCGGGTGCACCAGCATTCCTTTTACACCAGCCGATACTATTTGGCAATAGCGTTTATAGATGCTGCACTTTTTCATACGCAGCCGATCTTGTATTAACTGTTCCACATCTGCAGGTTGCTGCACAAAATTTATTTTGAAATTATTGCGGATGACTGCTTCGTTCTGTTGCTCTAAAGCAATGGCAGTTGTTACCCCTGTGAGCAGTTGCGCTTCCTGGTTGGTAAATGTTTCCAGCCCGGCAGGCGCCACCAGTATCAGTTTTTTTATCCTTTTATTTTGTAATGCAGTAATGATGGCAACCTGGGCACCCATCGAATGTCCGGCGAGTATTACCTTTCTGATCTTTTTCTTCTGTATAAATTCATTGATAACACCGGCATACAATTGCAACCTGTCATCACCGTTTGCATCTACCTGTTTATCTGACCAGCCATACCCTGGTAAATCAATGGCAATACAACGGTATGAGGCGGATAAATCACGGACTATTTTTTCCCAGTGCGAAATATTACCACCCAGCCCGTGAACGAATAAAATAGTTTGCCCGTTTCCCTTTTCAACATAAGCCAGTTTACCGGAAGAAAGTTGCATGGTTTTAACAGGCATGTTGTACACCGGTAAGCAACTATCCTGTGCATGAACTGTTGCTAATAGAAATGGGGCAATGGTTATCGTTAGTAACTGTTTCATGCTGCTAATGCTACTTTTCTTTTGGTGGCCAGGTAAATAATTCCGCCAACAGCTATGGAACAAATGATGGCAATGGCCGAAGCGATTCCGGGGTTGCGTGTGCCGCTTGCCATGTAAGGTGTTAGCCTGCCATAGTACACACTAAAATGAACCAGGATGGCTACTACGGATGCGATGATTGCGGCATCTTTGGTTACGTCTTTCAAAAACATTCCGAACAACAGCGGCACAAATGCTGCTGAGAATGAAGCATACACACCATTCTGTGCCAGTATACCCACGCTGAGATCGGGATGCATCAACTGCTGGTAGGAAATAAAAATAGTAACCGTTGCCATCGCTGCAATTACTATTCTGTTTACAGCCAGTTCATTCTTCAAATCGGTTTTGCCAGAAAGTGGTTTTATGATGTCAGAGGTAATGGTAGTGCTGATGGATTGTATCAAACTTTCGAGCGTGGCGAGGCCAGAGGCAATTAGTCCAACCACTAAAAACAAACTCATGAGAGGATTAAAACTTGTCATCACATAAGCTGCCATTACACCATCCAGCGCCAGGGGTACGCCATTTATTTTCAGATCTGGAAAAACAAGTCTGCTGTACAAGCCGGCAAAAATAACGGTAAAAAACAGCACCAGTAAAACAACCGCTACCGTAAGAAATTTGTTCATGTCTTTATCGTGTTTCAACAATAGCGAACGGGTAATGATATGTGGCTGGCAAACGATGGCCACACCTACTATGAACTGGCAGACCACCACTTCAAAAAAATCGCGGTACAAAGGACTGGAAGGGTTGAAAGGCCGGGTAAGTTGTGGGTCGATCAAATTTAGTTTTGTAAATAATCCACCATCACCGCTGGTAAAAAAATGATAACCCGATGCCAGGATAATAACCGCTATCACCACTTTCAGCATAGCCTGTATCATATTCGTGTACACCATACTGTTGGCCCCGCCAAACATCATATAACCAAATGTGAAAACAACAATACCAATGAGCACATACAATGGTTCTGCATTCAACGCCTTACTCAATACTTGTGTAAGACCAACGCAGATCAATACTATAAATGTAAGGTGAAGCAATGAAAGAAAAGCGATGTACAAACGAAATCCATCGCTTTGAAACCTTGTGCCAAGCCATTGGGCGATGGTTTTTGCCTGTATAATATTCCCAATTTTCCGGAACTGTTTTGAAAGAATCACCAGGGAAATAATGGCGCCCAACGGTAAAAAAACTGCCATCGACAAAAATGAACTGATACCATAAAATGCTACGAAGCCGGGATTGATGATAAACGTAGCAGCACTCGTCATGCCGGCAGCAAGTGATAAGCCGACAGCAGCCGGAGAAAACTGAAATGTGCCGGTGGCATAATCAGCCATCGTTTTAGTACGCCTTGCGCCATGGATAACGAAGTAAAGAATAACGCAGGCATACAGTGCAAGACATATCCATACAGCAATCAACATCGACGGTGTTGTCAGGTTATTCATAATAGCAAACAATTAATAAATACAATTTAGAATAGTTTATAAACCTTTGATGGGGAAACAGGTGAACGGATAGATTAAGTCAGGTGAACGGATAATTTTTTAAGGTGAAAGGACTCGCTACTTTAAAAGAGCCGTATGCCGGGCGTTAAATTTATTTTTTAGTGAGGTATGGCGTGGATGAGACAAGTAAATCAAAGTACAGAAAGTCTTCTCATCAGGTTGTCGCGATAGGTTTTCCCAACCGGGATGGGTATTCCGGCAATAATCAGGTCACTCTCTTCTATTGCATCAATCTTATCTTTATTTACAAGGAAAGAACGGTGAACCCTTATAAAATGAGCTGAAGGAAATTTTTCTTCCACCACTTTTAATGAATGGCTGAGTAAATATTGACCAGTGTTGGTTTTGATCATCGCATAGATATCGTAGGCTTCTGCCCAAAGTATATCTTTCAATAAGATGCGCTCAAGTCTTTTTTTATTTTTTACAAAAATGCTGTCGTTGAAGGTAAGGTTGTCGTTTATGCTGGTGGCGGTAGCGGCAATGTCAGCGTTGCGCCTTGATGCATTGTGCAACGTGATTTCAATGGTGGAATACAATGTTTCCGGAGCAACAGGTTTTACGAGGTATCCATAGGGCTCGGCAAGTTTTGCTTTTTCTAAAGTTTGCGAATCTGCCAGAGCGGTTAAAAAAATAAAGGGGATGTTACCATCTTTTTTCATTTGTGCCGCAAGTTCAATCCCCGTCATTTCACCAGCAAGATCAATATCTAAAATCACCAGGTCTGGCATCAATGATTTAACCTGCCGGTAAGCTTCTTCCCCATTGTCAAAACTTCCTGCTACTTCAAAACCCATATCCAGCAGGTTATAGGAAATCTCCTTTGCGATAATCCAGTCATCTTCCACCAATAATACTTTTATACCCGCCATATTGTTAGTTTAGTGCTTGTTGCAAATATTTAATCGGCTAAATTTACAAAATCATGCTGTCATCACTTCACAATAAATTTTTACCAGTAATGATAGCGGTAATCCTGTTAATGCATGCATCTCTTCAATTGCAGGCGCAGAAGGTAATCAATATCGAGGCAGGAAGATCTACCAGCGCTATTACGGTTGATAAGGCGACCTGGTTTTTTGATACCAGCGGAAAACTTTCTTTTGATGAAATTAAAAAGCGCCCCTTCCGTTCAGTTGATCGGAGTGCATTTGTATCCATCAAAAAAGATAACAACATTTGGGCGAGGTTAACGATTGTCAACCGATCCAATCGTGACAGGGAAGGATTGATGTTGACCAATAAGTGGGGAAATTTTGAAACATTTATAATATCCGGAAATAAGGATACCAGCCATGCGGTCAGTGGCAGCCTGTTAGCCTTGCAGCAACGTTCTCAACCATCTAATTTGAATGCCATAAAATTTTTTATCAGTAAAGATGAAGAACAAATTTTTTACTTAAAGTTCAGCGCAGGATACAGTATTTACACTCATCCGGATATCACCCTGCAATTGACGGATCAACTATCCTTTGAAAAGAATGATCGGCAGCGATTACTTTGGCAAGGGCTTTTTTTCGGAATAATACTGGTGATGGCGCTTTACAATCTTTTTATTCTTTTTGCCGTAAAAGATATCAGCTACCTGTATTATGTTTTGAGTATTGTAAGTATCGGACTTTACTTCGCTTTCTATTATGGCTTCGGTATTGAATATCTCTGGCCCCAATATCCTCTGTGGGATACTTTTTGCTTTGCCATCATTAACCCTTTTACAGGTTTGGTTAGAATTCTTTTTACACGCACTTACCTGCATACCCCCCGCTACCTGCCCATCATCAATAAGATATTAAACTTGCTTGCTGCAGCTTGCATTGCCACCTTATTAACCGGGCTTTGTTGTTTTTTTCTACAGGTTGATTTATTGAAACCATTGATCATTGTGATAGGCGTGCTGGGTGCATTGGTATTAATTATGATGCTGATAGCCGGGATTGTATCTTATTATATTGATCAATATGAACCAGCTAAATATTTTATTGCCGCCAACATCCTGCTCGTAATTGGGGCCATTGCATTTATCATGAGAGAAACCGGATTGATGACCGATAATTTTTTTACACGTTATCTTATCCAATACGGAGTGCTGATACAGGCGGTAGTATTATCGCTCGGGCTTGCCAGCAGGCTCAACAGGATGCGACTGGATTTAGCGGTGGAAACGCTGGAACGGGAGCGGATAGAATTGGAAAAAGAAAAAGAAAAAAAGGAACTGATACAAAAACAAAAATATGAATTGCAGCAACAGATAAAAGAAAAAACTGCCGACCTGCTACTGAAGAATGAGATGTTGGAAGAAACCGTTGACCAATTAAAGGAGTCTGAGAATAAATTGAGTCAGTTGAACCAGGTGAAGGATAAATTATTTTCTGTAGTGTCGCATGATCTTAGAAATCCATTGGCAACGATGCAATCGTTCCTGAAACTTATTACCGAACACCAGGAGAAATTGAGTGAGGCAGAAAAGAAAAAACTGTTTTTTGAGGCCCAGCAATCTCTCGACAACCTGAATGAATTATTGTACAATCTGCTGCAATGGTCAAAATCACAGATGAATCTGCTCCGGTTCAGACAAGACAAATTAAATGTCAGGTCCATCATTGAAGGAGCCGTTAGACTGGTGCAATTGCATGCGCACATGAAGCAGATTTCCATAAAAGTATCGGTGAAAGAAGCTCACGGGGATGCCCCAATCCGTCAGGAATTAACCGCACTCGCCGACAAGGATATGGTAGAGTTCATTATCCGCAATCTGCTGAGCAATGCAATAAAATTCAGTCAGCGCAAGAGTGAAGTAGAAATAAAATCTTTTGCAGAAGAAAACATAATCATCATTGAAATAATTGACAGAGGAGTAGGGCTTAGCGAATCCAAAATAAAAAAGCTATTGGAAAAACATACTACCATCACCAGCCGTGGTACAGAGAAAGAAAAAGGTACCGGGCTTGGGCTACTAATCAGCAAGGAATTTATAGAGAAAAATGGCGGGTCTCTGAAAATCCAAAGTGAACCAGGCAAGGGGTCTGTCTTTAGTTTCAGTATGCCGTTATACTTATCTAAAGTTATTACGTGAATATGCTAAACGACCGTCTAATTTAGAATGTACCGATGGAGTCGAGGGTTGGTTTTATTTGGGCAATCCTACAGCTTTAACGTTCAGTTTTTTTACTGATGATTACTGCTGGTGCAATTATGTTGGGGTTGCAGAAAATGGTGGACATATGATTATTATGCGGTTGCTGAATGAATGGCAGTTTTATTGCAGATGAAACGAATGCCTTTTCTTAAATGAACATGATTTGTAGTAGATTCAAAAAAAAATTCAAACTCCAGGGCATCTCTAAAAACTCATTTTTTTATTTAACCTCACCTTTAATTCCTCTCCCCCGAAAAATTCGGGGTCTTCTACAAAAGAGAGGAAAAGGTAAGTTTTTAGAGAAGCCCTCTAATTAAAGTCGTTGAAAAACGAATTAAACATAGATTAGCTTGAGATAATAATGCGCTCATTCAAGAACTCATTTGATAAAATTTATTCACAAAATATTTCCTCCAATTGAATTACCGGTTAACAACTCAAATTTAATTAGCTAAACCGTTTTACTTTGTCCTGATAAGAAGCGTTATATTTTTGTTTAGCATCCGGGTTTAAAAATGAGTGCTCAACTCCAATTTCTTCATAAGTTCCATTGTACTTATAATGGTCGCCATTACTTTTTTTTGTTTTGCCACTAATCTGCGCAAAATCTTCCTGCAGGTGTTTGCTGCCATCGGATTTTACATCAAACCGTTTGGTGATGTATTCCGTAATTTATTGCTGTTTGATTTCGCATTATCTTCATTTAAACATAAATTGGAACACAAACTGTGAGATATTAGTGGTTGTTTTATAATTCTTGATTTCAGGTTAAAATACAGGCATCACCAAGTCTGTTGCTGAATCATTTCTAATTCTAATTCATTTTTTATCTATCAGGTAATGGGATCGCTTAATACTACTGTTCGTTTATAGGGTGCAAAGGCCGCTAAAAATCTTTTAATAATATCTATAAACAACAGGCAGCTAAACTTTTTATCCCTTCGATAAATATCTTTTCTGAAATCCATTTTCCATCTTTATCGGCCTGGGAAGAAAAGTAAATAATGAACACAGGCATTTTCTGTCTCAGGTTTACTAGAAAGTTTACGCACCATTGGTAATGATTTTTAAATAGATCTTTTGCAAGAATCTGCCAGCCATATTTTTCTATAAATAATTTATTTTCAACTTGCTAAAATTTGAAATATAATTTCGATCGTTTGAAACTGCTGATATTGCTTTGTTACTATACTATAAAAATTTCAAAGTTGTCAAAAAACCATAATTAGGTAGGTCTCAATAAATTCTGGAAGCTACACGTACGCTCTAATAAATAATCTGTCGTTTAAAATTCCAACCGGCGGTTTGTGACCTTACTCCCTGGTATATCTCTTATTTCGGCCTCCCCTTTTTAATTACCCATGAACAAATATATAATTGCCATCGCCAGTGTGCTAAGCTCATAAAAGGAGTGCAAAAGGCTACGACCTTCCTTAATTCTGTAGAAAGGCTGAAGTTCTTGTTATATGAGTGTTATGTAAAGATTATGAAATTAACAATAGTTCCTATTGCTGTTCAGATAACAGGAAAATTAGAAAACATTTGCAGCCTAAACCAAAATGGACATGATGAACCCAAAATCTCTAATTGCTTTCTGCCTCCTGTTTTTTTCTTTTTTGATGAACGGCCTTGATGCTCAAAGCCAGGTTGTAAAAGGTAGGGTACTGGATAAGTACACAGGAGAGTCGTTATTCGGCGCTGTGGTAAACCTGAAAGACACCAGATATACCACACTTGTAAAACTGGATGGATCTTTTAGTTTTAAAGTCACTCCGGGTACTTACACAGTTATGATTTCTTTTGCAGGCTACAATAATATTTCCGGCGAAACGGTTGTAACAGTAAAAGGAAATGAAACATCTAATTTAAGTTTCACCCTAGAACCCGTTTCCAAAGAGCTGGAGTCTTTAACAATCAGGGCTACCCCGGTTAACGAAAAAGATGCACAAGCCAGAAAACTGGAAAAAATGGCAGACCCTATCCTGAATATATTGTCTGCAAGAACATTGCAGTTGTTGCCTGATATTACTGTTGCAAACGCATTGCAGCGTGTTAGTGGTGTTACCATCGAAAAGGGTAGTAGTGGTGAAGGCCGTTACCCCATCATCCGTGGAATGGAAAAAAGGTATATCAATATACTTGTAAATGGTATCAAAATTCCCAGTCCGGATAATAAGAACCGTTTTATTCCGCTTGATCTTTTTCCGTCTGAATTGTTGGAAAGACTGGAAGTGAGTAAAAGTTTGACACCCTCCATGGAAGGCGACGCAATAGGCGGAACCATTAACCTGGTGATGAAAGATGCACCGCGTAGCAAGTTGATCCAGGCAAATTTCGCAGCCGGATACAATGATATTTTTGGTACACAAGATTTTCAAAGTTTTGACAAAACTTCTATCAACAAGAAATCTCCCAACCAGATAAACGGACCAACTTATGCGGCCAATGAAAAAGAGTTTTCGGTAGCTCATTTAAATTATACTGCAAAGTCTGCTCCCATCAATTCTACGTTCGGTTTAACAATCGGTGATCGTTTTGGAAAAAATAAAAGATTGGGTGTGCTGGTTTCGGGTAGCTTTCAGAATCAATATAGGGGTACTTCAACCACTGTATTTTCTACAGCAACAACTCCCAACGTAGATGATATTCCGGCTTTCGAATTTTTAAGAAACCGTATTTATTCGCAACAATCGCAGCGTCTTGGTTTAACTGCAAAAATTGACTATCAAAATAACAACGACAATAAAATTTCATTATCTAACACTTTTGTAAAGTTGTCAGATTTTCAGACACGTCAATCAATTGACACCACCAATGCAATCAACCAAACCCTGTCTTACTCAAGCAGAACTGCATGGCAGTATCAGTCAATCTACAACTCTACTTTACAGGGGATACATAAAATAACGTCTTCGTTAAATTTTGACTGGTCGGCTGCTTACTCCATTGCCAATAATGCAATACCAGATCTCACTTCCTTTTCTCACGGTGGTTTAAGTATCGACAGAACGGGGAGTAAAGTAGTATTGGCTGGTGATGATATTTTGAGCACTATGTCAAGAAGCTGGACGAGTAATAGTGATAAGGATTTATCTTTTTATGCCAATTTAAATAAGCGCACCAAACTTTTTAACAGACCAATTGAAGTGAAAGTTGGCGGTTTGTACAAAAACAAACACAGGGATAATTTTTACAATTCATATTCGCTAAATCCGTTACGTTTTGCAGGAGCAAACCAGTTGTACACATCTGTTAACAATGCTCAATTTACTTTTGTTGGGTCGGATCCGGCAGCTCAGTTAAACGGTAACAATTATACTTTTAAAGAAGATATTACTGCCGGTTTTGCTCAGGGCAAATGGAAACTTTCATCAAAACTTGAAGTGCTTGGTGGTGTAAGGATTGAACATACCAAACAGCATTATGATGCCCAACTTCCTGTTACAGCAGATTACAAATACGGTACCATTACTTATACTGATGTATTGCCTTCTGTTCAATTTAAATACCAGTTAGACAGAGTACAGGCAATCAGGCTTTCTTATTATAAAGCGCTCGCCAGGCCTCAATTTTCTGAGTTGATACCTGACGGACCTGACAACTATGAACTGTTTAAACAAATTGGCAATCCGCAAGGATTACAACATTCAATTGCCGATAATTTTGATCTGCGTTACGAGTTTTTTCCGGGCAATGCAGACCAGGTTTTATTGGGTGTATTTTACAAACGCATACAGGATCCTATTGAACTTTCTGTAAGTAGGTTTGGATACAATTCGCAGGTTTTTAAACCAGTTAATATTGGAGCTGCTGCCACCAACTACGGTTTTGAAGCGGTGTTTACAAAGTACTTAGGTTCCTTCGGTATCTCTGCGAATTATACTTACACTCAATCCAAAATTACCAACGACAGCATCCTGTACAAATTTCGAGATCCAAACATTGGTATTACGGATAAGTACGTTTCTGAAACAAGACCAATGCAGGGACAATCCAATCACATTGCCAATATTTCTTTGATCTATAAAAATCCAACGATTGGCTTTGATGCACAAGTTGCATTTGTTTATACAGGCGAAAGATTGTCTGTATTAAATACTTATTCGGGCTTACACTACTGGTTGCAACCAACCACCCAATTGGATGTATCGTTTGAAAAAAGAATTGTAAAGAAGTTTACGCTTTACGGTAAGATAAATAACCTGACCAACACACCTTCTGTCACCAGCATTCATCAGTCGTACAATGCTTATCTGACCAAAACAAATGTTCCTTTAAATATGCAATCTGATCCCAATAACAAAATCATTGTACAAAAAGATTTTTTCAAAACATCTTTCCTGTTCGGACTTAGATACAAATTATAAAACCCAACAAATAAATCAAAATGAAGAAATATTGTTCAATAAATATTTTACTGCTGGCTGCAATGCTATTTTTTGGTTGCAAAAAAGCAACGGATAACAAAGATTTATACATCGCTCCAATTGCCATTGCTACTCCTATCAGTGATGCTGGATGCCTGGGAAGTGATCCTGTTAATAATGCAGTAAAAGGCACGATGCTGGCGGGTAAAACATACACTGTTTGCGGCGATATATTTGTTAATGACAAAGATACATTAACCATACAGGAAGGCGTAACCATCAACTTTACCGGCAAATACGGAATAGGCGTAAGAGGAACTTTTATTTGCCTGGGTACAAAGGAAAAGCCCAATGTTTTTACTTTTCCCGGTGCTGTAAAAACGGATACCTATGGTGCCGACCCCAACGTTGATCCTGCTTTGAATGGCCAGTGGATTGGAATAATTGGTGGTGCCTCCTGTCCATTGATGGTTATAAAATGGACTCATGTAGAATTCGGTGGCGCAGCAATTCCTGCAACAAGCGGCATTAAACAGGTGTACGCAAGTCCTTATCCCGTATTCTTCCAAAATCCGAATGGCGTGTTTATTTTTGAAGATTCTTGGCTTTATGGAAGTAAAGATGATCCTTTAAGAATATTGGGCGGAAAAGTTTCTATTATGCGCAATACTTTTGAAAAATGCGGTTACACAGGTGGCGAAGCATTGAATGGCAAAGCTGGTTTACGAGGTGATTTTGCATACAATCTTTGTATTGGAATGGCTACCAATGCACCGAAATTATCCAATGCGGGTGCAGTTGCCGGCGTACCCGGCAGTAATATGCGGATTTATAATAACACCATTGTAAACTGTGGTTACAGAAGATCTTCTGCCGGCCGTGGTGGTTCAATCAATTTTGAAGAAGGTGCTGGTGGTATGGCTTACAATAACCTAATCATAAACTGTAAATTTGGATTAAGGGTGGTACAAAATCCAATTGCTGACACTGCAAATCTGCGATATGGATACAATTTCACCTATGCTGATTCGGTTGCAGTTGCCAATAATATTTATCCAACCATTGCTATCAGTGTGTGTATCAGCACTGCGCCCGCAACAGATATTCCAACTCCTTCATCTTTTCTTCCAGTTGGCTGGACATCAGGTGCAACATATTCATCCAATACTTCTATTTTGGGTGCCAACAATCCCCAGTTTGTAAATGGCCCATGCCCGATGCCCGCAGGATTAAAGCTGAGAGATATCTCGTTTGTTGGTAAATATAACTTTCATTTAAAATCAACATCTCCTTGTATTGGTAAGGGATATATTGGATTTACTCCAAGAGCCGATGTGCCGGTAGACCCTGTTTATGGTGCTACTGAAATTACACCTCCTGGTAAAGATATAGGTGCTTTTCAACTCAATGGTTATGGCAACCAACATTAATATTAATTAATCAACACCCCAGGGGTATTACTGTAAGTATATTCCAGTAATACCCTTTTGCTATCCATTAACATGTCTAAATCTTTATTAACGAATTTTCGTGCCTGGCACCGAAAGCTTGCCTCAATACTTTTTATATTTTTCTTTTTTGTTTCTGTAACAGCCATTATGCTTGCGTGGAAATCTTTTTTCACCACAATCATTTTCGACAATCAAAGCATTAAGCCTTCAACCAGTTTACAAAAATGGTTGCCGATGGATTCTTTGGAAATCATTGCCATTGCTGCACTAAACGAACAGACAAACAATAATTTTAAATCGGTAGAAACTATACAGTTAAAACCAGCAAAGGGTTATATCAGTTTTTTTAAGCACAATTACAGCATACAGGTAGATGGCGCTACAGGCGCAGCCATACACATAGAACAGAAAAACGGTAGCCTGATACAGGATATTCATGACGGGGCCATTGTGGATGAGTGGTTTAGCAGCAAGTTAGGTGTTACAAAAAAAATCTATTTCACTATAATGGGACTATCCTTATTATTCCTAACCATCAGCGGGTTCTATCTATGGTGGAAACCAACTCAAATCAGGAAACAAAAATCTAAATAGATATGAAATACACTATTTTATTGCTTCTTATTTTATGCTCCCTGGATGTCAGTTGCCAGAGCAAGTCAGGTAATAAATCAGCTAATACATCTCCTTTTATTGCAAAGCCATATTTGCAAATAGGAACAAATCCTTCTGCCACAACACTCGATATTTTATGGCAAACAAATAATGAGGAAGCCAAATGGATGGTGGAAACAAAAGCGTTTGACAGCAAGAAATGGATGACAGCTTCAACGCCCGGTTTTAAAATACTTACTGCCAGTAATATTGTTGGAAGAAGAATTTATATGGTTAGTCTTTCAAATCTTGTTACTGGCTCTGAATTTAGTTATCGCATTAGCAGGAATAAAAAGCAGGTATTTATTGCGATTGCCAAAGCTCCAAAATCTGCTCGTCAAGCTTATCGCTTTGTAACAATGGGAGATATCGGTGCCGGTACGGTAGATGCTAAACTAATTGCAGAACAGGCCAGTCTTGCAAAGCCAGACCTGGTGGTAATTCCGGGCGATATTGTGTATGAACATGGATTGATTAGCGAATACGACGAAAATTTTTGGCCTGTGTACAATGCAGACTCAATTAGTCATTCTGGAGCTCCCTTAATGCGATCCATTCCTTTTGTAGCAGTACCCGGCAATCATGATACCGAAGAAAGAAACTTTGAAAAATATCCGGATGCGTTGGCTTATTTTCTCTTCTGGAACCAGCCGTTGAATGGCCCCGTTTCTAAAGAAGGTGGACCTGCTTATCCGTCGTTAACTATTTCAGATTCAGCCCGTCGATCGTTTTTAGAAACAGCGGGTGATCGTTTTCCTACCATGACTAATTTTTCTTTCAATTACGGTAATGCACACTGGTTGATGCTGGATGCAGATAACTATGTTGATTGGACGGACGCCGATTTATTGAATTGGGTAAGAAAAGATTTGAAGGGTGCAACAGCCAGCATCTGGAAGTTTGTAATTTTTCACCACCCTGGCTTTAGTTCATCCCGTGAGCATTTTGAACAACAACAAATGCGTTTGCTTTCGCCACTGTTTGACACTGCTAAAGTAGACGTGGTATTTAACGGCCATGTACATAATTATCAAAGATCTTTTCCATTGAGTTTTACACCTGATAAAAAAGGCACTTTGCTAATTGGCGGAAAAGATAATAAAACAATCCGGGGAAGAGTGGTAAATGGCAAGTGGACCTTGGATAAAGTCTTTGATGGTAAAATGAATACCAACGCCAACGGTGTTACCTACATAGTAACCGGAGCAGGCGGACAGGAATTGTACAATCCCGAACAAAGCAATGATCCGGATAGCTGGCAGAAGTTTACCAATAAATTCATTTCTACTTTTCATTCACTTAGTGTGATTGATGTAGACGGAAAAACATTTAAACTAAGGCAGGTTGATACAAAAGGAAATACGATAGATGAATTTACCATTACCAAAAAATAATTATAAAATGATGAACAAAAGCAACCTTGTGATTACTACAATCGCCCTCTTATTCGTGTCGCTGACAAGTGTGGCGCAACAACATGAATATGCTCCGTACAAAACAATTGTAGTTAGTGATGAGTCTGGCTGGGATTATGCCGCTGTGGATGAGGTAAATCGAAATGTCTATTTTTCTCATGCCACTAAAGTATTGGTTGCAAATGTTGACAATGATGCAATGGTTGCTGAAATACCCAACACATTGGGTGTGCATGGTATTGCCTTTGATTACGAACTTAACAGGGGATTTATTAGCAATGGGAAGGCAAACAGCGTAACAGTTTTTGATCTAAAAACACTTAAGAGGATTGATACACTAGCGGTACCAGGCGTAAATCCTGATGCAATCATATACGATGCTTACAGTAAAAAAGTATTTACCTTCAATGGTAATTCAAATAACGCCACCGTAATAGATGCGGCTACTTTAAAAGTTGTTGCAACAATTGCTTTACCAGGCAAGCCTGAATTTGCTGTGTCAGATTTAAAAGGAAACATTTATGTTAACATAGAAGACAAAAGCCTGCTGGTTCAGATAGATGTCAACAGTTTTGCCTTAACGAAAATATGGTCCCTTGCGCCTGGTGTGGAACCTTCAGGGCTGGCTATTGACAGGGAAAATAATATTTTATTCAGTGTTTGTTCTAATAAAGAAATGATCATTTTTGATATAGCAAAAGAAAAAATCATTGACTCGGTTTCCATCGGAGGAAGGGTGGATGCAGTTGTTTTTGACCCATCAACAAAAATGATTTACAGCTCAAACGGAGAAGGCAATGTTACCATTGTGAAACAGGAAACGCCCACCCAGTATAGAATAATGCAGGTGCTTGCTACTCAAAAAGGCTGCAAAACAATGGCGCTTGATAACAAGACTAAAAAGATATACCTGGCTGCTGCGATGTACGAAGGTGATACAAAAAAAATATTGCAGGGTAGTTTTAAAATTCTTGTATTTAAATAAATATTTTACTCGTTTTTAGCAACATTAAAAAGTACCGCATCTTTCAATGGCAGGCAGTGTTCGAAAAAGCGAGTTTGTAAGCCGTAAGAACCATGTTATTAAAATAAAATAACCTGGTTCATTTGAGTCTGTTTCATTGCTGAAAGCTTCTCCAGCAATAGTTTTATTTGAGACCAATGTTGCTTTTGCAAGGCGCAAATCTGTTGCAGCATCTCTTGAATATCCGGAAAAAGCAATATGCTTACCTTATTATGTTTGAACCGTAATTCACACACAAACTTAACCGTTCAACACAAATGAACATTTTATCATTTTGCAGTTTTATTCCGGCGAGAAACGACTTTACGATTCCGTAGGATTTCTGAAGATGTATATATGGGGATTTATTTATCAGCCAATATTTGAAAATGTTAACCTGAATATATGCAGTCCGTTCTGAAACCGATAATCAATTTCACCCTCGGAAACGTCGCATATTTCTTTTATGATGGACAAGCCTAATCCATTGTTATCACTACCTGGCGCACCTTTGTAAAACCGCCTGAAAATTCTATCCGGGTCAATGGGTTTTAATGCTCCGGTATTACTAATTTCTAAAATGCCTTGCTCCAGTTTTATATCAATATGGCCATTTTGAAGATTGTGACGGGTAGCATTGCTAAAAAGATTGTTTAGTAAAATTTCAAATAATTCTTTATTAAAACGAATGACCGTTTTCTCATGATTGACTTTGTACTGAATTGACCTGCTCTGCCACAGCTCATGAAATTGGTCAATTTTATTATTCAATTCTGTATCAAGTGCTATTTCATTATTTCCTGTAAACTGCCGGTTGTCTATCTTGGTTAGCAGTAGCAACGATTGCTGAATTTTAGACAATTTATTTACGGATGAGTAGATTGTTTGAATCAGTTCACTTTGTTTTTCGGTAAGACTTTCCTGCTGTACCAGCAAATCTAGTTTTGAGTGAATGACTGCAAGTGGTGTCTGTATTTCATGCGAAGCGTTTTCACTAAATTCTTTTAGGTTTTTAAAATCACGGCTTGCATTTTCTGCTGCCGTTTTAAAATGATTGTTCATCAAATTAAACTCGTTGATGTTGGATGGCGGAAAAACCAGCTTATTATCAGTGTTTACTTTAAATGATTTGATTACTGTCAATGAATTGTAAAATGGTTGCCATATTTTGGAAAGTACCTGTCGGTTCAAAATTATTAGCAATAAAAATATCACCAATATAGTAACCAAAGTAATTTTTACAATCAACCTGGTTAAATGCTTCGTGCCTTCCAACGGTTCTGTGATGGTAACCTCGTAGGTTTCATTTTTTACGTTTACGCTAAAAACAAGCTTACGTGAGATATGTTCTTTATTTTGTTCATCAATCAACTGAGTACCGGTTGTTAGCTTGATTTCTTTTAACGGGGTGGCTATTTTTTTAAATATAGTTTTTTGTTCATCAAAAGAAGAAATTAAGGGCAATGACTGGTTATTATTTACATACTTTTCAATTCTGCTTTTGCTGCGCAACAATATGCTATCCAGCTCATTTTGAAGTGTTTTTTTAATCAAAAAATAACTGCTTACTGTAGAAGCAATAAACAATACTATCAGCAAAGGAAACAGGTACTGGTTGTACCGTTTAATTAGTTTCATCGGGCATTGGGTTTATAACACAGCAAACTTATAACCCATACCATACACGGCTTTGATATAGTCTGGGCATCCAGAGTCGGTCAGTTTTTTACGAAGGTTTTTTATATGCGAATAGATAATATCATAGGTGTCATTCATATTTGCATGATCGCCCCAAAGATGATCAATGATCGATTCTTTTGTAACAACACGGTTTTTGTTGCTGGCAAAATACATGAGCAATTCATATTCCTTCCGGGTAAGCTCCACTATTCCTTTTTCCGTTTCTACCGATTTATCTACGATGTTGATCGTTAATTTGCCAAGCTCTACTGAATTGCTTCCTTCAAATGATCTGCGGCGTATAATTGAATTCACCCTGGCAGATAATTCAGCCAGGTGGAATGGTTTTGTAAGATAATCATCTGCCCCAAGTTCTAATCCCTCAATCTTATCATCCAACGAATTTTTAGCCGAAATAATCAGGATACCTTCCGTCTTTTTTGCCATTTTTAACCTTCTTAGCAATTCGAGGCCACTACCTCCCGGAAGACAAATGTCCAAAATCACACAATCATAATTTATAAGATTTATTTTATCAACGGCGCTATGAAAATCAAAAGCTGTATCACATAAAAATTTACTTTGAAAAAGATAGGTGGTAATGCTTTTTGACAACTCCGGCTCGTCTTCAACGATCAACAGGTGCAAAATTTCCTTATTTATTTTATAAAAAGAAGAAGAAACAGTTGCAATGCTACACGTAATTTTCAATGGCTGTTTAAATTTTAGATTATATTTTTGTTATCAATTCTTTTTTTTATGGCTATCCATCAGTTAGATATTTTGGGGAACCCCACGTTTATTTGGATAAATTAAGGTTCGTTTCTCTGTAATTTTTTTAATTAAATACAGTATGCCTCTGGTAATAGCCTATTCACAAAGATGATATACTTGCAGGCCAAAAAGAATTAAACAAAACTTAATATTGCATTTCAGGTTTTATGCGTGCTTATGCTTTCATTACATCCAAGTAGTAAGCGTATGCAAAAACAAATAATATGGCTGATGATTTTATTGGTGTCCTGTTCTGAGGGAAATAACACCATTAAAGTAAAAGGTTCTGATACAGAAGTGAACCTTGCGGTGCAACTTTCGGAAACATTTCATGGAATTAATCCTGCATATTTTGTATCTATCTCCGGTGGAGGTTCCGGCCTTGGTATTGCATCGCTTATCAATGGTACTGCGGATGTAGCCAATTCTTCCAGGAGTATCAATCAAAAAGAAAAGGAACTTTTTAGCGACCGGAAAATGGCAATAGACTCTTTTGTATTTGCCCAG
>JBBQKO010000028.1:0-25089 GCA_038327005.1 Chitinophagales bacterium | reverse complement strand
GGCTATCTGTGACAGGTGCATTTGCTAACTTTCGTACCATAGTTTTGTTCCCATTTCTATTGTATTCCGAAAGCATGTATTCATACGCAATCCGTTCCGATTGCAACTGATTTGACATTTGACCTACTCCAATATAGGCATAGTATAATTCTGGTGCTTTTGCCGCCACTTGCATGCCAATAAAACTTCCACCGGAATGGCCCATCAGGTAAATTTTTTGTTTATGGAAGCGGCGGCATAAATAATTTGTCACGGCCACGGCATCAGCTTCCATTTGCTGCAACGTTATCGCAGTAGTTGCTGCATTTGAATTATAGGAGATTCCGGAACTACGCTGCTCCCACCACACCACCGTAAAATAGTCTTCCAATCCGGCGGGATATTTTTGATTGAGGAAATATTCGGGCATGCCACCATGAAGAAAAAGCAGCACGGGATGCTTTTCATCTTTGCTCTTGATAAACATCCCTTGTGTTACGCCATTGATAGTAATGATTTTTTTTTCTGAAATGCTTCCTTTAATTATATTTCCGCTTTGGTCAAGATATGCCTTTTGCTTACCGGGGCTATATGCAAACAACACTATAATAAGAATTAAAACGCCGCCTAAGAATATTGTAAGCAATGCTGTCATCATTTTTTTTATAAAGCTGATCATTGTCGAAATCGTTGGATATTATTAGCTGACCAGTTTACTTGTTCATAAACGAATGGAAAAAGTATTGGCCGGCAGAAAGAATTTTTGAATAGCGATTTTTTTATAAGTTGGCTATTTGTTATTCTTATCATTTCCTAACAAACCAATCAACGGGACGCCTTAATGAAACTGGTTCAGGGTAGTTTTTTAAGTAACCCATCCGCAAAATAAACTGAATGTTATCGCTTATGCCGATTGATTGATTGATATTCTTTTGCGTTGATGCCTCTTCCAATATCTGCGTCATTGGATGAATGGCAATCCCTTTGTTCCTTACTTTTAAAAACAACCTTTGCATTCTTTTGCCTGTTTCTAATAATGTTGCCACCGCATTGTCTTTACTGGTAATCAGCAACCAGCCTGCAGATTGTGCTACCTGCTTTATAACACTGTCAACATTTTTATCTCTAAAACTATTTTTCATCACACTGTTTTTATTATAGAAATTCCGAACAACAAATCCTGGTACTCCTTCAATTTCCATACTTGCAGTGGTTAACCCATCCATATTTTTTTGGGCATCCTTACTGCTAAATCTTATCCAGTCAGACAACTCCTTTTCTGCTGCATCCCTGTAGGATTGAATCTTGTTTGCCTCAATTGTTTGCTCATTCAAATACGCATATTCTTTTGAGCCGCTTTGTATAAAATTGAAAAAATCTTTTTCGTCACTAAATAAATAAGCTGCATCTTCTTTTCTCAAACCATCATTTAAATAATTTGAACGAACCGTTCTTCTGTTTTTGATTTTATTAATGTCAAAACCAACCACACCAGATGCTTTGGTTAGTTTTACACCCATGATGTTTTCATCTTGATTAGTAGCGGCCAATAATGAAAACGAACAATTATAACCCGCATTCGCTGCAGCATATTCCAGCGTTTGGGTAAAGGCTCCTATTGATAAAATGGTTTCTCTTTGTGTTGGGTCAACGCCGGAAAGCCACCTGGTTTTATCATTGCAAATAATCCAGTGGTATGGTTCAATGTATTTTATCAACCATGGTTGGGTATTGTGACCGCTTGGTGCTAGGGAGGCTAATAGCAGAATTGCTCGTTCATCACGCAGCAATGGAATTTTTTCAAGTGCAGTTTGTTTTCCATCTTTTCTTTCAAAATTTCTTTTATCACTTAGTAAGTAATAAGTAGCTCCCGCAACAACTATTGAACTAGCTGCTACAACTAAAAAATTTCTTCTTTTCATATAAATGCTTACGTTAATTATAAGAAAATATTGTTAAGGATTTGCGCCAATTTGTTCGCAGATAACGCCAGCCTGCATTTTTAGTAAGATGGTAATGATGTAAGTTTCCTTTTCAACCTGACGTATCAATGTATTGGATAAAAACAAACCCTGGTATGAAAACAAATTCCACTAGCGGATATGCCAAATCAAAGGCAAGAATAAAGTTTAATATGGATTGTTATTAGTTACACTTTCAATTGATTGGTCAAAATTATTGTTTAAGATGCAGATACTTTCAAAATGTGGGAATGATGCAACTTATTCTTTTTATTCTATAACATTTTTCAAGGATTGCAGACTCACCTTTATATTTTAATAAAGCTTCGTTATTCAACCAGGCCCCGGATTCTGCGGGCAAAAACCTTTTCAAAATAATTTAAAGTAACGTTATTTAATTGCAGCCCTTACTTGGGGTATGGGTGAAGTTGAGGAGGAGTTTGTTTTTACAAGGCATTTGTTAGGGAAGTACAATATTCTACGATTGATTTAAAAAACAGATTCAAACAATCCAATTAGTGCGGGACGGTCAGATTGGATTGAGTCACCAGCAAGGATATCAGCATACAATTCAGTGTAAACCGGTCTGACCGTCCTGGTCTGACTGGTGTAGATTGAATGCCAGCTTTTATCTGGTCGAAGCCGTTAAAAATTATTTGTATCAACAAGTCAAAAACGGGATCGGAGTCCTATACCTGAGTGAGTTACTCTTCCATTCACAATGCGCTCGCCGCTGCTCACGCTGCGTTTAGACAAGCTGCTGTAAAGAAACAATTTCTTCATTATCTTGCAGCCAACCATCAAATTAAAAATGGCATTACGGATGATCAAACCCTGGAAAAAATGAAGGCGGTACAACCGATTGGATGTTTATTCAAATATGCTCACAGTTGCAGGTATCACCTAAAAAAAACGACAGCAGGGTTATTTTTAAAATTATACAAACAGCAAAACGTAGCGTTAAAAGGTCTAATTTAAAAGTACGGGGAAAAACCAGTCACAAACGATCGGGAATGTTGAACCCGGATGTTATATTTGAAAACTTTATTGCTATTTCAACTTAACTATTTGGATTTAATGATTGCTGCTTGTTTAAACATTGATGAATGGCAAAAAAAATATTTGTATTTACTCTAAGTGTTTGCTTAACTGCATTCGCTTTTGCTCAAAATGACACCACAATTGTAACAAAGGATACCACCACTAAATTTGGATCTGGTATCAAAAAACTGGCGGGTAATATTATCAACCGGTATTTTAACGATTCAACCAGCCCGGAAAAACCAAAGTTTTTATTTTATCCAACCATTGCATTTTCGCCAGAAACAAGTTGGGAAATTGGTATTTCTGCATTGCTTCTTTATTACGCCAAAAGGGATACAACTAACCGCTTGAGTGAAATACAAACATTCAATTTTTACACCTTAAATAAGCAATACGGAGCCTGGTTTGATCATTTTATTTATACTGATAAAGACGATTGGTTTTTTCTTGGAAGAGTAAGGTTTCAAAGGTTTCCCCTGCTGTATTATGGCATTGGACCTGGCGCAAAGAAAGAAGATGAACTACTGGTAAATTCCAATTACCTATTTATTCGGGAAAGGGTACTTCGTAAAATTGTGCCCAATCTTTTTGCGGGTTTTGAACTTGATTACCAAAAATTATACAATGGTAGTATTGATCAAATGGGGAGCAATCTGCCTGCACCACCGGGCAGCGCAGGCACGCAAAATATCGGCCTCGGTGCAGGTGTTGTTTACGACACAAGGCACAATGCACTCAATGTGCGAAAAGGCAATTTTGCAGAAGTGGCCATGCTGAACTATTCTCCATCGCTGGGGAGCGATTATAAGTTTCGCTCAGTTATATTTGATGGCCGTTTATACCGAACGGTAAAGAAGAACCAGGTGTTTGCAGCTCAGTTGTATGGCCTGTTTATTAGCGGCAATCCCCCCTTTAACCAAATGGCACAGGTAGGTAACGAGAGCCTCATGAGGGGTTACTACACGGGTCGATACCGGGATAAAAATTACATTGCTGCACAGGCCGAATACCGTTTTTTGCCATTTGGATTTAGTAAACGCCTGGGTGCAGGTGCTTTCATAGCTTCGGGTGTAGTAGCACCGGCAATAAATAAATTTTCTATCAACAATATTTTGCCATCTGGAGGCGTAGGACTGCGTTATCTTATCTTCCCGAAAAAAGATATTTTTTTAAGATTTGATGTTGGGTTTACCAGGGAAGGACCCGCATTTTATATTTTTTCAGGAGAGGCCTTTTAATGACGGCATTAATATTCACAGTGCTATATCAACTTTAAATTGGTGTACTATTTATTTGACAATATGAATTATAAAACTCGCATTGATACAGTAGTTAATTCTTAATAGATGTAATTAGTTCCCAAAAAATCGTGTTATAACTTTGAGTCACATTAGCTTTATCACTACCAACAAGTCTATCACAGGACAAAAGCGATCGCCATCCGCTTCTACGCATGACTGAGTTCAGCTTTGTTTGAAGATCTGCGTTTAGAGGTCTTTTGTCCCTTCCCTGGTACGGTGGCAGCTTTGGTTTCAATAATGCAGCTTACTATTACACAGCAAAAAGTTGCCTATTGGTACGGCGTACAAATGTGCGACGCAACAATGCTGGCATATATTCAATTTAAGCCAGTTGGAAATTTTCGTTACGTTTTCGTTTGAATTACCTGGTCCGGTCTGGATATCAGCAAACAATTCAGTATGCGAAAATAACTACCAGTCTGACCGTCCCGGTCTGACTGGTGTAGATTGAAGGTCTGTTATTCAATTTAAACCGTTGGGAATTATCTGTTTATATTTTCGTTTGATTCAGACAATCCAGTCAGACCGGTACGGTCAGACTGGATTGTCTGAATCAAGCAGGATATCAGAAAGGTATTTGTATCACCAATGCCTACATAAAACTAAACAGCAAAAAGTTGCTTATTGGTATGGCGTACAAGTGTGCGACGCAACGATGTCGCCCGTAGCAAAGCTGCCGGGTACAAAACATTCAATGTCCATTTTTTACTAAAAATGCCTTTTGTTAAATATTAAGCCGTTTCAATTCTTTTACAGCATAATCGCAGGCTCTGGCCGTGAGCGCCATAAAGGTGATGGAGGGATTTACACAGGAACTGGAGGCCATGCAGGAACCATCGGTAACAAATACATTGGGCACTTCGTGCATTTGATTGAAGCCGTTTAATACCGATGTTTTTGCATCCCGGCCCATACGCACCGTACCCATCTCGTGATTGGCATTTCCGGGAAAAGAAATATTATTGGTGATATTGATATTTTTTAAACCGGCCGCTTCAAACATTTCCTGGGCACTAATTGCCATATCGTTGTGCATGGTCTTTTCATTGTCTTTAAATTCGCAATTGACAACCACAACTGGTCGTCCAAATTTATCCTGCTTCGCAGGATTGAGTGTGATGCGGTTATCCTGGTAAGGCAGGCATTCGCCGTAGGATGTAAACCGTAACATCCAGCCATCGGGCTCCGTTAAAGAATCCTTATATGCTGCTCCAATTCCATCGCTGGTTTGCATCCTCGGTCTTGATGCCCCTCCCTGGTAATTGTAGCCTCTTAAAAAACCAGTCTCCTGCTTTTGTACATTTTTAAATCTTGGGATATACACACCGGTAGGCCTGCGCCCGTAATAATACATGTCTTCAAACCCTTCCACATCTGCAGTTGCAGAAAGCCCTTTATGGTGATCCATTAAATTGCGACCTACCTGATCGCTGCCATTGCCCATTCCATTGGGAAACCGGTTACTCGTTGAATTCAATAGCAACGCTGCGGTAGCAATGGTAGACGCATTCAAGAATATCATTTTTGCATAAAACGTTTCTACTTTGTTGGTTACGGTGTCGATTATTTCCACGCCCGATGCCCGCTGTTTTTGTTCATCATACAACATTTTATTTACCAGCGAATTTTGCCTCACGGTTAAATTACCGGTTGCATAGGCAGCGGGCATTGTGCTGGCATTGGTGCTAAAATAGGCGCCAAACGGACAACCTCTGTGACAAAGATCCCGGGCCATGCATTGTCCCCTGCCCTGCACTGGTTTGGTTAAATTGGCTACCCTGCCGATGATCAACTTGCGGTCGCTGTACTTTTCTTCCAATTGCTGCTTGAAGTATTTTTCTGCTACATTCATTTCGAATGGAGGTTGAAAAATACCATCTGGCAATTGGGGAATGCCTTCAACCGAGCCGCTTACGCCAATGAACGATTCTACATAATCATACCATGGTGCCAATTCCTTATACCGCAGCGGCCAATCTACACCGTTACCATCCTTTAAATTTGCGTTGAAATCCAAATCGCTCCAGCGAAAACTGAGCCTTCCCCACAATAAAGAACGACCGCCCAAAACATCAGCCCTTATCCAGTCATAACGTTTTGTTTCTTCGTATGGATTTTCTACGTCGTTGATGTAAAAGTGTTTGGTATCCGCTTTATACGAAAAATGACGGGTTTGTATCGCATGCTGCTTTTTATCTGCTTCGGTCAGTTGGAGACCATGCGGAAATTCCCAGGGATCCATTTGAGCGGTTGGATAATTGGGATGTGATACATTGCCGCCCCGTTCCAGTAACAATACTTTCAAACCTTTTTCACACAGCTCTTTGGCTGCCCATCCGCCGGTGATGCCAGAGCCTACTATAATTACATCGTATGTATTTTGCTGTTTTGCTTTATGGTTGATATTGGTTGAATCGCCCGGCATAATTTAATGATAGAATGAGTGAATGAGTGAATGATAGAATGATAGAATGAGTGAATGTAAAATATTTGAATGTTGAATGTTTGAATATTGAATGTTTAATTATTTAAAATGTTCTTTCATCACTTTTGCATAATCGGTGAAGGCCAGTTCTGGTGCTTCTATTTCGGGGTGCCACAGTTTTTCCCACTCAAAACTATAGTAGCCCCGGTAGCTGTTTGTACGCAATCGATTGATGGCATCAAAGATGGGCACTTCGCCCTTTCCTACGAATGTATATTGAAGTTTACCCTCCACCATTTTTGAATCTTTAACATGTGTATGGCGAATATATTTTTTCAATTTTTCATATACTTCCACCGGTGGTTCTTTGGTAATGTTCCACATATTGGCTACATCCCATATCAATCCTGCATTTGGATGTTCGGCAGCCTGCATGATGCTGAGGATATCTTCTGATTTCACCACGTCGCCATGGGTTTCCATCAACACGGTTATGTTGGTATGCTTTGCATAATCCGCCAGTTCCAGCAATCCTTCCGAGATCAATTGCATAGTGGTTTGCTTGTTCTGGTCTTTGGGGAAATTATTGGGAAACACCCTTACAAAAGGACATTTGATTTGCTGTGCCAAATCTATAAAACGCCTTCCTTCATCCATATTCTTTTTTCTGGTGGAAGCATCGGAAAAATGAAGCGTGGCTGAGGAACCGAGACCAACAAACTGTAACCCATTTTTATTCATCAAAGCGATGGAGGCAGCCCTTGATTCAGCGGAAATGAAAGGGGCTGTTTTAGTAAGATCAAGTTCCCGTTGGATGCCTCTTAATTCGATGCCGGTATAACCATGCTCTACCGCAAATTTTACAATAGTAGCAAAATCCCAATCCGGACAGCCAAGGGTAGAAAATGACAATTTGAGCTTTTCCGGTTTGGTATCGAAGCCATAACCGGAATATCCGGCGGCCATTAATACACTGGCATTTTGCAAAAAACGGCGACGGGAAGAATGGTTTATCATTTGGTTTTTATCATTTTTTTAGATCGAAGAAAACGGCAATCAATATTCAATTAGTTATGAATGCCCTGATGAGATCGCATGTTTTTTCTGCTTTTTTTCGGCGTTATTTTTGAACGATAAAGATAAAGCAAAAAGATAGTTTTAACTCCTGGGTTGCAAATGATTGTTTGATAAACTCCTCATTGTAGTCGATTTAAGGTGTCTACGTTGATAAACGAATAACACTTTGCACGAATAGTTGTTTATTTTCAGTGGAAATTACTGCCTCGGGTTCATCTTATTTACGCTTTCAATTCTAATAATTCGATTTCACAAATTAAAAACTGAGAATAGTAACATCTCATTTATTTTTTTTACTAATCCATTGGCTTCGCTCAGGATAAAAGAAAAAAAGTAAGACTCTGCTTAGAGTTATACATCGTGATTCGCTGGATAATAAATTAAAAGTTTCTAACTTTCTTAAGCCAACAACGTTGAAAAATGTATAAACATGAATAGTGAAATATCAAGACAATTTATTTAAAACAGCAGCTCCCTTTTTAAAAAAGTTTAAACAGATTAAAGCAAACGCCTTCTGAACGAATCGGCCACTCACTCAAATAACCGATCTGCCTGCTTGCATTTTCAAATTTCTATCCCCTGCTTTCCAAAATAATAATTACCTTAACCATTATATAAAAAATGAATAAATAAAATTAGCTATTTGAAAAATTCATTTTTGCTAAAAAACATTTTTCTACTCACTGCCCATGGTAAAAAAGAATCGTTGCATAAAATTAATATTGTTGGCTTGCCTGCTGGTCTGTAATAACGTGTGGGCGCAGATACCAGCCCGTGATACGCTCCTTAAATTTGAATATCAACAACTCTGCAGCAGCGATCTGCTGCTAGAGAAAATGAGGCAGCAAAAAGATTTCAAAACCAGAGAAGACAAAATGAACCGGGAGATTTTAAGTGGTGCCCGGCCAACGGCGGGCGACACCCTCACTTTACCCGTAGTAATCCACATCATCAACCCCTCTCCATTCGCTGTTACAGATGCACAGGTGATTGATGGCATCAACGAACTGAACGAGGCATTTAGTAAATCCGGGATTTATGCCGCCAGTCTTGGTGCTGATGCTAAAATAAAATTCTGCATTGCAAAGAAAGATCCCGATGGAGGAATTACCAACGGTATTACCCGTACCACTTCCTTTTTTGGAATAGATTTGAACATGGATAATGAGGATGATAAATTAAAAAATCTGATTCAATGGGATCCCGCCCGATACATCAATATCTGGTTCATCAATAATATTTATGCGGAGATGTATGCCAGTTACAGTTGTGGCAGATGGTCAAGAATGGGAGTAGGCGGATATGCTACCATGCCGCCGGGGGGTAGTGCTTTGGATGGCATTGTAATAACTGGTTTTGGCAAATTACTGATACATGAGATGGGGCATTACCTCGGCCTTTACCATACATTTGAAGGAGGCTGTTACAACAACGATTGCACAGTAAATGGCGACCGTGTTTGTGATACACCGCCTGATGGCTCTTTGGGTGCTTCTGCCAATTGCAACAGCCCTTCCAATACCTGCAACACGGATACCTTGTCCAATTATTCAAACGGATTTTTTACGACTGATGTGCCGGACCCCATCAGCAATTTTATGGATTACAGCAATGCCCCTTGCAGCAACGAATTTACCCAGGGGCAGGCAGACAGAATGCGGGCGGCCGTTCTTACCCAAAGAAGTGGTTTACTGCAAGATCAATGTTTGCCACCCTGCAGTGAAAACATTGTCGCCGCCTTCCTGAGAGATACCGCTTACAGCTCTCCGGGTGAAACCGTAACCTTCACTAATACCAGCACCGGGGCCACCAATTATAGCTGGCTGGTCAACAATATTGTTACTGCAACAAGCACCCATTTTTCACACAGTTTTGCTGCGCCTGGTAAATACAAAATCACCTTAAAAGCCTTTAATGCAGATGCCAATTGTTTTTCGGCGGCTACTACTTACGTGATTGTAAACTGTGGCATAACTGCCCGCTTCTATTTCGATAAAAAAGCAATCGCCTCCAAATTGCCTTTGTACCCCGATAGCATTCGTTTCACCAATTCATCTTTTAAAGGAAACGCATTTAAGTGGCTGATCGGCAATAATGCCGGCATGACCGAACAGGTGGTGAGTACGAATAAAGATTTAACCTATACTTTTCCCACACCGGCCAATTATACCATCCGGCTGATAGCAACAGATGGCAGTTGTGTTGACACGTCGGGCTTTTTCCGGGTAACGGCACAGGATCCAACGGCTGATGCAGCCGTCATTTTTTCTAACGTCTATTGTTTTCAACAAACAAAAGTGAAGGTTAACTTTTGTGTTGACAATTACGGCTTTGCACCTTTACCCGCCGGCACACCGGTTACTTTTTATGATAGTGATCCGAGGTTGCCGGGTGCCAACCAGTTACAACCTACTTTTTACCTGCCTTATGAAACAAAGGGTGGATATTGCCGCTACTGTTTTTACGACCATACGCTTAACATACCTTATGCCGGACTAAACCAATTGTACGCCGTAATTAATGACAGTGGAAATACAAAACCATTGGTGTTACCCAATCGTCCTTTTCCCGAAAAGAATTATGCAAACAATGTAGCCTTTATCAATAATTTCAGGTTTAGAGTAACTGCTGCACCAGCCATTTCAACGCTGCTTCCCGGTGATACTCTGCAGCTCTTGGCACAGGCTTTTCCCGCCAACTTTCCATCAGCCACTTACTTGTGGAGTGAAGCCTATAAACTGAGTTGCACGGCCTGTAGCCAACCTGATTTATATGCAGATTCCGACCGGCTGAAACGGGTAATTGCTACCAGCCAGTTTGGCTGTAAAGACACCACCTATCTTACCATCAAAGTGCCACCCGCCAATGACTATACCGTCCGGTTGAATCAGGTAATCTGTTCGTCGCAGGATAGCATGATGGTCGATTTTTCGCTCACCAATGGATTCTTTCGGGGCGTGCTGCCTAAGAATTTAAAAGTGTCTTTTTACAAAGGTAATCCCAATGCACCGGGAGCCGTTTTACTGCCACCCATTTATTCAATCAAGGATACCATATTTGGCTTGACGGCAAACTTTACTACCCGCATCAAACTGATGCCCGAAGGCACTTTGTATGCAGTGGCAAACGACAGTTCCATCAGCCTTCCCATAGTTTTACCCAATACGCTTAAGCTGGAAAAAATTTATACCAATAACGCCGATAGCATTGCTTATGTGCCCAATAAAACTTTTATAGACACCTCCATTTGCGAAGGCTTTGCTTATTTTGGATACAAGCTCACCGGCACCTACATCGACACATTAAAAGGCTATAATGGCTGCGACAGTATCCGGACCGTTCGGCTGGTAGTGCGCCCTGTTTTTAAAACAACCATTACCACCGCAATTTGCCAGGGTGAAAATTATGCAGGCCATACCAGTACCGGCACTTACGTAGATGTGTACACCGCAATCAATGGATGCGACAGCACCCGAACGCTTTTCCTAACGGTGAAGCCTGTTTTTGTTACCAGCGTAACAAAAATAATTTGCCAGGATGAAACCTATGCAGGCTATGGCAGCAGCGGAATATATGTGGACAAGTTTACCGCAATCAATGGTTGCGATAGCACCCGCACATTGACATTGACCGTGAATCCAAAAAAGTATTTAACCATCAATCCGGAAATATGTGAGGGCGAAAGTTGGCTGGCAGCAGGCAAACTGCAAACAACCACCGGCGTGTACTATGATTCGATGAAAACTTACCTTGACTGCGACAGTGTTAAAACCACCCGGCTAACCGTGCATCCAAAGCCAAAGCCAATACTGGGGGGCGACAGGGGCATTTGTATGGGTAGTACTTATACGCTTAACCCAGGTATTTTCGACCGCTATCTTTGGCAGGATGGCAGCTCCAATAATAGCTATACAACGGCAGTGCCGGGCAAATACTTTGTAAGGGTAACTACTCAATATGGCTGCATTGCGGCAGATACCATTTTGCTTGATAAAATACTTCCACTGCCTGCCAATTTTTTACCTGCCGACAGCAGTCTTTGCAATGGCAATATCCTGACACTACAAGCACCGGGATACAAAACATATCTATGGAGTACAGGAAGTACCGACCGGCAAATCAACATCACCAAAAGCGGCACTTACAAACTACAGGTAACCGATCGCTTTGATTGCGCCGGCGCTGATTCAATGAAAGTCTTCTTTTTTACCAATTGCATCATCGTTGGCATTCCCAATGCTTTTTCGCCCAACGGGGATGGATTGAATGAAACCTTTAAACCCTATTTCACTGCCCCGGTTACCTACTATAGTTTACAACTTTTTAACCGGCTGGGCCAATTGGTTTTTGAAACTAAAAATCCAGTTACGGGATGGGATGGACGCTACAAAGGTTCGGGCCAGGATCCGGCAACTTATGTCTATTATATTACCTTCAAAGATTTCAGGGGAGAAACCGTGAGTAAGCGGGGAACGGTGATATTGATACGATAGGGATAGCACTTATCGTAAAGTGAGAGAAGCAAAAACAGTTGGCTAATGGCGCAGCAAAAGAGCCCCCATGCCCCCCGAAGGACAATGTCATTTAGTTAAGAGCCCGTTGGGGCAATTTGTGGGTAGCACAAGTGTCTGTCATTTTAAATTTTCGTTCCATTAGGAGCGTTATGTGGATTGAGTTTGATAAAATATAGCGTACCTACAGAACGCCTGTTCAATTGGTCTGAATTTTCTACCCATTTGTTCCGATGGAACAAAAAATGCCTAACTAAATGACATTGCCCCGAAGGGGAGTTCTGGAACTTACTGTGCCGAATACGTTTCTAAGAAAATTCATTGGGTTTAATTATTACGCTTGACTTATTCAAAAATTTGTTGAGGTTTGAATCTAAAAAGAATTTCTTTTAGCCTCGTTCATGAGGCTCCGCATTGATTGTTCCATTTGATTAAAATATGCCTGCTATAATGCTTATTTTGGAGTACGCTTTTATTGCGCTGATGTTTCAAGATAAAGAACTGGTGAAAACTTTGCATTTAAAAAACTCAGTCTTCTTCAAGATTTAATACACGGATATTTGCTGGTAATGGGTTAAACGCTTTTATAGAAGTTTTAACCTGACCACCATACCTGGACACGGAAAAAATAAAAGACTGTTGATACCATGCATTGACATTTCGTCCGCCAATATGCGAAGGAACCCAATATGCACAAGATAATTTTAGTAACCGGATTGCTTCCTCTTTTGCAGCTTCATTGTTATAAGCCACCACCGTGATATCACTTAGACCACCTTCCCTTCTTACAACAAATCTCAACGAAACAGTATCCGTCATTTCAAAGTCTGTTTCATCGCTTGAAGCATTTGTTGCTGTTAAATTAAAATATTCTTTTAGAAAGTTTTGCCATTTGTTTTCCCCTCCTAAAAAGTAGGGATCGTTTTGAAGCCTTCTAAATATTTTGTCCATTTTATTTGACTGGCTCTCGGTATAACAAGGATTTACTTCATCTTCAAAATAAACAATTTTATCATGCCCAATATCTACGGTTTCAGGCACCTGTCTTCTATAAACTTTGTATTCCTCATTTGAAATCTTCGTATTGGATATATTAATCCAACTTAAAGATTTCGAAAGTAGTAAGGTTTCCGGAATATGGCGTAAAGGATTACCATTTAATGCCAGCCCCACCAGGCCAGGAAGCAGTAAAATGCTTTCCGGAATCGTATCAAGGCAATTGTTTCGTAGCTGCAGGATTCTGCACGCTTTCAGTTGTCCAATACTATTTGGCAGCTCGGTAATGAGATTGTCATCAAGCTCCAGCCAATAAAGCTGTTGCAGACTGCCAATCCATTCGGGAATTTTTGTAATGGAGGTGTTCGTAATTTTTAACTCTTGTAGCTTTTTGCAATTTTGCAGACTGTTGGAGATTTGTTGAATATTTTTTCCGGAAACAAAAAAATGTTCAAGACTTTGCGGGAGAATGATTTGCTGGTTCCATGAAAGAAGCTTGTTATTATCAATCGAAAAAGCTACCAATGATGTCAAGGAATCAATGCAAGACGGTACCTGTCTAAAACTGTTTTTCGATAAATGTAAAACCGCCAGTTTTTTCAATTTCCCAAAACTGATCGGCAACTGTTGAAGCCTGTTATCATTCAGGTGCAGGCCCTGTAGTTTTTTCAATTGTGACAGTTCATCCGGTACTGCCTGTAGTTTGTTTTCATTGAGTTCAAGCAGGGTAAGACTTTCAAGGTTACCAATTTCTTTGGGTAGGTAGCTTAAATCGTTTGCGCCAATGCTTAAATCTCTTAGTTTTTTCAGTTTACCAATAGCAGGACTAACACTATCTAATTTATTTCTAGGCAAAATCAACACTTCCAGGTTTTGCAATTGTGCAATCCATGCAGGTATTTCTTTTATTTCGTTATCGTACATCACAAGGTATTCCAATGTTACCAGGTTGCTTATTTCCTGTGGTATCTCTTTAAAATTGTTCCGGGTTAAATTGAGCGTACGCAAATTGGGCAGGTTGAAAACCTCCCTCGGTAAAGTATCAAGCCCTGCCTCAGAAATTGATAAAAAGACAAGGTTCTTCATTGCTGCAATTTTGTACAGTTGCTCCTTGTTTACTGAGAAGTCTCTTATTTCCAGATTATACACATCGTCTTTTTCCTGAAAGGCTTCATTGAGGTCATGATAAACTTTTTTATCCCTGGCATACCGCCATTGTTGTGCAGCAGCATGATTGACTGCAAAAAATATCAGGCAAAAAAGAAGGTAGAATGGACGTCTCATAAAGTATAAATTAACGGTCAAAAGGTAGGTGAATATTTTTCCCTGAACGGTGTTTTACTGGGTACTCATCTTTTATTCAGTTGCTTCACTAACTGGAAGCATCCAATAAGTAATGATTCAATAAAGCAAATTGATTCCATAATGAGTTTACTGTAGGCGCTGTCTGATTAATATACCCGTCAAAGAAACACTTTTACTTCTTCCCCACCCTTTCCTTAACCATATTTAATGTTCCATTTAAAATGTCATTCATCAGTAGTCTGGCCCACAAACCGGCATACCAGTTAAACGGCGTATTGATAAAGAAATGACTACTGATCGACAAACGGCTACTGCCATTTGGTAATGCCTCCAACTGGTACACATCCTGCAAAATATCCAGATGCTTACCTCCAATTAAAATATGCTCATCCATTACTGCAGGAGGTATATTATAAGGATCTGTTTTAATATCCAGCACCAGCAATTTTTCTTTTTCAAATCCGCTGATGGTTTCATCAAAATACAATCCCCGCTCATACACTGCTCTGCGTTTTCCACCCAGTGCAAAATTATCCTGCGTTGTTTTTATATAATGCGGAAAGCCGAGCATACCGGAATAGCCTGCGTGCTTCTTAGCAACATTTCTCGTACTGCCAATTGCTTCCCATACTGCCGCCGCCGTAGCATCAATAACAACGGATTGGGTGAGGGTAATATCTTGCCTGCTGGTAAATCTTTCTCCTTCGATGGTGGCACAAATGATCGGTAGCAGCATCACCAGTGATAAGGATAATTTATCCTTATCCGTCCACTTGTTATAATTCTCCATATCATCTATTTTCATGTCTTTCTTTTTCCGAATCTTATTGGCTATTAATCCGCCAAAACCCGCTACAACAGCAAATAACGGATAAGCCATTACCCAGCAGATAATGCCTTCTACTTTTAAGGCAATGGTAATTACAAGTAAAATCAGGCAGGTTAACCAGGGCAGGAAAAACGCAGTAGAACTATTCCTTACTTCTTTTTGTGGTAAAAAAAATACCGTTAAAAATCCAATCACCAACGGGCCAATCACAAAAAAACTTGTTGTCATGATACCCATAATATTTCCAAACACACCAAACAGTAGCCTGGTGATTAAACCATATGCAGTTGCAAAAATTACCGGAAAAAATAGTTTCATTGGATGTGCTTTTTTATAAAGATGCGTTTATTAATTGGTTGTCGGGTACCTGTACAAAGATCATTTCTTTGCTACAATTTAACCTAACCGGTAGTGTATCACCCATACCTTTGCTCACATAATAATTACAGCGGCCTACAGTAAGTTCCAACAGGTTCCATTTATAAAATAGCCTACCGGGATACAACTTTTGTTTATTTTGCCAAAACACAAACTGGCAACCATGCAGGTGGCCGGCAAATGCAATGTCATATTCAGTATGGCAGTTGCTGATATCAATCGGCTGGTGCAAACAAAGAATGGCATAATCAGCAGATGCATTTCGCTTGCCGGGTTTTGTTCCATCCACCTGAACCGTGGAACCATTAACTGTAACGCAAACAGAATCATTTTCAAGCCAGCGAATATCATGCTGTTCCATTTCTTCTCTGATGACTTCAATACCAAAACGATAATCGTGATTGCCTGCTATGGCAAATACATGATCCCGCTTTGATAATACCCCGAGCAGCATCTCCAGTTTAGAAAGCTGGCTTTTAAAATCAACATAATCACCCCCCAGCAAAACTATGGAGGGATCAAGCTGTGCGATTTGATCAATCATTTTTGCTATGAGTCGATCGCTGCGCCCGTTAAAATGAAGGTCAGATAAATAGAGCACCGTAAACCCTTTACCCACGGATGAATTGCTCTGTACCTGCCTTATTTCAAAATGATCATTGGACCCTATTTCTAACTTCATATTTATACCAGATTAATATAGCCAGGCAGCCGGTGTACCAGTTACGTAGTGGCGCCTTTACATTCAATAAACCCAGCAGCATTCGTATGCCAATTGGTATGATCACCTTTATTATTTTCCAGGTGCCGATGGCAGCCGTTTCCCGGATGCTGGTATAAACCGGATTCGGAACCTTGTCGATCAACAACGGAAATAAAAACAACAACTGCACTTCACAAAAATAAAATACCAATATAGCCAACGGTAATAAGAGTGGATGCAACCAAACCAACAACAGTGCTGACAAAAAACCGGCAGTCAAGGATACACTATATTTTATCCAACCATAAAAAGCAAAATTTATTCCCTCATCAAAGGAAGTTTGGGCGCCGCTCATGTCATCCAGTTGTGCATGCATCCAGCGGGCTCCGTTGGTAAACAGTTGCCAGTTGTTGAAGGATGAAACTGTTGGATGCTCTTGCAGCCTGCTGCTACTTTGCTGCCATAGTTGTTGGTAATTCATTTGTAATAAATAAAGTGAAACCATGCCAGCCATGCTATGCCATTGCCAAATACCAGCATGCGATGATACCAGTTCTCTTTATTGGTACAGCGCTTAATATGAAAAACAAATTCATCATAGCAGATGGCCGATACCGTGTAGATTAGTACAACAATAATGGGTATTAAATAATTAGATGGTGAATCACTGTTCATAGCCAGCCACATTAATATAAACATGGGCAGACCACCGAGGCCAAGCGCTTTGGCTTCTGCATCTCTCTCCTTTTTTGGGATTTTTAGTTTCAACGGATCCCGGTGAAAGCGCCAGTCAAGCACGCCGCCAACCGTAGCGATGGTACCAAACAAAGCTATCATATAAAATTGCCATGGCATATAGGGCAGATCATTGGTCAGATGCAAACTGGTATTGTTGCGGTAAATAAACAACAGCAGACAAAATAGCATCGCAGGCACCATCAGCAATATCAAAGAAAAGTATTGCCTGAAAGTAGAGATCGCCTGCATTGGGTAGATGATTTGAAAATCAAATGTAAGTAAAGCCAACAGCAAGACAAAACGTATTTAAAAGATAAACTCATTTTAATGTGATGGTAGGTATTTAATTGCTTCGCCGCAAGGTTTTCAAGTACCTAAGATGGCATAGATTGAACTTGTTTTTTTTCGGTTCATTTATAGTTTGCAAAATCATACTTTCGTTAAAAAGCAAGCAGCATTTTATAAGCAGGCAGACAATTCAACTTTGGAAATAGCGATTCCATCAAAACCCAGCTTTTGCCGAAAACAAAACCTACTGGAAAAAGCCAACTCTTTCGTCATATTTATTAGTAGAGCAAAATGAAATTTTTATGGCACAAAATACTTTTACTGCCTCCATGCATAAGGAAGATGATCTATACATAGCAACCAGTGTAGAAATCGGGACATTAAGTCAGGGCAAAACTTTAGAAGAGGCATTGGCTGACCTAAAAGAAGCCACCTTGCTGTGGCTCGAAGAATTTCCGGTAGTGGCAGGCAATCCTATTTTTTGACAACCTTTACAACTGAGGCTTATGCCTAAACTACCCCGAATTTAAGGTCGTGATTTCATCCGGCTGCTGGAATTATTTTTCGTTTTATACAAGCCAGACAAAAGGGGAGCCATATAATTTTGAAAAAGAAAATTTCTGATGGAACAATTGGTACAGTAATCCCCCATCATAAAGAATTAGCCGAAGGTACCATAAGGGGACTATTAAAACAGGCACAAATTTGTATTGATGAATTTTTGGCACTTTACAATAGGTAAGTGTATTTTAATTACCTGCTTATAAAGTCACACAGGACGGACTATGCAAACATTAAACCTATTATTTCTTTAAAACTCTGCTAGAAAATTCAGCTTTCTTTTTTCAAAATAAACCCGAACTTTATTTAAATTAATTTTTATGAAAATGACAATCATATTTTCCATAATTGCTTTGTGCTTTATTATCGATGCTACAAAAGCACAAAAAGCCATTCCTGCGCAAGCTGATTCATTTTACAAAAAGGCGATGCCACAAATTAATACCAAACATATTAGGTGGATAAAATCCACAGCAGCAAACCCTGCTAATAAAGAAATGACGGAGAATGGTTTTATAAATCTTGCCACGGGTTATGCGAATGGTCTCAATATTTCTGAAGGGGATATCGAGGCGCTGGCATTTTTAATAATGATGGAAGCGGCTAAATCGGCACAGCAGGACCTTAAAGAGATGATGAACGAGGTAAAGAAAACAAACGAACAAAAGAAAAAATTAAGAGATGCCATGCAGCGGTTGAAAAAAAATGAGCATAATTTATCGAGGGTAATGTTGGATTCATTTAATCGTCTTACAGCATCAATAGTAACTACTACTGCAGGCAGTAAGCCAATTAGATCCACAGCAAAAACAGATATGGTAAAGTCCAAAGCAACCTTTCCCGTTAGCGCTGTAGAAGCAAAGGCCGCTCAGGATGACCTGCAGAGAAAATTGGATAGCGTGGATGAAATGAGTGAAGCCAACAATTTGAAATTACAAATGGCGATGGACCGTCGTAATAAATTGATGGAAGCGGCAAGTAATATCATGAAAAAAATTCAAGCCACACAAGACGCTATCATTAGTAATTTAAAATAAACACCAGGATTTTAAAAATATAAGTTTTCTTTTTTCGGCAGTTGATAAGAGTAGGTTTGGCAGTTAGGTTGGCTACACCAACAACTGAAAGCAAAATATGTAAAGTATTGTTTTACCGTCTGCCCTCCACAGTTTTTTACGGCCATCCTTTTTGCCTGAAAGCCCTTTTTTAAACGCTTTCTCTGCAAGGTCTTCCAGCACCTTGTGTGTTGGCGGGCGATGGTGCGTTCAGCGAAGTGAACGAACTGAAAATAGTTTAAACGAAATGCTTTCTTTTTTTTAGAAATAAATCAATTGAGCCTTTACCTTAAAAAGTGGCATACATTTCCTTCTAAAGAATGCTATTTAACAGGCGCACAACGCATATAAACACTTACCAACTTTACGGAATCTGATTGCCATAGGATGGAAGAAGTAAATTTCTACAATAACAACGAGTATTCGTGGCACACACAATATACCCAGCTCTTCGCTGCCTCGTTGATAGTATTTGCTGCGAAAGAGGATCAATATTCCATGATACATTCTTCCACATACAATTCGCCGATGGGCATCCGCCCGTACTGTTGTAGTACCAAATTACATCTGTGCAGCAAAGATGCCGGTAATACCGAACCATCTGCATGCGTCCAGAAGGTAAGCAACAGTTTCTGTTGCACAATGGTCAATGGCTGCTGCAACCGAAAAACCAGGTGATGAAATGATGACACCTGCTCATCTTTTAAATGGCTAAACGCACCGTACGCCAACAAATCGGTGGTGAGCGAAAGGACAGTTTTAACTGGTAGCATAACAATTTGTTTAAGTGTACAATTTATTCTAATAACGTAAAGAAATTGTAAACAGTATGTTACCTGATTGTTATGCAACGCAATTGTGAAAAGCATGTGGATAAGCTGGTGGCGATTAATATTAAACATGGCAAATAATGAAACCATCTTTAAAGCTGTTTGCATTTTCGACATTTATTCAAAAAAAATTGCTGCACAAACAGTAAATTATTTATCTTCCTCAAACGGTAGCGAAACAGGAACCAGGCAAATATTTAGTTGATACAATTTGTATTGCAAAAATAGCTGCCCTAAAACATTCATCCATCATTTAAAAATTAGTGTCTTTTGTTATGAGTAAACGATTGTTATATTCGACATTGCTATGTGCTTCCGTAATTAGTATTTCATGCAACAACAGTATCAATTCCGAAAAGACTGCCGGTACCGTTGCAGATACTTTAACGTCGGAACAAATACATAAATCTGCCAACGCATTGAAAGGCCTTGTAGCTTTTGAAGGGCTTGAAGTAAGCACCATTGCCACGGAGCCGATGCTTCAAAATCCAACCAATATAGATGTGGATGACCGGGGGCGCATATGGGTGACAGAAGCTTATAATTATCGTCCGGATATCAACGGCAATCCTACCAATGCAAAAGGCGACAGGATCATGATTTTAGAAGACACCAACAATGATGGCATTGCAGACACAGCGAAAGTATTTTATCAGGGTCCGGAATTGAATGCTCCGTTGGGAATTTGTGTTTTAGGCAACAGGGTCATCGTATCGCAAAGTCCGTATGTTTGGTCGTTCTATGATGATAATGGAGATGATAAAGCAGATAGAAAAGAAATTTTGTTTCAAGGCATCGGGGGTGAACAACATGATCATGGAGCCCATGCGTTTACTTTTGGACCAGATGGCAAACTGTATTTCAACTTCGGTAACGAAGGAAGAACACTAAAAGATAAAAACGGCCATACCGTTCGTGATCAGGATGGTGATGAGATTTCACCAAAGAAATATAAGGAAGGAATGGTAATGCGCTGCAACCCTGACGGTTCAGCCGTGGAAGTGTTGGGACAAAATTTTCGCAACCCTTATGAGGTGGCTGTTGATAGTTACGGTACATTATGGCAAAGCGACAATGATGATGACGGTAACAGGGGTGTTCGGATTAACTATGTGATGGAACATGGGAATTATGGTTATAAGGATGAAATGACAAATGCAAGCTGGCAGCAAACACGTACCAACCTGGAAGACTCCATACCCTTGCGCCACTGGCATTTGAATGACCCTGGTGCAGTACCCAATCTATTACAAACTTTTGCCGGCTCGCCCACAGGAATTGTTGTGTACGAAGGCGCATTGCTGCCCGAAGCATTTAGAGACCAACTGATTCACACAGATGCGGGCCCCAATGTGGTTCGTTCCTACCCTGTTCAAAAAAATGGAGCAGGATACACGGCGGAAATAATAAATATTTTAAAGGGGGAAAACGATCAGTGGTTCCGGCCGGCAGATGTATGTGTTGCTCCGGATGGATCATTAATAATAGCTGATTGGTATGATCCCGGAGTGGGTGGTCACCAGGCGGGAGATCAAACAAAAGGTAGGATCTATCGTGTAGCGCCGGTTAAATCAAAATACAGTGTCGCTACTCAAAATTACACCACACCTGAAGGAGCCGTACAAGCCTTACAAAATCCAAACTTATCCGTTCGGTATAAAGCATTTACAGCACTACAATCAATGGGAGCAAAAGCAATACCCGAACTAGAAAAATTATGGAATACATCCCCAAATCCAAAGATGCGTGCCCGTGCTTTTTGGGTACTACAGAAGATGAATGGTGCTGATAAAGTAAAGTACACCAGCGAAGCTTTACAACAAAAAATTCCTGAATTAAAAATCATCGCTTTAAGAGCTACTAAAGAATTGAAGGGTGATGTAATCGGTCTTGTGAAGCTACTATCGAATGATGCAGATATGCAGGTAAGACGTGAATGCGCCCTGGCCCTGCATCATAATAAATCGGCAGAAGCGCCCGCTTTATGGGCTGCTTTAGCTACCAGCTATGATGGCAAAGACAGGTGGTTTTTAGAAGCATTGGGAATTGGTGCGGATCAACAATGGGATGCTTACTTTAAGGCTTTTGTTGATAAAGTAAAAGACCCGAACCAGAATGCCGCTTTTAGAGATATCGTGTGGCGGGCAAGAACAGACAAAGCGGTGCCTTATTTGGCAAAATTAGCGGTAGAAGAAACCATTCCTCTTGCCAGCAGATTGAAATATTTCAGAGCGTTCGACTTCAACCCCGGACCGGCAAAATCTGCGCTATTACTGGCAATGATTAAAACCAACAGCATAAGTGATACATCGATTAATAAACTCGCCTTACACCATCTTGATGTTAAAGCGGTAAAAGCTTCACCCGTTGCCCAACAGGCTTTAAAAGACATTCTAAAAACGGTTGCCGGTACTGCCGAATTCATTGACTTGGTTAGAAAGTACGAACTAAAAACAAAGAATAACGAGTTGCTTTTAATGGCTCTGGAAAAATCCAATGAGCCGGAAGGCAGAAGTGCAACGGATGTATTGTTAAAAGCTGGTGGTGCGCCTTTAATATGGAACCTGCTTAACGATAAAGATTCAGTTAAGTCAAACGCTTTGCTTACCTCTCTGAGCAGAGTCGGAAATAGTGAATCTTTAAACATGCTTCAAACAATTGTTCAATCAAAAAAATATGCTCCAATGCTACGCAAGCAGGCAGCCGGTAAAATTGGAAATAGTGGCGGTGGTGAAGACCTGGTGCTGGCGTTGTTAAAAAACAAAACGGTTCCTGAATTTTTAATCCCGGATGTGGTGGCCAGTGTGCAGGGTGCATGGCGAAAAGCAGTAAGAACAGAGGCTTCGGGTTATTTACCAAATGCAACTACAAACGCTGCTATAAAAGAGCCAACGGTGGCAGAACTGGCGGTCTTCAAACCAGTTGCAGCAAACGGAAAAACAGTTTTTTCAAACAAATGTGCTGTGTGCCACCAGGTTAATAAAGAGGGATATGACTTTGGGCCAAATCTTACAGAAATTGGAAATAAATATCCTAAAGAAGGTTTGCTGGAAACAATCCTGCATCCGTCAAACGGTATCAGCTTCGGCTATGAAAGTTGGGAAATAAAGTTGAAAGATGGTTCTTCAACAACAGGAATTATCAACAGTAAAACGGAAACCGATCTTGAACTAAAATTACCTGGCGGTGGAAGACAACAACTTAAAATGAGTGATGTAAAATCTATAACAGCGTTGAAAGTTTCTATGATGCCTGATGGTCTGCACCAGACGATGTCATCGCAGGAGCTTGCTGATCTTTTAGCCTATTTAAAAGACCTGACAAAGAAGTAATTGCATCTTAATTCCGATTGAGGTGAACCATTTTGTTGCCGCAGGAATCCAGGGATCATCATCCCTTCAACGCAACGTGTGCGCCAAAGATTTGTTCGTTGGCGAGGAAACGTTGCGTACTATGGAGTGAAATTTAAATTGACAAAGGAAATATTTTCCTTTTGAAGTAACCAACCAATCGAGTGACTGTGTCCCGTATTATTTATTGCAGTATAGTTTTGTTGTACCAGGGTTGTGAGGGTTGGTATATGCAAGCGTTGTATTCATTCCTTCGGACATTGGAAAAGGATTCAGCCAACAACAGTCCAGCTTTTTTCATTGCCTTCCTGGGTAGCATTTTATCTACAGATATTTGGACACAATTCTTCGATAGCCTGGAATCCTCGCTACCATGCCGTTTTTTTAAAGCAATATTTTTGTATCTAATTTAAAATCATTGCAATGAAAATTTCAAAAAATCTGGTAAATGCAAAAGGAATGCTACTTTCATTTTTCATTTTAACCAACATATTCTTTACTGCTACCGCCCAGGTAACGCCCGTTGGCACACCGGCTTCTGCCAGCCAATCCAATACAATCACAGGTTTTACGGTACCAGCGGGTAATAAAATGCTATTACTGGTTACTGCTTCAGACGGTGCCTCCACTAATATTACCGGTGTTAAGTTTAATGGCATTGCAATGATCGAACGTAAAGAAGTGACAGATGATGCCATTTCTGTGGATGCTATCTATACATTATCAATGGGTGATGTTGCAGTACCCGTTACCGGCAGCATCGTTTTTACCAGCACCGGGCCTGGTAATTATACCAGGTTTATTTCAGCAGCGGCTTTCACAAAAGTTGACCAAACAACTCCCCTTTCGGATATGAAGGGAGGACTTTCCAACTCAAATTCCAGTTCATTAACTGTTACCGGTGCCCCCGGCGATCTGGTTTACGACATCTTTGATTCGTGGAACAGCACATTGTCCGGTACGCAGGTAGCGGGTGCTGGTCAAACAATCGTGAAAAGCTCGGGAGCACTCGATTTTGGGGGTAATGGCGCCGGCTACGGATATTATAGCATCAGTAAAAAGCCAGGCGCTGCAAGTGTAACTACCAGTTGGGTTGCTTCGGGGCATCAAGCCGAAATTCACATAGTAGTAAATATTAAGCAAGACATCTTTGTGTTGCCCGTGAAATTGATTTCTTTTAATGCCACTCCTAAAAATGCTGATTTCTTTTTGAACTGGGTAACTGCAGGCGAATCAGATCTTGACCATATTGAAATTGAACGCAGCAGCAATGGCACTGATTTTTCGTATGCGGCAACCTGCACGTCTGCGGCAAAAGAATATACGGATGTAAACGCAGCCAGTTTTTGCAACACTAATAGCACCTTGTACTACCGCCTAAAGCTGATTGGAAAAGAGGGCAACTTTAGTTATAGCCCCGTTGCAATGGTTAAGGTAAAAAAACAAGCCTCCTTTGTAACCGGCATACGACCCATGTTTGCAACAGGCAAAATTGCTGTTACCCTTAATATGCCGGAGCGTGGAGAAGTTACATTGAGGCTCAGCGATCTTTCCGGTCAATTAATAAAAATAATAAAGGTACACGTGAGTAAAGGAAACAGCGTAGAATATATGAATGGTCTGTACACATTGCCACAGGGCGTGTATGCGTTGCAGGTTGTTTACGGGCAGGAAGTTGTTACTCAAAAGATTAACAGGTAACACCCTTTTAGCTGCAACTTCTCCTACAGAACCTTTTGCGTTTGCCAGGGATATTGT
>JBBQKO010000027.1:0-25290 GCA_038327005.1 Chitinophagales bacterium | reverse complement strand
GAGCGGTCGTCTGATGGTATTAGCTACACCACGATTGGTAAGGTAAAAGCAAGCGGTAACAGCAGCCTCCGATTGGACTACAATTTTACAGATAACGCTACATTGGCCGGAAGCAATTTCTACCGCTTAAAACAAGTGGACATTGATGGCAAAATTCAATACAGCCAGGTAAGACTGGTAAAATTTGATCAGAGCGAGTTCGTTGTTGTATATCCAAATCCTTCCATAAATGAGGCTAAAATTAAATTCTCAGGTAACAACTGGATTAATAAACCAGCCTTAATTAATGTGTTAACGATTGATGGAAAATTGGCAGCTCAAAAAAGGATTGGCAGATTGAACCAGGTAGAAACAATTGATGTAACCAAGTTCGCAACCGGTTCATACATCATACAAATTGTTACAGGTTCTGAAGTGATCAGTAAACCAATTCAGATTCGTCATCAATAAAAAACAAGACGCAGAGTAATTATAATTCAAAAGCCGTGGCCGGTAAAAAAAGGCCACGGCTTTTCTTATAGAATACCATGTTAGGCTATCACTGAATATTGCAAACAGTGAAAGTTAGTCCCGAAGCAAACGCCCGGCTGGGTCGGCAAACCAGCCATCAACAATAAAAAAATATACTGTTGTGATTGGTAATTGGCATTTACTTAAAGGATAATAAAGATGCATTATACCGTTGCTGGTACTGCTCCCGTTTTCACCTCTTCTATGGTTCTGTTCAGGCGGCTTCTTTCTGCGGCAAAGGCCATTAAATGACTTTCGATGGACACATCGATGGTAGAACTTAACAGCGTTGCATCCTGCTGTGAAACGGCCTGCACCCAATCTCTCACCAGGCTATGATCTCCCCCACCGTGTTCATCAGTTACCATCTTCCAGGAAACTTTTTTTCTTGTTTTGAAATCCGTCATTACAAAAGTTTCCATATCGCCGACAATATCTCCTTTGGAACCCATGATACGGGTTATCCTGCCTTGATATGAAACATGCGCTTCCATAGAAAAGGCGGCCGTAATACCATTTTCAAAAAGCATATTTACGGTCAAATGATCGGGCTGGTCATTGTCCATCCGGTACACACAGCGACCATAATCAGTCGTCTTTAGATTTTCAAGAATCAGCTTATCCCATTTGGATTTATCCTCCGGTAAATCAAACACATACAACCGCTTTTTATCCCGCAGATAAATCTGTAATGCCGAATATGGACAGGAGCCTTCCACCGCACACCCGTCGGTACATCTTTCTGTGCTTCCTTCTGGTGCATTGGCATTTGTAAACCAGCTCAGGTTGCCAAAGCAATGTACATCGTGGGCTTCACTGTTCACCAACCAGCGGATGATATCTGTATCATGACAGGATTTAGCCAGTACAATCGGCGTTGCCAGTTTACTGTTTTTCCATTTTCCCCTTACATAGGAATGACTCATGTGTACCTGCTCAATAGGCTCCATATGTTGAATACTGATGATTTTTCCAATCAGTCCTGCATCCAGCACTTCCTTCAATTGCCTGAAATAAGGTGCATACCGCAATACATGACAAACCGCTACAATTCGTCCGCTTTCTTTCGCCTTCTCCAAAATCAGCCTGCACTCTTCTTCGGTGGGCGCAATAGGCTTTTCCAATAAAATATCATAGCCCGCTGCCAATGCAGCGAGGCAGGGCTTTGTATGCAGATTATCCGGCGTGGCTATGATGACCGCATTTGCAAATTTCTCTTTTTCGAAAACAGCTTTCCAATCTTCAAAACACTGATCGATGCTTATCCCATGATTCAATTTGGCTTTTCTTCTTCTTCCCCGGTCAGGTTCTGCAATGGCAATTATTTTTAGCTCATCCGGGTTTTGAATGGCATAATCTGCATAGATTGAACCGCGATGTCCGGCTCCGATTAAAATAGCCGTAACCGGCTTAGTCATTTTAATATGCCGGGGATTTGCAAAAACGTTGTCATGCAATCCAAATAACCGGGCCATTTCCTTCCATTTTAAAGCGGCATTTTTTTGAACATTGTTAGTTGCATTAGATAAAGAGCGTAAAAACTTTCTGGCGGTAATAAACTGGCGTAACGACATATCCTTTTTTTTTTAATGATTCATTCCTGAGGTCACCTTGCAAATTTACTACCAACACCCGCTTATGAACCTGGTTGCCGGGTAATTTTAATCAAATTCTAATACTGCTCTAATGAGCTACTAATAACTGCGTTTTAATATTGTATCTGTAAAATACAAATGTCGATTGCACTGAGTGGGTTTAGCAATCGTAATCCGTTTTACTGATAAAGTGCAACTACAATCATTCTAAACAAAAAAATTATGAATAAGATTTTTATTTTATTAGCTCTACTTTTTTCCTGCTCAATTACAAAGGCACAGACAATTGAAGAAGCAACGAAACATCTCTACTATGAGCGGTATGAATCTGCTAAAAATATGCTTCAATCCATGATTGAAAAAGATGCCAACTCTACAGATGCACTATATTGGCTGTCAGAGATTTACTTAAAACAACAAAATACAGATTCAGCTTATCGGCTGTTAGATGGCAAGGCGAAAGACCTGTTAAGTGCAACCTATTCAAAAAAACAATCACCACTGTTATACATTGGATGGGCACATACCTTATTAGATACCGGCAAAATAACTGAAGCCCGCAAGCTGATGGATGAAATATTAACAACTACCAAAAATAAGAACCCACTGGCCTTGTGGGCCATTGCAAGGGCAAATATTGACAGTAAAAACGGGGACATCCAATGGGCACTGGAGTTGCTGGAGCAAGCTGCAAAAAAAGATAAAAAAAATCCTGCCATTTATGTTGCAATGGGTGATGCCTACCGCAAATTGATGGACGGGTCAAATGCGGTTGTTAACTACACAAAAGCACTGAATGCTGACAAAAATTATGCAGAAGCCATTTACAACCAGGGCAAAATTTATAAAACACAAAACAACCCCGAAATTTTTCTCGACTATTTTGAAAGGGCAGTTCAGGCAGACAGCAATTATGCACCTGCTTTATATGAACTGTATGCCTTTTATTTCTTTAAAGATGTGAACAAAGCACAAAAATATCTGGACGCCTATATCAGTCATTCCGACCCGGATCCGCAGCATAATTACCTTAAAGCTGACTTATTTTATGTATCAAAAAAATATACAGATGCGATTGAAGAAGCCGACGATATCATTCAAAGAGCAGGCCCCAATGTGCAGCCAAGACTGTACAAACTGATGGCCTATAGTTATGCCGCCAATGGCGATTCTTCCACCGCATTAAAAGATATCAATACCTATTTTGAACAGCAGGACAGCACGCAATTGGTAGCAAAAGACTATGCATTAAAAGCTGCATTGCTGGAGAACGTAAGCTCCGACAAAACGGAAGCAATCAGTTGGTTTAGAAAAGCATTTACGCTGGAAAAAGACAGTCTTGAGAAACTGAATTATATGGTAAGCCTTGCAGATTTGCAGAAAGAAGCAGGCAACCGGGAAAGAGAAGCCACCTGGCGGGAACGGATTTATCTCACCAAGCCCAATCCTACCAACCTTGATATTTACAAATGGGGTATGGCTCTCTATTCAGACAAAGATTATTTAAAAGCAGATAGCGTATTTGCAATCTATGAAGAAAAATATCCCGATCATATACACGGCTATTTGTGGCGTGCAAGAAGTACTGCACTTGCTGATACCTCCATGAAAGAGGGACTTGCAGTACCCCATTTTAAAAAACTGATTGAAGTGGCTTCGGCAGACACTATAAAAAACAAGGCCATTTTGTTAACGGCTTACGAGTACCTGGGTGGATATGAAGCCAATATCACAAAGGATTATATCGCTTCCGTTGGCTACTTCGAAAAATTACTGGAACTGGATCCGGAGAATGCAGATGCAAGGAAGAACAAAGATATTTTGTCAAAATGGATTGAACAGGGCAAGGGCACCCAATAAAAGGCTTCATGGTTTTTTAAATGTTGGTGTAGAGTTAGGTTTTGGCTTTGGTTTAAAAGGTAAAATACCAATCCTTTGTTGGGTTGGTATTTTTTCCTGATCAAACTTTTTATTCAATAAAACAGTGAAGGTGAAATATTTAATATTAAATCGATTTCGCTTGCCTAACGGTTGGTTACTTCCCAATCAAACGCCGAGGGGATTGTGAATGTCGATATCACGTTTGCGTACAATGCTTTTGCGGTAACAAACCTTAATAGCGGCTTTCCTTAATAAAATGAAATTGACTGTTCAATCAAAACTTGTAATAGGCGAATTAAATCATAACCGATTCCTTCACTTGTTTCATTGAAACACTACATCAACCAAATGCAGGCAGCACCCGCTCAAACAGATAAATCCACAAATCAATATTAATTATGAACACCAATTTAGAGATCAAATTACCAAAAGACCTTACTCAAATTAACAGCAATGATTTTGGAGAACTGATCTGGTGGTGCAATCACCTTTGTATCACCCCGGAAAAACTATTGAAAACAATTTCCATAATTGGATCGTCTACGACAGCGATAAGGAAATATTTGCACAAATAAATCAGCCGGGATAACCGCATTCTTACTTCACTACAAACGCTCTCTCTCTAAAAACATTTTCGATTTCGCCTCAGTTCAATTCATCAACCGCAATTAAAAAAAGGAGTCGTCTGAAATAGCAGACAACTCCCTAAAGTAAGCAAAGGCGTGAACCAACTACACCAATTGCCCGGCGCTAACTAATTGGCCCACATTTTTACGTTTTTCAATTTGCTGAGGCACAGCAGGAATTTCAACCAACGTATCGCAGTTTTGCGGATATAAATTCTGTAAGAAATCATTGGCCCAAAAGTCTATGTTGTAATGAACCACCTGTTCGTATAAACGTTGCAGCCGCATTTGCTTGTCACTATCGCTGAGAGTAAGTGCTTGTAGCAGTCCATCTTTCAAGGATTGACAATCGTATGGATTGGTTAAAATGGCATAGTGCAATTCCACCGCAGCCCCGGCAAATTCAGATAAGATCAATACACCCGTGGATCCTTCAATCTGCCCCTGCACGGCTACATATTCTTTGGCTACCAGGTTGAGGCCATCCCGCAAAGGTGTTATCCAGGCAATATCGGCAACGGCATAATAAGTAATGATTTCTTCAAACGGGAAGGCCCTTAAAATAAGCCGGATGGGTATCCAGTCCATATTGGAATATTTACCATTGATACGACCCACTGCATGTTCTACATCATGCTGAATTTTATCATAAATCTTCATCCCTTGCGCAGGAGGTGTACATATTTGTACCAACTCAATCTTACCATGAAACTCAGGATAATCATCCAGAAATTGTTCAAATGCCAGCACTTTTTCTAATGGCCCTTTTACATAATCCAACCGCTCAACACTCAGCACCACTTTTTTTCCAGCGGTTTGCTGTTTCATTATTCTAATCTTTTCCAACGTATTTTCCTGCTCCAATATTTTGCTAATGTAATCCACCTGAATGCCAACCGGGTTCGCACCCAATTTTACCACCCGGTTATTTACGTTGATGCAGGTGGACATTTTTTGCACACCCAGTGCGGTGCTATACGTAAGAAACCGAGGCGCTGCATTGGTTTCTTCCAGCACTTCTACCGGGAATAAACTTTTTACCACATCCATAAAATTTTCGACATAGCGTGGTATGTGAAATCCTATATAATCGCATTGCAATAAGCTGCTGATGATTTCTCTTCGCCAAGGCAAAATATTAAAGGTATTGGCTGCAGGAAAAGCCGTGTGGTGAAAAAAGCCAATTTTAAGATCGGGCCTCAATTCCCGCAATATCCCGGGCACCAGCCAAAGGTTATAATCATGAATCCAAACGATGGCGCCGTAATCGGCCTGCTCGCTAGCTTTGATGGCAAATAGCCGGTTAATGTTTACAAAATGATCCCAATGATGGTGATTGAATTTTGCCTGGTTGGTGAACGAAAATATAATTGGCCAAAATGCTTCCTTGGCAAATGATTTGTAGAAAATATCTACTTCGTCTTTTGTTAACCCGATCCTGCTGGCCATCAGGTTGGGATATTTTTCTTTATCAATGTACACATTGCGCAGCAATTCTCCACTCGTCTTCACATCTTCCCAGGCAATCCAAACACCGCTCCGGCCGTTGTTAAAAAAGTTCTGTAAAGTAGGTAGAATGCCATTGGGACTTTTGGGCGCTACCCGTTCGGAAACGCCGTTGGTAGTTTTTACTTCGTACGGAAAACGGTGATACATTAAAACCAATTGAGGATATCCGGTATTCTCCAACCGCTTAATTTCTTCCCGAATGTTTTCCGCATAATGCGAGAGCCGGGCAAAGTTTTTTATTGCTTCAATAATACCACCGGCTCCTTCATCCGTTGCGATGTAAATGTTAGGAATATCCGCCACCAGCTCCAACAGTTTTGCTTCCGACTTTCCTACTGCTACACCTTTGTAGCCACACTGGTACATGGAAAGATCATTCAAAGTGTCACCTGCTACCAGCACAGACGCTGCATCGGCTTTTAAATATTTAACCAGGCTGGTAAGGGTGCTTCCTTTGTTAACACCTTTTGGTAATACATCCAGAAATTTGCCTGCCGAATAAATTACTTCACAGTCAATTTCGGCCACTTTCTTTCTTACCGTTTCAATCAGGTTTACATCGTCTGTAAAAAATGAACAGCGTCGTTGCTGCGGCACTTCCTGATATTGCAAACCCTGAATATCGCTAAGGCATTCCAATATTTTTAGCCTGCCGGGCCAGCCTTTTTCTATCTCGTTCTGCAACGGTTCTATCGCTTCGAGCGTGTGTCCGTTTACAACAGTGGCACCCACATCGCAGATAATAAAATCAGGATTGGGGATGATGGGGTCATTCAGTAAAGGAATCACGGTTTCAAGTCCACGCCCGGTTACAAAAATTAAACGAATGGCTTGATCTTTTCTAATCAGACGATAAAGTTGTTGCTTGTGCAAACTCTTGCCTCCTAAAAAAGTTCCATCCAGGTCTGTTGCTAATAACATGTTTGTAAATTTTAATGGTGTGAACCGGTTGTATTATTTGGTTTTTCCGTTTAACCACCCGCCCACTGTTTATCGTAAATATTTTTCTATCAGTTTAAATTCATGAAACGGGCTGGCGTGCTGGTGTAATATCCGGTAGATACTGTTGATAACAGGAAAATCAGCCTTCAAATATTTCACCAATGGAGCCAATTCATTCGAAGCATTGTAGCCCTCTGCCACCATCTCCATTACATTCAACGCATTGGACACTTTAATACCGCGGCCAACCAATTTACCCAACGTTCTGTTTCTGCTATATTCCGAATAAGCCGTCACCAGTAAATCGCCATAGTATGCAGAATCAAATAAGTCACGCTGACGAGGACTAACCTCCCCTAAAAAGTGTTTGATTTCCCGCATCGCATTCGAGGTAAGTACGGCCTGAAAATTTTCTCCGTAATTAAGTCCGTTTGCAATACCGGTTGCAATACCAATAATATTTTTAAGAATGGCCACATACTCAACACCTTCGGGATCATCATTTAGAATGGGATTGATATACTTCAAATGAATATTTTCGCTTAGCTGCTGTGCATCATAAATCTGTTTGGCTGCAATGGTAACATAGGTATTTCGTTCCATTGCAATTTCTTCCGCATGGCAAGGACCGCCAATTACAATGACGGAATCGCTTTCGGGGAATAAATTTTGCAGAAAACGACTTGGGATAACACCTGCACCTTTTACAAGTCCCTTGATTGAAACAGCCAGTTGTTTATGCAGCATCCATTCCGGTTCAATGGTACTTGTCACTTGTTGTAAATAGGCAGATGGCACCGCAAATAAGATAAGCTCAGACTGTTTGATCGCCCACTCCATATCTGTTACGGCATTGATATAATTGATATTCAGACTGGCAAAACTCAGGTATTTTGGATTACTTCCGGTTTGCATAATCTGGCTGGCCTGTTGGTCATCTCTAACCAGCCAGGTAACGTCCATCTCGCATTCTGAAAATATTTTAACCAAAGCTGTAGCCCAACTTCCTCCGCCAATCACCGTAATACTTTTTCCCATGGGCTGCAAGGTCGGGCAGGGGCGTTAACAAAAAATTAGAGGTAGATTAGAATACGGTTAGAAGAGGTTGAAGAACGGTTGATGGTTGATGGTTGATCGTTTCTACTGGTGAAGATTCTTTAACGCAACCGGAAAAACAATTGTAAAGCAAGTTCCCTCATCGGGTACCGATTGAACGCTGATTGCACCCTTATGTAATTTTACAATACGATCTGCCAGCGGCAAACCGAGGCCAAAGCCCGCTTCTTTTCTACTTTCGTCGGCCCGGTAAAATGGTTGAAAAATATGCGGCAGCGATGCCTTAGGAATACCTTTTCCTGTGTCTTTTATCGTAACACAGATATCATCGTGTTGCACCGAAAGTGAACAGGTAGCCAAATGATTTTCAGAATATTTACAGGCATTGATTACAATATTCTTAATGGCAATAAATAACAAACCATCATTCCCAAATACCAGCAATTTTTCTTCCTCCGCAGGCAAATCATCAAACAAAATGGTTACATGGTATTCCTTATTGAGCTTGGCCATATCACCCGGCATGCGCAATAGTATTTCATCAATCCGCACCAGATTGATTTCAATGCCACCAGAGGTACCCGATGCTTTGGCAAACTGCAACAGTGTTTGGGTGAGCTTGTTCAAATGATGCACATCTTCCAAAACAGATTGAATGACTGCCCGGTACTCCCCTGCTGCCCGGTCTTTTTGCAGGGAAACTTCCAACTGACTGAACACAGAGGTGAGTGGTGTTGATAATTCGTGCGATGCATTGGCAATGAATCTTCCCTGTGTATCAAAACTTTCTTCCAGCCGGTTTAATAATACATTGATGGTATGCGCCAGGTAATTCCATTCATCATTCTGCTCAATCGACTTGATTCGCTTTGTTAAATTCTGGGCGCTGATCTCATTGACCTCATCGGCAATTTTTTTTATCGGCAGCAATAGTCTTTTCGAGAAAATGTAACCACCCGCAACCGTGATCAGGATGCCACCAAAAAAACACAACAACAAAATATTGCGAAGCTGCGCCAGGTTATTTTTCCCCTCAGGATCAAATGCAGCCGCAATTACAATGATTGGCCTGGCCCCATTGTTATAATTATAGGCAATGGCATCTTTTTGTTTTACTTTAAAATAGACATAGTTTTTATCCTTCGCCTGCTTCAATATTTTTTTACTGACTTCGATCGTATCTGCGGTATTATCTGCGTACAGGTAAATCTTTTTACCCATGTAATCATACGCCTGGATGGTTTTATCCAGCATGGCAACAGAAGTAGCCGCATCAATTTTTTGAACGAGTTCCTTATTGAAAATATCCGCCTGGTTTAATAATCTGGCAGTTGTTACGGCACGGTTGGTGAGCCGGGTTCTGAAATTCTTCTCCCGGTTATTAAAGGTGATGTAGTAAATAGAGCAACATACGATTGTAAGTATCAAAAATACAATCATGGTAAAAAATAACGTGATTCTGATTTTTACCGGCATTAGTGGACGTTTTCTTTTAGAATATACCCTGTACCCACCTGCGTTTGTATCAGTTTACTATTTTGGCCTTTATCAATTTTATTTCTAAGATAGCTGATATATACATCAATCACATTGGTATTACTATCGAAGTCGGTATCCCACACATTGATGGCAATGTCTGCCCTGGATACGACCCGGTTTTTGTTGCGCAGCATATACTCAAGCAATTGAAATTCCTTTGCGGTCAAATTGATCTTTTTGCCGCCTCTTTCTACTTCCATCGTATCCAGGTTCATTTCAAGATCAGCCGCTACCAGCCTGGTTCCTACCGGCAAATGCTGCTGCAGTACATGCTTTAATAGTACCCTTATTTTTAACAGCAACTCTTTAAATTCAAATGGCTTCACCATATAATCATCTGCACCCGAATCGTAGCCTTCCACCTTATCCTCCAGCCGCCCCATGGCCGTGAGCATAATGATTGGTATATTATTATTTTGTTGGCGTATGAATTTACACAGGTCAAAGCCATTCATACCAGGCATGTTGATATCAAGAATTACCAGGTCGAACGCATGGGCCAGAAATATGCGTTGCCCAATATTGCCATCATATGCCACCTCTACATAATACCCGTGTTCAGATAAACCAAACTTCAAAGTATCTGCTATTTTTTTCTCGTCTTCTATAATTAAAATCTTTCGTTCTTCCATTGAATGATCGTAGTGATTTAGTGATTCAAAATTAGCCAATGCGAATGGAATGTACGCTCTTTCTAATGATATTCTAATCTTATTTTAACCCACAACTAATTGATGGCAGGTAGCTTTGCATTGTTATTTTTCATCAATGAAATTACCATCAACACCTTGATTCCATACTTTAAAAATATATTGATACCGGTTGATTTCACCGTAAACACGGATGCAGCCATCAATAATGCCATTGCGGTTGCCGATGCAAAAAACACCATCTTTCATCTACTGCATGTAGAGCAGAACAGTTGCACTGTATTTGCCTATGACTTGAATGGTGCTTTTGTATTACACCCAACTGATGAAACTGCATTTGAAGACAGCATAAAAGAACAGTTGGATAAAATTAAAAAGAAGCTTCTACAAGTTAGCCCAACCATTGAGGTGCTAATTTATATTAAAAAAGGGAAGACGGTGCAACAGGCAATTATTGATCAGGCAAAAGCGATACTGCCAGACCTGATTGTAATCAGCAAACGAAATGCACATAGCTGGCCATTTTTTTCAAATAGACTCAATTGCAGTTTAATTGCAAGGGAAACCAGGTGTGCTATTCTAAATGTAGCACCGGGTACGCTTCTTACCAAACTTAAAACAATCGTGATGCCGCTGCGATCATTTTTACCGGGCAGAAAACTAGCATTGCTGTCAGCCGTTACACGCAATCAAAAGCCCACGGTACACCTGGTAACAATGTTTAACAAAAACCCCGACCCTATTGATTCGGAAGTATTTATTGATACCTATCGAAGTTTATCGCAGGTATTGCATTATCCTGTAAATCATAAAGTGGCTTTTGGAAACAATGCCGCTAAAAATATTTTAAAATATGCCCGGGATATTGAGGCTGATATCGTACTCGTAAATCCATTTGAGGAAACAGCCATCAGCAGGTTATTCGGCACGCAAATCACAGATATGCCCAACCTGAAATTCAGCATACTCACGGCTACGCCATTTGAATAATTAACGGTGTAGCACTTTCGTCAAACTTTTCAATCAAATCAATAAGGCTGAAAAAACGATTATAAAAAATACTGCTTGCCGGAAACTTTATCCGGCATTTCTGTGGCAGCTTTATTTCGAAAAAAAATTATTGTATGAACACATTCTGGAACACGGTATATTTTGGCAACACGCTGATCAACTGGCTGATTGCAGCCGCAATGATCACCGGCGGACTTGTCCTATTGCGATTGACTAAATCCATTGTATTGGTGCTGCTAAAAAAATGGTCGCAAAAAACGAGTAATTCCTTTGATGATTTTTTGGTGACATTGGTAGAAAAATCGCTCATTCCGTATTTATATGTGGTTGCAATTTATGCAGGAATACATTGGCTGGAATTGTCACAGAAAGCTACCAGTATTTTCAGTTCAGCACTGCTATTGGTATCCACTTTTTTTATACTTAAATCAATAACCGCAGCCCTGCAGTATTCTATTCATAGTTTTCTTAAAACAAGAGAAAACGGTGACACCAAGCAAAAACAAGTGAGAGGAATTCTGATCATTGCAAAGTCGCTGATCTGGATCATGGGAATTGTATTTTTACTTGACAACATGGGCTACAATATCTCTACCATTGTTGCAGGACTGGGTATCGGTGGTATTGCCATTGCATTGGCCGCACAAACAATACTTGGTGATCTATTTAGTTATTTTGTAATCCTTTTTGACCGCCCTTTTGAAATTGGTGATTTCATCATCGTAGATGACAAAATGGGAATTGTAGAAAACATTGGAATTAAAACCACCCGGCTTAGAAACCTTGCCGGAGAACAATTGATTTGTTCCAACAAAGACCTGACCGACTCCCGGATACACAATTACAAACGGATGGAAAAAAGAAGAGTGGTTCTCAATCTCGGTGTAACCTATCAAACAGAACCAGCGTTATTGGAATCGATACCTGGTATGGTACAGAAGATCATTTCAACCAAAGAAGATGTTCTTTTTGACCGGGCTCATTTTTCCGGGTTTGGTGATTTTAGTCTAAAATTCGAAATCGTGTATTTTATCCTAAGCGGAGATTATAATTTATTTATGGATCAACAGCAGTTGATCAACTTTGAAATTTACAGAAGTTTTGAACGTAAAAAAATATCCTTTGCTTATCCTACACAAAGTCTATTCATCAATCACGAAAATGAACCGGCGGATTTTCTGCGTACCTGATGGGAGTTGGCTGGTCGGTACCGCAGGGCAGACCAGTTGTAAGGATTGAGCGCATGCGCTGCTGGTCGGCACCGCAGGTCAGCCCCGTTGTGAGGATTAAGAAATCGACGGATTTTATCGAATGGATTGCGGCTAAGCCGGTCTGACCTGCGGTACCGACCGGCATGTGATCGACCGGCATGCGCTGCTGGTCGTACAAAAGATCAGCCCCGTTGTGAGGATTAAGAAATCGACGGATTTTATCGAATGGATTGCGGTTAAGCCGGTCTGACCTGCGGTACCGACCGGCATGTGATCGACCGGCATGCGCTACTGGTCGGAACCGTAGGTCAGACCAGTTATGAGGATTGAGCGCATGCGCTGCTGGTCGGCACCGCAGGTCAGACCAGTTGTGAGTCCGTTGTGAGGATTAAGAGATCGACGGTTTTTATAGCTTGGATTGCGGTTAAGCCGGTCTGACCTGCGGTACCGACCGGCATGTGATGGACCGGCATCCGCTACTGGTCGGAACCGTAGGTCAGACCAGTTATGAGGAATAAGAGATCGAAGGTTTTATAGATTGGATTGCGGTTAAGCCGGTCTGACCTGAGGTACCGACCGGCATGTGATCGACCGGCATGCGCTGCTGGTCGTACAAAAGATCAGCCCCGTTGTAAGGATTAAGAAATCGACGGATTTTATCGAATGGATTGCGGTTAAGCCGGTCTGACCTGAGGTACCGACCGGCATGTGATGGACCGGCATCCGCTGCTGTTCGGAGTCGTAGGTCAGACCAGTTATGAGGATTAAGAGATCGACGGTTTTTATAGATTGGATTGCGGTTAAGCCGGTCTGACCTGAGGTACCGACCGGCATGTGATCGACCGGCATGCGCTACTGTTCGGCACAGAAGATCAGACCTGTTGTGAGGATTAAGAGATCGAAGGTTTTATAGATTGGATTGCGGTTAAGCCGGTCTGACCTGCGGTACCGACCGGCATATGATCGACCGGCATGCGCCACTGGTCGGAACCGTAGGTCAGACCAGTTATGAGGATTGAGCGCATGCGCTGCTGTTCGGCACAGAAGGTCAGACCAGTTATGAGGATTGAGAGATCGAAGGTTTTATAGATTGGATTGCGGTTAAGCCGGTCTGACCTGCGGTACCGACCGGCATGTGATGGACCGGCATGCGCTGCTGTTCGGCACAGAAGATCAGACCAGTTATGAGGATTGAGAGATCGAAGGTTTTATAGATTGGATTGCGGTTAAGCCGGTCTGACCTGCGGTACCGACCGGCATATGATGGACCGGCATGCGCTACTGGTCGGAACCGTAGGTCAGACCAGTTATGAGGATTGAGCGCATGCGCTACTGTTCGGCACAGAAGATCAGACCTGTTGTGAATTGTGACGATTCATCAATTCGGCAAATCTTCCTGCATCTTTTTTGCATTCCATCCGGTTATAGCGTTACCAGAATATTGGTTATCGCCCTGCATGATGGATTCCAATTCTTCGATGTATTTTTTTACTTCCGTGATGTATTCCTCCCTGTCACGAATAGCCGCTAATTTTTTAAGGTTTAGTTCATCTTGTTTTATAAAAGTTTTGGCAAGCCGAAGAGCGGTGTATTTTCTGAACCCCAAAATAGACATAGCATCTACCCCTACCCTTACACTGGTATCGAGTGTTTCCCTGTAAATATGCAGCAAGCCTGCATTCATCTGCTCATAGGCATCGTACCGGTTTCGGGATCTTACCAGCATGTGCAGGTGCGGAAAATGCTTTTTAATGGTTGACACCATCTCCAGTCTTTTGGCGGCATCGTCTATGGCAATTACAATAATGCTGGCATCCTTTGCTCCTGCGGCCTTCAATAAATCCAGTCTGGATGCATCGCCATAAAACACCTTGAGGCCCATTCTTCTCAATACTTCTACCCTATCCGAATCAAGATCAAGATAGGTGGCATTTACTTTATTGGCTCTTAAAAACCGACCGACCGTGCTACCAAAATGACCAAACCCTGCAATGATGACTTTGTTCTTCTCATCTATTACATCTGCTGCTCTCGCTGGTGGAATTGGTTTAGCAAAACGAGGTAGAATTAATCTTTCATTCAGCAACATCAAAATGGGGGTAATGGCCATACTAATGGCGACAATGGCAATCATTAAATTGACAATGGCTTCCGGCAATATTTTTTGCTGAAGGGTAAATGACAACAATACAAAAGCAAATTCGCCCACCTGGCTCAGGCTGAAAGCAAAGATAAAATTTTGTCTCGCCTCAATCTTAAATACCTTGCCAAGCAACAGCAACACCAATGTTTTTATGATGATCAGCAAGCATACCCACGCCAATACAGTCCATATCTGGCTGGCTATAAATTGAAAATCAATGGAGGCTCCTACAGATATGAAAAACAATCCAAGCAGCAAACCTTTAAATGGTTCGATGTCGCTTTCCAGCTCGTGGCGATACTCACTATTGGCCAATACGACCCCTGCAAGAAATGCGCCCAGCGCAGGGCTTAAGCCAACCTGCAACATTAATGCGGCTATACCAATTACAATCAACAGAGATACTGCCGTAAATATTTCACGCATATCGGTTTTTGCAACAATGCGCAATACGGGGCGTATCACCAGTCTTCCAACCACAATAATAGATACAATGGATCCCAATACGATTAAACCTCTTAACCATCCGGCCATTCCATTCATCCAGTTGGTATTTTCTGCAGCAACTCCTGCACTGTCGGAGTTACTAAGGCTACTAAACAGAGGCAGTATAGCCAGCATAGGGATCACGGCAATATCCTGAAAAAGTAATACGGCAAAGGCACTTCGCCCGGAAGATTCTTTCATTAAGCCCTTTTCGGCGAGTATCTGGAATACAATTGCCGTAGAAGATAAAGAAAGGATCATACCCAAAACAACCGAATGGTCCCATCCAAATCCAAATAGCCTTGCCAGCGCTGTAATAAAGAAGGTTGTTAGCAACAACTGCAATGCCCCGAGGCCTATGATAGATTTCCTTAGTTTCCAAAGCATTTCAGGCTCCAGCTCCAGTCCTATTAAAAAAAGCATGAGTACTACGCCATACTCTGCAAAATGCATGATATCCTCTCTTTCTTCGCTGATAAGGCTCAATACAAACGGACCAATTACTACCCCCGCCAGCAAATAACCAAGTACAGAACCAAGCCCCAGCTTTTTAGCAACGGGCACAAAAAGCACGGCAGCGGAAAGGAAAATAATGGCCTGAAAAAGAAATGAATGTTTATCCATATAAATTTGAATGAGGTTAATGGGTGACAACTAAATCGTTCAATAACGGTACTGTCAACATTTGTTGATCTGCAAACTCATTATCAAGAATTTTTGTTAAAAGCAATTTATACTTTTCTGCATATTGTTGTATGGCTTCGCCCGTTAACCGGTGGGTTCCAGATATCCAGAATGGCGGCAGATAAATCATCCGGCAAAGCTGAGCGGTTCTTTCAAAAGGCAATAAAAACTGTTGTATGGTTGAGCGGTGAAGCTGATTGGTCTGGTAGTCCTCTATATCCCCTCCGGAAGAAAAGGCATTGAAAATTCTTTTACCATCCAGCGCATGGCCATGTGTACCATAAGCCCAGCCATGTTCCAACACAAGATCCTGCCACTGTTTTAACAAGGCCGGGCCGCTGTACCAAAACAACGGATGCTGCCAGATAATGATGTCATGATCCAACAGCAATGCTTTTTCTCTTTCCACATCAATGTCAAACTCGGGATATTGCTCGTACAAATCATGGATGGTAACACCTTTCAATTGTTTAATTTCCTCTACCAGCACCCGATGCACTTTTGACTGTTCAAAAGCCGGATGAGCAAAAAGGACTAAAATTTTATTCATACAATATTAAAGTTTGGCTTAAGCCATTTTATTTTCAATTTAGGCAATAATAAATAAAATTTGTTTTGATAATACCGGATGAGCATCATATGACCAGGCATATAGAGTTTCAAGGCAGTTTGACAGACGTTGAAATATAAGCGAGGATTCTATGAAGTTGAAGAACGTTTGTTAGTTGTAAACCGAATAAATAACATGGTCCATATCAGAATAGCAGTTCGTTTTCAATTAAGCAACTTGCTTTTGGATGAAGAAAATTCGGGTACAAACAAAGAGTAGAATACTAAATTGCCATACGGTATAAAGGTAAGGTAGCAGATCATTTCGTTGTTCGGAACGAGGTGAGATGAAACGCAAAAGAGGTGTAAGCAAAGTCATATTTTTCCAATGAGGAAATGAAATGATTTCTATCAAACTCCTGATGGGCGGAATCTTTCAACAGAAATAATTAAATTACTTATTTCACTTTCTCTGAGCGATTACATGGCAAACCGAAAGCAACAGTCCATCGGAAAGGGCTTCATAAACCTGATGTAATTCATTCGAGGAAGGATATTCCGTATTGCGCCCTTTAAGTTTGTTGTGGATCATTTTTTTTAAATGTTTGGCAGGCGATTCCATTTAGTCAAGGATAGCAATTGATTAGTACCTGTTAGCCGAATATATTTCAGCTAAAGTCGCAGAACGCAGGTTATGTTTTTATCCACTTCCTAAAAGACGGGATTTTTGAAATCGTTTAACTTAATGAAACAACTCAAAGTTGGTGTTCCGGAGAAGAACGCCCTTACCGTTCGTTTCTCCACATGATTGAGCAGGAAGGAATCAATCCCTAAATCCCCATGAATATTAATCACTTTGAACACAGATAAATCCGACTTTAAATTAAAATGAGGAAACTATATTTAAGCTGTAAAAACTATCGGGTTAACATCAGTGATCCGTCATTGATCATTGCTCGTTGCTAATTGTTAATTGCTCATTATTCATTTCACATTTCACATTTCACATTTCACATTTCACATTTCACATTTCACACCACTTCATTTTGCCCACAGCCCCGCTGGCCTGCTGGGAGGTCTTCTTACAGTATGCATTAATTGCAAAAAACTTTAATTACAGACAGAGCCAAAGGGCCTTCATTTCATTTTTTGCACTCATCACTCAGCACTCATCACTCATCACTCATCACTCATCACTCATCACTCATCCCCTTGCTTATTGTTCCATATAAATCCGCTTCATGGGTAACTTTGGCGCCTGCGATACTACCATCGGGAATTTTTCTACCGTTACATTATTGCTTTCCAAACCAAAACTACGCTCTTCTGATAAACTGATTTCCTTTAGCCAAAAATGTAGTTTCATAATTACCTTTTCCGCAATAGGCAAATCATTGTCCTGGCTTAGAAATTTTTCCATTACCACAAATTGAAAATCGCCGATGATATTATTCTTTTGCTGACTTTCGTAACGACTGGTGATGTTTACTTCTTTGTTGGCCACCAACTCTTCCACTACTTTTCTAAACATCAGATTTAGCCGGGGGGCAACCCTAAACCCAAGCTTAAAATCGACCCGGATAATGTTGTTTGGAATAATATGATTCACGGTGTATTCACTGGTGTAGGGATCATTCAAAGTTTCTACATGAATAAACCAATATATATCGGCTCTTTTGGGCTGTTGATTTAAAATTGAGTACGTTATTTTATGCTCAATTTCTTTGGGTATATCCGCACTGGTAAGGTAAACCAGGTGAGTGGCGTACTTCGGAATGGAAACATCATCACTCAATTCACTCAACTGACCAAGATAGTTATCCAGCCTTACAAATTCGACATAGCGGTTTTTAATTTTACGTGCCCTGAACCAAACGAACATCACCACAAATAACGCACCGCCTGCAAACAAGGTTACATATCCTCCGTGAGGAAATTTTTCAAGATTGGCAATTAAGAAAGATATTTCAATGGTTAAATAAACGGCCAGATAAAGATAAATATACACAGCAGCGTTGCGGTGTAATACCAGAAAATTAGCAAAAAGTATGGTGGTGGCAATCATACACAATGTAATGGCAAGTCCATAGGCGGCCTCCATATTAGTTGATTTCTGAAAATAAAGTACAATGCTGCAACAGCCGATGTAAAGCAACGAATTGATACCGGGCACAAACAATTGCCCCTTGGCGTCTGATGGATATTTGATCTTCATCTTTGGCCAAAGGTTCAGGCGAATGGCTTCGCTGATGAGCGTGAAAGAGCCACTAATCAGCGCCTGGCTCGCAATGATGGCAGCGGTTGTTGCAATGATGATTCCAATGATAACGAACCAACCGGGCATGATGGCATAAAAAGGATTGAAACCCTTTACTATCATGTCGGCAGTAATCGTTTGCCCGTTGAAGTGAGCAAGCAGGTAAGCACCCTGTCCTAAATAATTTAAGATCAGTGCAAGCTTTACAAAAATCCAGGAAGTACGAATGTTGTTTTTGCCACAATGGCCCAGGTCGGAGTACAATGCTTCGGCCCCTGTGGTACAAAGAAAGACGGCGCCCAGTATCCAAAATCCCTGCGGATAATTCACCAGCAGGTTAACGGCATACCGGGGATTGAATGCTTTAAAAATGGCGAAATCATCAAAAATATGCAGACAGCCCAAAACGGCCAGCATACAAAACCAGGTCATCATAACCGGACCAAAAAATTTACCAATGGATGCTGTGCCAAACTGTTGTACAAAAAATAAAACAGTGATGATGCCCAGTACAATGAGGATGATACTTTTATCAGAAATATTTTGCAGTGCTTCAATATTGCGCAATCCTTCAATGGCGGAAGTAACAGAAATCGGTGGGGTAATCATTCCGTCTGCCAGTAAGGCTGCACCACCAATCATTGCCGGAAATACCAGCCACTTACGTCTTCTTCTTACCAGTGCAAAGAGTGAAAATATTCCACCTTCACCGCGGTTATCTGCCTGCAGCGTAAGCATCACATACTTTACCGTAGTTTGTAATGTAAGTGTCCAGATTACGCAGGACAATGCACCCAGTATCAATTGTTCGGTAACGTCTTTGTCTTTGATGATTGCATTTAAAACGTATAAAGGTGAGGTTCCGATATCACCATAAATGATACCGAGTGCAATCAGCAACCCCGCTGCTGTAACTTTATTGGAATGTAGATTCAATGTATTCACTGTTATTTTTTTATTTCTTTTATTTTGAAAAACTGTAGTTATAAATTTGGCCAGTTATTCCATTATGATAAAGCGATAACCAACACCCGACTCGGTAATAATATGGACCGGACGATTGGAATCTTCTTCAATTTTTTTTCTTAATTGTGCAATGTAAACACGGAGATATTGAGTTTGATTGGTGTAGCCCGATCCCCATACCTGGTTGAGTAAATAGTGATGTGTCAATACCTTTCCTTCATTTTTTACAAACAAGGCAAGTAATGAAAACTCGGTAGCGGTGAGTTTAATAATTTCATCCCCTTTTTTTACGAGTCGTGCAGAAAGATCAATGAACAAATTATTAAACTGAAAAACGGATTCATCATCAGGCACATTACTGAAACGAAGGGCAGACCTGACTCTTGCCAGTAATTCGCCGGTGCGGAACGGCTTTACGATATAATCGTTGGCCCCGTTGTCAAGCGCATTCACGATATCTGTTTCATTGCTTTGCACCGAAATAATCACAATGGATTTGGTGTACCATTCCCGCAGCTTTTTCAACACCACGTGACCCGTTTCATCCGGCAAACCAAGATCCAGTAAAATAAGATCGGGCGGATGATTGGCCGCTGCAATTAAACCATCTTTCGCATTAACAGCCTCCGCTACCTGGTAGCCATTCGATTGCAAAATGATGTGCAGTAATTTCCGGATCTGTGCCTCATCATCTATAACAAGTATGTTTACATTATTCATTTTTTATCTCATTTAAATAAGACGTGTCAGTTAGTATTTTGATGGAAAATTTTGCACCGCCTGTTGCTATATTTTGCAATTGTATGGTTCCATGGTGTGCTTCTACAAAGCCTTTTGCAATTGATAAACCGAGCCCGGTGCCACCCGTTTTAGAAAACCTTAACCGATAAAACTTATCAAATACCCTTTCAATTTCTTCCGGCGGAAATCCCTTTCCATTATCTTCCACCGTGATTATACAATTTCCATCAACACAGGCGGCATTGATAATGATCTGCGAATTTTCAGGCGTATAATGAATGGCATTGAAGATGAGGTTGAAAAGCACTTGTTCCATCAGGCCACTATCCAGTTTAAACAATGGAAGATCTTCAGCCATATTTATTTGAATCGTATGCTTTTTTAAATTCTCTTCCAGGTGTTTAAGGGTGGCATAAACCAATTCATTCACATCGCACCAATCCATTTTAACCCGGATGAAACCAGATTCTAACCTCGACATATTCAGCAAATTTTCAACCTGCTGGTTTAATCGCAACGACGCAACCGATACTTCCAGCAACAGGCTTCGTCTATCTTCGTCACTCAGTTTACCGCCAGGCATTAATAAGTTATCTGTAGCACCGATAATGGTTGCAATGGGCGTTCGTAATTCGTGCGACAATGAGTTGAGCAACGTATCATACAGCTTCAGCATATTGGCCTGTTGCTTTTCCTCCTGCACTCTTTTCTCCTTTTGCTTAATTCTGTAAGCCAGTGCGGAATGAACCACGGCTATTACAAAATAACCGATCAGCAAAAAGAAATCTTCCGCAGAATTTACATGAAAAGTGAAGCGGGGCGGAATGAAGAAAAAGTTCCAGATAAAAGTGCTTACCAACGCCGCTGCAATTACAGGAAGAATATTTAAGAAAAGTGATAAAAACGAAAGCGTTACCAGCAACAAAAAAGCCACCACCTTATAGTTGAGCACATCTTGTAACCAATAACAACTGCCGGAAACAAACAAAACTACCAATACACTTACGAAGTATTGATTGAACTTTATATTGCTTTTTGGAAATAGTTTTTTCAGCGTGTCAACTTAAATGGAAAATGCAAAACTAAATCTAATGTTATAAAGAAAATATAAAGATTTAGTAGGTGAATGGTCAATGGTTAATGGTTAATGGTGAAAAATTGACCATCTGATAGGCCATCGGTTTACTGTTGGCTTTTATCAGGTTACCATTAACTGAATCCTACTGCTTAAATACTTTTAATGACAGGCTTAAGCCAATTGAAATACAACAACGATCAACAAAAAAATAATTTTCCATCCCCAAACAGTTGTACAAAAAAGCATATTCAAATTCGGGGTAACTTTATAAAAAACACTCCAAACATTCAATCATTCGGTCATTCATGTCCTTAATTTTAAAGCACGCTTCTATGATTTTTGATTTAGAAACTGAGAAACAATTGGCTGCAAACGAAGCCGTTAAACTATTTGAAGATCATCAAATAGTTGGGCTTGGAACCGGATCCACGGCAAAATATGCCATTACCGCAATTGGGGAACTTGTAAAAAACGGCTTAACAATAAAAGTGGTAGCTACATCCATTCAAACGGCAGAAATGGCCATCTCACTCAATATTCCACTGATTGATATAGAGTCGGTGGATTCAATTGACATTACCATTGATGGCACCGATGAATTCACGACAGATCTGGCACTCATCAAAGGCGGTGGTGGTGCTTTATTAAAAGAAAAAATAGTTGCATCCCTTTCCAAAACAACCGTCATCATCGCCGACTCATCAAAAAAGGTGGCGGTGTTGGGGAAATTTAAATTACCCATCGCCGTGCTGCCCATGGCCTGCAATTATGTGTTGCTGCAAATTAAAAATCTTTATGGCTCCGGTGTAGTAAGGATGGTTGCCGGCAAGCCTTTTATTACGGATGATGGCAACTATATCGTTGATGCAGACTTTGGGTTGATTGACAATCCTGCAGCACTTAGTGTTGAATTAAACAATATTGTGGGCATTGTTGCCCATGGACTATTTATAAATCTTGCCAGCAAAATAATTATGGGTAAAGGCGGGACTACCATTACATTTATGCCCAAATAATTTTAAACAAGACATTACCTGTAACTTCTATCAAAGGCAGTCCTGTTCAACTGAGTGCATCTTAAATTGAAGCTCCTGATATCTCACTGAAATGCTTAATTTTATCGATTCCAAACTAGCAAAATTAATAGGAATGCCATCAAATGAAAAATGAACCAATAACGATATCGGATATTGCAAAGGCATTGAATTTTTCTTCCTCCACTGTTTCAAGGGCACTGCGTGACAGTTACCAAATTAGTGAGGCAACCAGACGGATTGTAAAAGCCTATGCCGAAAAACACAATTACCATCCCAACCTGGTGGCGCAAAGCCTGAAGAGTAATAAAAGTAAAAGCATTGGACTGTTACTATGCTCTGTTCCAAATAATTTTTTTGCAGAAGTAATCAGCGGCGTCGAATCCATTGCCTACAACAGCGGTTATCATATCATCATTACGCAAAGTCATGAATCGGCAGAAAGAGAAGCCAGAAATCTGGAACATCTGATCTGGCGGTCGGTAGATGGATTGATCGTATCCTTATCTACCGAAACAAAGGATATGAGCAAGCTACAGCAGATTCATGCCAATGGCGTGCCCATCGTTTTCTTTGACCGGGTGAGCGATTGCATTGATACCCACCAGGTGGTGGCAGATAATATTGGCGCTTCCTATAACCTTACCAAACACCTGCTGGAAGGTGGCTTTAGAAAAATTGCACAAATCACCAGTGCAGAAGATATGTCCATTACCCATGAAAGAAATGAAGGCTACTTTAAAGCGCTGGCCGAATTTGGAATTCCTGCCAGGGAAGATTACATACAGTATTGTCGGCATGGCGGAATGATGATTGAGGAAATAGAAACATCTGTGCAAAAACTGCTGGATCTAAAAGAGCCACCGGATGCATTGTTTACTGCATCCGACCGGATTACCATTGGGGCTTTTGCCTTTTTGCACAAAAAGAAAATTCGCATTCCCGATCAAATGGCTATTGCCGGGTTTTGTAATTTTAGTTCTCCTGAATTGTTTAATCCCTCCCTCACCACCATTTGCCAACCTGCGTTTGAGATAGGCAAAACGGCCGCCGAATTATTGATTAAATTAATTGAAAGTAAAAGGCCAGCCACCAGTTTTGAAAAAAGAATTTTGCCAACGGAGTTGATTATCCGGGATTCTTCGGTTAAAAAAAATAAGCCACTTCGTTTGGTAACGAAGCTAAATAAGTAGCAAGACAATGAAAGTTGTTTTCATTCCATAGGTATGCTTTTATTCAACGTGTATTTCTATAGATATGTCTTGATCTAATTTACATACCGTTCCTATGGAACAGACCGCCACATTAGCTTTTTCAACCCAAACAACGTCCCTGGGGAACGAAGGGAACCGGTAGCCAATCCAGCTAAGCAATTCTTTTTGCTACCACTGGTTCGATCGAAATAAAAAAGCCCGGCAAATGCCAGGCCCTTTTCCTATAAAAAGTATTGTGCTGTATTATTTAAAAAACGATGGCTCGGTTCGTGCCCACCTTGCTATGGGTTGCAAATAGCGAATTATTGACCAGTCACCATTCAATGCGTTTAGTTAAGATAGTAGCCCTGCCCCATCGGGCAATAGGTGTGTAGCTACAGAGCGCATGTCGCATCCGTTTACGTTCCGTTAGGAACGTTGTGCGGACCGAGTTGCACATAGCGTTTCTACGGAACGCCCTTGACAATCAATCTATGTTTTCTACCCATATATTGTTGCTAACGGAACATAAAATACTCTAACTAAAGGACATCGATTCACCAATCACCATTCACCATTCACCAATTTTACTTCAACGTGTACACTGGTGCAGGATCCATATCCGGGAAGGCCTGGTTCTCCCCTGCCATTCCCCAGATAAATCCATAATTGGATGTACCCGATCCAAAATGCACACTCCATGGTGCAGATATAACCGCCTGGTGATTGGTTAACACTACATGACGTGTTTGCAGCGGCTCGCCCATAAAATGGAATACGGATTGCAGTGCAGGTACGTCAAAATAATAATAGACTTCCATCCGGCGGGTATGCGTATGCGGTGGTACAGAATTCCAGACACTGCCACTTTCTAAAACGGTTAAGCCCATTACCAACTGGCAACTTTTAATTCCATCCAGGTGAATGTATTTGTAGATGGTTCGCTGGTTGGAGGTTTCAACCGAACCCATTGCAACAGGCAACGCTTCTGCTTTGCTCATTTTTACTGTTGGATACGCATGATGAGCAGGAGCAGACAATAAATAAAACATAGCCGGATTGGATGCATCTGCTGATTGAAAACTAACGTCCTGCGTTTCTTTACCAAGGTAAACACAATCCAGTTTGTCGAGTTCGTAGGAGGCGCCTGCTGCCAATACCTTGCCGGCACCGCCAATATTAATCACACCCATTTCCCTTCTTTCCAGGAAATAAGCGGCTTTTAGTTCTTCTTCATTTTCCAACACAAGGGTGGTATTCACCGGCTTTGCTCCGCCTATGATCATGCGGTCGTAATGCGAATAAACTAATTTGATGGTATCATCCTGCATCAGCGTTTCACAAATAAAATTCGCCCGTAACTCGTCCGTATCCATCGCCGCAGTTTCCTTCGGACTATTTTGAAATCTTATTTCCATTATTTATTATTTTGGTGATTGGTGAAAGGTGTCGAGGGTGAAGGGGCAATGGTGAATGGTGAATGGTCTATGGTGAAAGTTGAAGGACCGATGATCATTTACCAAATACCTGATGGGTGGCATTTCCCACTTAACTTAACAGCATCTGCAGTATTGAAATCCACTATAGTTCTTATCAATCACATCTTGCCTATCCAGTCATTTGATTATC
>JBBQKO010000026.1:0-25839 GCA_038327005.1 Chitinophagales bacterium | reverse complement strand
GGTATAAAAATATCTGATGAACAAATGGCTTCACTTATTATTTCAAGGGATGTTTTTCATGGTGAATGGAACTATAAAATCTCTCCAGATAAATTTTGAAATGTATAGGTTAATTCATTACAAGTACTAAGATGAAAAAATAATCAACAAAAACATTCAAAATTCATTCAATTGGGCCCGTCAATAAAAAGCAAACTTCCCAATATCGGCACCACCATCTTTACCACCATGAGTGCGTTGGCATTGGAATACAAGGCCATCAATCTTGGCCAGGGCTTCCCCGATTTTATGATGAGCGAGGAGTTGATAAGTTTGGTAAACAGTGCTATGCGCAATGGTCAAAATCAATACGCTCCCATGGCCGGTCTTGGTTTATTAAGAGAACGCCTTGCCGAAAAGATGGAACAGTTGTACGCAGCAAAGGTGAATCCTGAAACAGAAATCACCATCACACCCGGCGGCACTTATGCCATTTATACCGCACTTACCACCGTGTTGCGACCCGGAGATGAAGTGATTGTTTTTGAGCCTGCTTACGACAGTTATATTCCCAATATTGAAATCAATGGGGCGATACCGGTTTTAATACCATTGATCTATCCGGACTATAACATCAACTGGAACCTGGTGAGGGAAAAAATATCTCCCAAAACCAAAATGATCATCCTCAACACACCGCACAATCCAACAGGCAGTGTAATTGACAGAAACGATATTGAGCAATTGCGCAGCATAGTAAAAGATACCGGCATCTTTATTTTGAGCGACGAAGTGTATGAACATCTGATATTTGATGATAACCAACACGAAAGCATGTTGCGTTATCCCGATCTGCTGGCAAGAAGTTTTGTATGCTTTTCATTTGGTAAAACTTACCACTGCACCGGCTGGAAAATGGGCTATTGTGTAGCGACTGCCGCCATGATGAAAGAGTTTAGAAAAGTACACCAGTTCAACTGCTTCTCCTGCCATAGCCCGGTGCAACATGCATTGGCTGAATTCATTTTGCAAAAAGATGCCTACCTGCAATTGGGCAAGGAGTTGCAACAAAAAAGGGATTACTTTCAGCAACTGATGCAGCAAACAAAATTTAAGCCGCTGCCTTCTTATGGTAGCTATTTTCAGTTGTATAGTTATACTGATATTACCGATGAAAACGATGCTGATTTTGCCATCCGGCTCACTAAAGAGTATGAAGTGGCCGCTATACCAACTTCTGCATTTTATACCAATAGCAAGGATAATAAGGTGCTACGTTTTTGTTTTGTAAAGAAAGAAGAAACATTGGAGGCTGCCGTTGACAGGCTAATAAAATTATAAAGAAAGATGCATGGTGATGGCCCCCTTTTTAAGTAATGGACAATGCGTTAAATAACTAAGGGATCATTTTCATGCAAGCCATCAAGTCATAAATGATACTGATAAAGGTCATAATTATCACCCGCTTTTAAAATTATATTTGATGTACTAAAATCATCAAAATGAAAACCATTATCGTTCCGGTTGATTTCTCAGCAACATCTACCAATGCTGCTGAATTTGCGGGTAACCTCGCTGCTTTTTATGGTGCCGAAATCTGGCTTTACCATGCCTATCAAATCCCCATTGCGTTAAGCGAGTTCGCATATCCGGTTGTGGATATTGTGGAGATGCAAAATGCCGCCGATCACGAATTAGAACTGCTGCGGGATGAAACACAGGAAAAACTGAAACGAAAGATAACCATCAATATAAAAGCAGAAATGAACCTGCTGCAATTGGGACTTAACAATTTATGTGAAGTATTGAAGCCTGATATGGTAGTGATTGGCCTGTCCGGTAAAAATGCATTGACCCGGTTAATAGTAGGCAGCAATACTATCAAAACCATTTTTGAGTTAGCTTACCCGATACTGGTGGTTCCGCCAAAGGCTGAATTTATACCTGTTAGAAAGATTGGCTTTGCCTGCGATTACAAACAAGTAGAAAAAACAACGCCAGTGGCATTACTCAGAAAAATTGTGGCCGATTTCCATGCAGAATTACATGTATTAAACGTAGATAAAAGCAATACCGCTGATGCAGCCAAGGCTCGGGAAAGCTACCTGATCAATGATTTACTTCGGGATACAAAAGCAGAATTTCACAGCATAGAAGCAGGAGAAGTAACGGATGGTGTAAACTGGTTTGTTGACCGGTCAAAATTGGATTGGTTAGTGGTAATACCTAAAAAGCACAATTTGGTGGAAAAGATTTTCAGGCGCAGCCAAACCAAAGAATTGGTGTATCACACGCATATACCCGTTTTATGTATTCATGAATAAACCTTGCTGTTTCTTATAAATAAATTGCCTTCTGGTTCTTATGCCCCTGCATTTGAACAAAGGCTGGAAGTCGTAAACTAAAGGAGCCAATAGATTTGATCTATTGGCTCCTTTTTTTCGTAGCATATTTTCGCAACATTTTATTCTAAACCTCAAAGGTAATATACATCTCATGCAGCCATTTCAGGATTTATTCCTGATACAATAACACTGCGCTATATTTATCCAGCTTTAACCTTCCGGTAGAAGTGATTTCGTCATTCGATGTGTTGACAGCAGTGCGCCAGTTGCCAGCAGGCGATGCAAAGGTTTGTACCTGATTGGTTCCGTTAAAAATAACCATAATTTTCTTCCAGCTATCCTTCATTGCCGCCCCGTCAATGGTATAGATAATGGTACCAGGTGCCGGATTTTGATCAAAGTGTATGCACCTTAAAATCTGTTCATTGCTAACCATCCTGAAGGCAGGATGCGATTTACGGATAGAGATCAACTGTTGAATGTATTTGTTGATAGAAAGATTTTTACTTTTCAGACTCCAGTCAATTTTGTTGATGCTATCCCCTGCATTGTATGAATTTTCTACACCACTTTTTGTTCGCAAAAATTCTGTACCTGCATGTAAAAATGGAATGCCTTGCGAAGTAAGTACAATGGTTAAAGCCAACTGCTGCATCTTTTCTATTTCTTCTTTGGAAGCATCTTTACAGCTCAACCTTAGTTTGTCAATCAGGATATTGTTGTCGTGACATTCGCAATAAGTAATCACATTCCAGGGAGCAGCAGAATAGGCCTTTTTAGAATAGTTTACTTTTGTAAAATCTACCTGTGGATGGTTGGCCGCAGCCACAATTCCAAATTTTACCGACTCTTCCATACCTATCTTTCCACTGGCAAAGCCACGATCATTGATGTCGAATACACTGCCTTTTATTCCATCTCTTACGTCATCACTAAACACTGCAAACCGGTCTAATTTTGCAGCATTTTTTTTAAGTGCCCTCAATGAATCCGGCAATGGCGAATCGCCTGCTGTCCAGCCTTCGCCGTACAATAAAATATCGGGCTTCACTTTATGAAGTGCTGCAGCAATCCGGTTCATGGTTTTAATATCATGCACGCCCATCAAATCAAAACGAAAGCCATCTATGTGATATTCCTTTACCCAATACAATAAACTTTCCAGCATAAACTTGCGCATCATCGGCATCTCACTGGCAGTTTCATTGCCACAGGCCGTGGCATCAGAAAAAGAGCCATCCTTTTTATGACGGAAATAATAGCCGGGTACCAATTGATTGAAAGAAGAGGATTTAAGATCTGCCACGTGATTGTACACCACATCCATTACTACCCGCATTCCATTTTTGTGAAAGGCTTTAATCATTTGCTTTAACTCCTTAATCCGTGTATTGCCATCATTAGGATTAGTGCTGTAACTACCTTCGGGCACATTGTAATTCAATGGATCATATCCCCAGTTGTACTGTTTGTTATCATCGCTGCTTTCATCCACAGAGTTATAATCAAAAAATGGCAGCAGATGAATGTGCGTAACCCCCAGTTCTTTCAAATGATCAAGTCCGGTAGTAAGTCCTTCGCTGCCTTTGGTTCCTTCTTCAGCGAGACCCAAAAACTTTCCTTTATTTTTTATACCCGAGTTTTCAGCAATGCTGGCATCTCTTATATGCAGTTCATAAATGACGGCATCAGTTTTATTATTGGTAGCAGAAAAGTCCGGACTTTTATCAGCGTGCCATCCGGCAGGATTTGTTTCAGCCAAATTAACCACCATGGCCCGCCTGCCGTTTACGCCGGTTGCTTTCGTGTAAGGGTCAGCAACTTCATTGCTCCATTGCCCGTTTATTTTAACCCTAAAGGTGTAAAATTTCCCTTTGTGATTACCGGCCAGTTTTGTACTCCATGTACCCTTTTCCCCCTTAACCAACCTGACTTTTTTAATTGCTTCGCCGCCAACGCCTTCCTTAAAAAAAAGTAATTCGGCAGCTTCTGCAGTTGGACTCCATATTTTAAATACAGATTGAATTTTGGAATAGGTCAATCCCAAATCTCCTCCTTTATAGGCAGGATATTTACTGTAATCTTTTTGAGAAAATGACGTGTGCATTGTAAAAAAAGCGAGGGAGAGAAGTGTTAATATTTTCATACCATATTAGAAATTAATAAACAATCAAAAATCAAAAGTAGTGAATCAATAACAGATGTTCGCTAAATCGCAGTTAAGCATCCTAGCAGTTATGAAACGACTTAATTCAAATTGACAGATATAGTGAGCGATTTTCGTTAACGATTGTGCCAATGCGTGAAAATTTATTGTAGGACTGGCAACCCCTTTTGCTCTTTCTAAAAAACCTATTTAAAATACGCTGCTAAAGCGATCAGGTTTTTCGCAGCCATCAAACAGTTCGTTAAAAACTGATCCGGCAAACGTTTCATTTCGACCTGCTGAAATTTTTACCAACTTATGTTCCAGCGTTTCAAGCTGGAAGTTGATTTATTGCCGGGTATCTTTTTGTTAGCCGTCACTTTAAACATCCTTCCAATTCCAAATTGTTTGACCATTATTGATTTCAGGTAAATATTTTCCATCAACCTTCGACTGCTTGACAAATTTTGTAAGAAAATCAACCCGACCATTTCTTTCAACTCTATAAATGACACCTTCCACTTCATCAACTGCACCATGGCCTGATACTTCAATTTTTTTCAATGCCTTTTCAATTGACAAAGATTGCCCAATATGGATAAGATTTGGAACAACGAATCCCAATGGCAAAACACGAAGCAAAAAGTTGTGGTAAGAAGTTCTTTCATTTTTAGTCATCAAATCAAAAACAACAAAAGGTTCGTGACTTAAATTATAAATTGTTCCGTGAGCTTGTGCCAACCATTCGCCACAAACTCTTTCATCTTCGTGCAACAGTTTTTCAAATCTTTCTTCATTTGATAGAACCCATTTAGCAAAAATTTTATGTTGCTCATAAGGTGACGTTTCTGCCAAATAACCACTTCTGCCAAGTGCTAATATTTGACCATTAACTTTTGCTACAGAACAGTTTGAGCCATCAAGTTTTTCCTGAACTATTATCAAATCGTTTTTATCCCTTGTTTGTTTGGTTGCTATTAACGCCTGGCCTTCTTCAATATGGTGGTCGCCATTTCCTAAACGACTGTATGGTAAATGTGGGATTGAACCGTATGCTTTTTGACCAAGTGGTTTGATGTTGTTAATCATTTTGCAAATTTAGTTTCATTTCAAATATTCGCTTTTCATTGGTGAACAAAAGCGAACTGCTAAAATTGAATTTTGTACGAGTATAACTTGAAGTTACAGCAATCTCCAATTCTACATATCCGGGCTTTAGTAAGGAGATTGACAAACAGCACTTAAACATAAGCTCTTATTATTAATCTTTATCAAAATCAGCCAGCGGTTTTGTGCAGATGGCATAATAATGCCACACTTGCACAAAGCTCTAACGATGTTTGTGATTTTATTTAATTAGCTCAACCAGTGTTTCGTTTCAAGGAATTCTATCGGACAAAGAAAAAATTCTACCGCTCAAATACTTTGTAACCCCAGGCTTTCAATTCTATTTCTTTATCAACTGATAAATTGACATTAACTCCGCTAAATACATCCAAATAAACACCATTTATCTTTTCATCTTCGATGGTAAATTGTAGCTCCTGGCGGGTCATGTTTAAAAAAACCAGCACTTCATGGACGCCGTTTTTGCGCAGGTAAGCTATCAGTGATTCGTTGGCGGTAGCGTTCACCATATACGTCATCACGGCATCATCACCGGTTCTCAATGAGGGATTGCTCTTCCTAAGCTTTAACATGCGCTGATAAAATTCGTGCAATTCGTATTTATCATTCCATTCTACTACATCCTTCTCAAAAAACGCCAGTCTTTTTAAGTTGGGCTGTTCCTGTCCACTGTAAATTAATGGTATGCCATTCCAGGTAAAACTATGTACTGCCAATGCTTTGGCCGCATCGCCATATTTTTCATACTCCGTTCCGTTCCAGCTATTCTCATCATGGTTGCTGGTAAACCAAAGTTTGATGGCATCTTTATCACCGATGGAATTATAGTGGTATAAAATATTTTTCAGGCTATCAACCGACCAATGGTCTTTGTAAAACGTGGCAGTTATGTGCATCCAGGTCCAGGTATAGATGGCATCAAATGCCTGGTAATAATTTGCATGATCAATACCATCTGCTTCTGCCAGCCAAAACAATGTCTTGGTTTGTTCCAGCTCCGTTCTTGCTTCCAGCCAAAACTCCAGCTCCACCCAAAAAGCCAGATCACAACGAAAGCCATCTATATCACATGCTGCTACCCAATATCGCATGGCTTCAATCATTGCTGTGCGAAGTGCCGGGTTTTTAAAATTCAACTCAATGATATCATCCATACCACTGGCAATTTTAAAGTCGTTGGTTTCCAGATCTATCTTATAATAATCAGGATTGGAAACTGTCCACACATGATCCCATCCTGTATGATTTGCCACCCAGTCGATGATGACTTTAAATCCCAATTGATGCGCCGTATTCACAAAATTTTTAAAATCGGCCAGCGTACCAAATTCAGGGTTGATACTGGTATAATCGCTGCAGGCATAAGGACTACCCAACGTGCCTTTTTTATTTTTTTGGGCAATTGGTGTAATCGGCATCAGCCATAAAGTAGATACACCCATTTCCTGAAGCCGAGGCAACTCCTGCAAAAACGCATTGAAAGTACCTTCTGCGGTGTACTGACGGAGATTAACTTCATAAACATCTGTATTATTTATCCAGTCTGCTTTTTTAAAAGTATTGTTGCTCATTTTTTCTCACTTTTTATATGAATTTACGGAAACAGATTCTGATAAAATGCAGTATCAACCTAAAAACATTCTTCCAACCTTTCCTTAACTAATGTGATCAAATGTAGGTTGTAAAATTTAAAAAAATCAACAGTAAGTATATTGCCGATGGTACTACACTTCCTTCTTTTATTTTTTTAATTTGAAGCAACAAATCACTTCTTTTATTGTTACTATGTTCTTTGCTTCTGAGAATATGGATAAAATACCAACCAACACAGAAAATTTCCATACAAATAAAAATTTAGGATGGATAAATTAAAAGTTATTTTTTTACGCTTGTAATTTTTTTGAACTAAATGATACCTATTATTGTACATTCAATTTTTAAATCAACTAAATCAACTAAAATGAAAAAAATCTTATTCCCTTCGCTATTATTGGCAGGCTTGTTATCAATCGGATTTAGCGTGAAAGCGCAAACAGCCGATGAAGTGATTGACAAATACATCACAGCCATTGGTGGTAAAGAAAAATGGAAGCAAATTAAGTCTATGATGATAGAAGGCCAGATTGAAGTACAGGGAATCGAAATTCCTTTTACCATGCAGGCAGTAAATAATACAGGAACAAGGGTAGACGCAGAATTCCAGGGTAGTAAATTTATTGACATTACCACGCCTGCCAAGGGTTGGTCGCAAAATCCTATGGCAGGCAAAACCACGCTGCAACCTTTGACAGCAGATGAATTAACCGACAAACTGGACCAGTTAGACATTCAAGGAGCTTTTGTTGACTATAAAGAGAAAGGCAGTACAGTAGAGGCATTGGGTAAAGATGAAGAAGATGGCAACGAATATTTTAAAATTAAACTTACCACAAAAAACAAAAAAGAAACGACTTACTTTTTTGATCTAAAAACCAACCTGATTTATAAGGAAGAAAGTACTTCAAAACAGCAGGGTCAGGATGTAAAAGTAACTGCTAAAAACTTAGATTATCAGGTGACTGATTTCGGAGTAAAGATTCCGTTCAAAGTTGACCAGGGTGGTATGGTGATGGTTACCAAAAAGCTTGTTACAAATCCTACGGTAGACGCAAAAATATTTACTGCTGAATAAGTAATCATCCTTTTTATAGATAACCTTACTCAGTAACAATTTTACAGTTGAGTAAGGTTATTTTTTTGCCTTACCGTAGTACTATTTTACGCTTCCCAAAACAATTTTATGAAAAAATACTTCTACCTCCTGTTGATTTGCGGACTTGGTGCAGGCTGTTTGCAAGCGCAGGTATCGCTCAATACCTCTTACTTCCAAACCCTTAGTGCAAGGGCCTTGGGGCCATCTACCATGAGCGGCCGCATTACTTCTATTGAAGGAAAAAACGTAAACGACCAATTAACTTTATATGTTGGAACCGCAGGTGGCGGCATCTGGAAAACCCAGAATGGAGGGATCTCCTTCCAGCCTGTTTTTGATAAATATTGCCAAAGCATCGGTGCATTGGCGGTGGAGTCCAACAATGATAAAGTAGTGTATGCCGGCACCGGCGAAAGCAACATGCGCAATACCGTATCTATTGGAGATGGTATTTATAAAACGACCGATGGCGGATCTAACTGGCAAAAAATTGGACTGGATAGCACCGAGCATATCAGTAAGATTTTGATTGATCCCAACGATTCAAAAACAGTTTTTGTGGCTGCTCCTGGCCCATTGTGGAGCAGCAGTTCACACAGGGGTTTGTATAAAACCAGCGATGGCGGTAAAACCTGGAAAAAAATATTGTTTGTAAACAATGAAACCGGTTGTGCGGATATTGCCATCAATCCAACCAATCCAAAAATAATGCTGGCAAGTTTCTGGCAGGCAAGCCGAAAACCCTATTCCTTTGTTTCTGGTGGACCAGGTAGTGGTTTATTCAAAAGTACCGATGGTGGGGAAACCTGGAATAAAGTTACCCAGGGCTTACCAACAGGCGATCTTGGACGCATCGTCGTAACGATCAATCCATCTAAACCGGAAGAGGTATTGGCAATAGTTGAAGCCAAAACGCCGGGCTTATACCTCTCAAAAGATGAAGGCAGCAGTTGGGAGAAATTAGCGGCTACCGATAATATTACAGCAAGACCTTTTTATTTTAGCACGCTGGTATTTGATCCTAAAGATGCAAAAAAAGTTTACAGGCCAGCTTATGATTTTCAATACTCAAAAGATGGCGGCTATTCCTGGAACAATACAATCATTGGTGGCGTTGCACCACATGCCGATCATCATGCACTTTGGATAAATCCTTCCAATACAGATATCATGTATCTTGGTACTGATGGTGGTATTTATTTAAGTATGAACAAAGGCGTATCCTGGCAATTTCTAAATAATTTACCCGTTGGTCAGTTTTACCATGTAGCCACAGACAATGAAAATATTTACAACGTTTACGGCGGTTTGCAGGATAACGGAAGCTGGATGGCGCCTAATTCTTCGCCAGGTGGCCTCACCAGTGCAGATTGGTTAGACATCAACGGCGGTGATGGTTTTTGGGTACAGCCAAGTCCGCTCAGCTCAAAAATTGTTTTTGCAGAATCGCAGGGTGGCAATGCCAACCGGATTAACTTAAATACCGGGCTTCCTTCGTCCATAAAACCCCAAAAAACAGTGGGCGAAGAGGACCATCGTTTTCATTGGAATACGCCGATCGTGACCGGACGTTCTCTAAAAAAATCTGCCACCGGACAACCATTGTTCAATCTGTACATGGCCAATCAGTACCTGTATAAGTCAACCGATGAAGGCAGAAACTGGCAACGCATTTCGCCCGACCTGAGCACCAATGATAAAAGCAAAATAAAATCAGCAGAAAGTGGCGGCATCACCGGTGATAATACCAGTGCCGAAAACCATTGCACCATTTATACCATCACCCAACATCCTGCCAATGAAAACATCATTTGGGCAGGTACCGATGATGGCAATCTGCAGGTAACCACAGACGGTGGAAAAACATGGACCAACAAAGCTTCTGCAGCCTGGAAGGCGGGTATTCCCAAACAAGCCTGGGTAAGCTGTATTGAGCTTTCGAAACTGGACCCCAAAAGAATGTATGTAACATTTGACAACCATATGTACGGCGATCACGCAACCTATATTGCCATGAGCAACGATGCCGGTAATACCTGGAAAAAGATCAGTTCTCCCGAGTTTACGGGTTTTGCACATGTGATACGGGAAGACATCAAAAACAGTCAGTTGCTTTTTACCGGTACAGAAATGGGCCTGTTTATTTCAATTGACGGCGGTGCCAACTGGATGAGAAGTAAATACCAGAATATGCCCTGGTATAACAGTGTGAGAGATATTACCATTGAGCCAAAAACGGGTGATCTTGTAATTGCATCACATGGAAGGGGCATTTACATAATTGATGATCTTCAACCTTTGAGAAACCTGGTGAAATCCGACTTAAACAAGGATGTAATTTTGTACCCGGTAAATGATTTTGTGTATGACTATAGCCCGCAGCTTCCCGCTACCGGCGACAATATTGATGGCTATACCGCCAGTGGAAAAGTGCTGTTACCTTCTATCGATTATTACCTGAAAGAGCGAAATGGTACCGGGGTAAAACTCGAAATTTATGATGCTGCCAACAAAAAAATTAAAGACTTCAATGGCACCACACTTAAAGGTCTTAACAAAGTTTACTGGCCGTTTAATATCAATCCACCCAAGATTGCCAAAGGCGGTTTTGTAGCAGGTTCAACTGTTTTCTTTTCAGGTTTCGTTGCACCAAGGGTACCTGTTGGTAAGTATAAAATAGTTTTGTTGGTAGACGGAAAAAAGTACGAACAATTCATTAACATCAAACCAAATGATGCCAAAGGATTTACTGCAAAAAGTATAGACAAACTTTACGGACAGGCAATGCGCCTCTACAACCTGCACGAAAAACTGGAGGTGTTGGTAGATACGCTTGATAATTCAATGGCGGTATTATCAAAAATTTCGGCCAAAACACCTGCCCAGCAATCCAAACTCAATGCACTTGACAGCATGAGGCGGGAAATGCTGGAATTAAACCGGAAGACGGTTTTCTTTGATGAATTTAAATACAGGCGCCGCCTGAGTGATGTGTATGTGGAAGTGGCAACAGCATTGGAGCCGCTATCTGCCACCAAAGAAGGAACCATCGATTTATTAGCGAAAGAGCTGGTTGATTTTAATAGCCGGTTTTATTCAATTTTAAATAAAAAATAATAACCCTGAAGTTTTAAAAAATAAAAGGCAACCAGAGATGGTTGCCTTTTATTTTTAGCTTCAATTAATGTTGTTCTATAATCAACAATATCTTCTTAGAATAACTCTCTTTAATCTACCCAAACCTAAAATTCTGCACTCTTTGGGTAACGAGGAAAAGGTATTACATCCCTGATATTTCCCATACCGGTTACAAACTGCACCAGGCGCTCAAAACCAAGTCCGAAGCCTGCATGCGGGCAAGCGCCAAATCTTCGGGTATCCAGGTACCAATTCATTTCTTCTGCCGGAATATTCATTTCATCCATGCGTTGCGTAAGTCTGTCAAGCCTCTCTTCTCTTTGCGATCCACCTACAATTTCTCCGATACCTGGCGCCAAAATATCCATTGCTGCCACGGTCTTGCCATCATCGTTCATGCGCATGTAAAACGACTTGATATCTTTTGGATAATCAGTTAAGATCACCGGTTTTTTAAAATGCTTTTCTACGAGGTAGCGTTCATGTTCACTTTGCAAATCTGCTCCCCAGCCTTCAATCAAATATTGAAATTTCTTTTTCTTATTGTGATTGCTTTCCTTCAAAATTTCAATGGCTTCTGTATAGGTTAAACGTTCAAAATCGTTATTCACCACAAAGTCCAGTTTATCCATCAGCCCCATTTCACTTCTTTCGTTTTGGGGCTTCTGTTTTTCTTCTTCTTCCAGGCGCTGTGCTAAAAACTCGATGTCCTCTTTGTTATTCTCCAGCGCATGTTTGATAACGTACTTGATGAATTCTTCTGCAAGGTTCATGTTGTCTTCCAGGTCGTTAAAAGCAACTTCGGGCTCAATCATCCAAAACTCCGCAAGATGACGGGTAGTATTGCTATTCTCTGCCCTGAACGTTGGACCGAAAGTGTAAATGTCACTAAACGCCATTGCCGCTAATTCACCTTCCAGTTGTCCGCTTACTGTTAAGTTGGTACTGCGGCCAAAAAAATCTTCTTTGTAATTGATGGAACCATCTTCGTTTTTAGGTGCAGTGCCATCAAGTGGCAAAGAGGTTACTTTAAACATTTCGCCCGCCCCTTCTGCATCACTTGCTGTAATAATGGGTGTATGCAGGTATATAAATCCCTTATCATTAAAAAATTTATGAATGGCAAATGCCAGCGAATGCCGCACCCGGAACACAGAGCCAAAAGTATTGGTCTTGAAACGCAGATGGGCAATCTCTCTTAAAAATTCTAGACTGTGTTTTTTAGGCTGTAGCGGAAATTTTTCTGCATCGCTATCTCCTAATATTTCTATTGAGGTTGCCTTTAATTCTACTTTCTGTCCTTTGCCTAAAGAGGGGATCACATCACCGATCGCCTTTATACATGCGCCTGTGGTAAGGCGTTTCAGCGTTTGCTCGTCAAACTCGCCGAGACTTACGACCACCTGTAAATTATTGTTGGTACTGCCATCATTCAACGCTATAAACTGGTTGTTGCGGAAGGTGCGTACCCACCCCATCACGGTTGCCTGGTAGTTGGCGTTATCGCTGGCCAACAATTCTTTAATCCTCACCCTTTTGTTAAACATAATCCTGATTTTTAGGATGGCAAAGATAATCAGCATTTGTAGAATGTAGGATGCCAGATTTTTTTCAGCAATTATTTCCTTTTGTAGAAAGTAAATAGCCCATGATGGATGAGGACTCGAAAGCATAAGTCAGCATATAAAGTCAGCATTTAAACGTTTGCAGAAAAATGTTCATCTACCTTCTCAAATTTATGATTCAATATTTTCTACTGAGATTGACAGAACTTTTTCTTTCTTTAATTCAACAGCTCTACCATGCAAATTGGCTAACTTAGCAGTATGAAAATCGCTTTCTTCTCTACCAAGTCATACGACCGTGAATTTTTTGATCATTACGTGACCACGCACGAAATCATTTATTTTGAAGCAAGACTTGATAAGCAAACAGCAAGTCTTGCAACGGGCTGCAATGCTGTTTGTGTATTTGTAAATGATAAACTGAGCAGGAATACCATCATTGAGCTAAAAAAAACAGGGATACAGTTGATTGCTTTAAGAAGTGCCGGTTTTAATAATGTGGATCTTGCTGCCGCTAAAGAAAATGGCATTCCCGTAGTAAGAGTCCCTGCTTATTCTCCTTATGCTGTAGCCGAACATGCAGTGGCACTGATGTTAACGCTTAACCGCAAAACACACAAAGCGTATAACCGTGTAAGAGAAGGAAATTTTTCATTGGAAAGACTGACTGGATTTGACTTACATGGTAAAACGGTGGGTGTTATTGGCACTGGAAAAATCGGACAGATCTTTTGCGATATTATGATGGGCTTTGGATGCAATGTATTGGCCTTTGATTTGATAGCCCATCAACCAACTGCAGCAAAGGGTGTAACGTATTTACCGTTGGTAGATATATTTGAACAGGCAGATATCATTTCATTGCATTGCCCTTTAAATGAACAAACCCGGTATCTCATCAATGAACAAACCATTGGTATGATGAGAGAAGGTGTAATGTTGCTTAATACCAGCCGTGGGGCGTTGATCGATACTTCTGCTGCTATCGATGGCTTAAAATCAGGCCGTATTGGTTACCTGGGTTTGGATGTATATGAACAGGAAGAGAAATTATTTTTCAAAGACCTTTCTGAAAATATCATCCAGGACGATGAAATTTTGCGGCTGTTGAGTTTTCCAAATGTGCTGATTACTTCTCACCAGGGATTTTTTACCGAAGAAGCCCTGACACAAATTGCGCAAATAACCCTGGAAAATATAGATGATTTTGAAGCCGGTAAAGTGCTCAAAAACCAAGTAGTGTAAGCACGCTATTGCTATTGCGATAATGAAATATTGGCATCAAATTGTTTTAAAATTAAAAAGGCGCATTTAACGCCCTGGAAATATTTCCGCATTTTGGATCAATGACCGCAACAGTACAGTACGTGGAAAAATTTTACTTTTTTTGCTCATATTGGTTTTCGGTAAAGCTGCATTGTTGAAATCCTTTGACTGGAACAACCATCGGCTTGGTTTACGCCATTTATTACATCTGCTGGCACTGTACCAATGACAAAAACAAAAAAATTGTGTTTTTAATAAAAACGGCGTAATATTGCGCAGGAATATTGCTGATAAGGTTTTTCCATTCATTCACTGCGTCAGACAGTCCCATTCCGTTAATCTAAATTCTCAATTACTTTTTCAGATTTTAAGACTAGATTTTTTGAAAAAAATCATTTTCACTCTTTTATGTACGACATTTTACAACTGAACGACATGCTCGTTCCTGAGTTGCAGGATATTGCTGAGCAACTTGCTATACCCAACTTTAAAAAATTCGATAAACAGGACCTCATCTACAAAATCCTGGATTCTCAATCCATTACTATCATGAACCAAGAACCAAAAAAAGGCGAAGAACAAGAAAAACCAAAACGCAAACGCACCGTCAAGGGCAATCAGGCGAATGCCACAGAAGAGCAGGCACCTGCTGTGGAAGCCCCAAAACTGGCAGAGCCAAAAGCGGAACATAAACCAGTTAAAAAAACAGAACATCCTGCAGATAGAAAACGGGTGGTAGCCAAAAGACCTGAGCCGGAAGAAGAAGAGGAGGACGAAGAAGATTTACAACCCATCACAAACGAACAGAGTACTGTACCTGCTGCAATTGCATCTCTACTACAGGAAGAAGATATACAACAACAGCAACCCGAATTACAACAAAACGAAAGCGGCCAGCAAAATCAATATCCCGGTAAGCAATACCAGCAGCGCAGGGATACACAGGTTTTTAATATTGAATTTGATGGTATCATATTAGGCGAAGGTGTATTGGAAATGATGCCCGACGGATATGGCTTTTTAAGAAGCAGCGATTATAATTACTTATCCTCTCCGGATGATATTTATGTATCTCCTTCTCAAATTAAATTATTTGGATTAAAAACAGGTGATACTGTTTATGGATCTGTTCGTCCGCCAAAAGAAGGTGAAAAATATTTTGCCTTGTTAAAGGTGGAAACCATCAATGGTAAAAGCCCGGATGAAGTGAGAGACAGGGTTCCGTTTGATTATCTTACGCCATTGTTTCCTTTTGAGAAATTAAATCTTACTACTTCTTCCAGCAACTACAGCACAAGAATCATGGATCTGTTTACGCCGATTGGTAAGGGCCAGCGTGGATTGATTGTTGCCCAGCCAAAAACTGGTAAAACCATGTTGCTAAAAGAACTGGCCAATGCGATTGCAGAAAATCACCCGGAATGTTACCTGATGATTGTGCTGGTAGATGAAAGACCGGAAGAGGTGACCGATATGGAACGTAGCGTAAAAGCAGAAGTTATTGCGTCTACCTTTGATGAACCTGCTGAAAAACACGTAAAGGTTTCTACCATTGCCTTGCAAAAAGCGAAACGTTTGGTAGAATGTGGACACGATGTGGTGATTTTATTGGATAGCATTACCCGTTTGGCAAGAGCACACAACACCGTAGCACCATCAAGTGGTAAAGTATTGAGTGGTGGTGTGGAAGCAAATGCGATGCAAAAACCAAAACAGTTTTTTGGGGCTGCCCGTAAAATAGAATTTGGCGGATCATTGACCATCATAGCAACGGCCCTGGTTGATACTGGTAGTAAAATGGATGAAGTTATTTTTGAAGAGTTTAAAGGTACCGGTAACATGGAACTTCAGTTGGATAGAAGATTATCTAACCGTAGAATTTACCCTGCCATTGATATCGTATCTTCTTCTACCCGTAGAGATGATTTGTTACTGGATAAAGAAACCTTCCAGCGCATGTGGGTATTGCGCAAGCACATGGCGGATATGAATCCTGAGGAAGCATTGAATACCTTGTTGAAGAACATGAAGGGAACGAAAGACAATGCAGAGTTTCTTACTTCAATGAATGGATAAACCGACGAAATGTTATCAAATATAATTTTACTAGCTGCTGGATATTTCAGTAGCTTTTTTTTTGTACCTTAAGGATAAGTTGGTTGACTGATAATAAATGAATGAATCGGTTGACGAGCGTATATAAAAATATCTAATTATTTAGGAGGCAGATACTCAGGAAAGGGAATTTTAATTTGTGTTTTCCTGCACCCTGCAACTAAAAAAGAAGTCGACATGGCCATACAAAAAATAACCATTGACCAGTTTTTAGAACTGGCAAAAACACTTCCCATTTTGGATGTTCGCAGTCCCGGCGAGTATTTGCATGCGCATATCCCAGGTGCGTATAGTCTTCCATTATTTACAGATGAAGAAAGAAAACAGGTGGGTACCGCCTACAAACAGCAAAGCCGTGAAGCTGCTATAAAAATTGGCCTTGATTTTTTTGGACCTAAGATGAGCGCTATGGTAGAAGAAGCAGAGTCTTATATTAAAAAGGCTAAGGCCGCCCCTTCAGGCGGCGGGGGGGGCTTTCTGGTTCATTGCTGGCGTGGTGGCATGCGTAGTGCAGGCGTGGCTTGGTTATTAGACCTCTATGGATTTAAAGTGTACACGCTGGTTGGTGGCTATAAAAACTACAGGCAATGGGCGAGATTACAATTTGAAAAACAATACCATTTTAATATTTTAGGTGGTTACACAGGCTCCGGAAAAACACTCGTGCTGCATGAACTAAAACGCCTGGGTAAACCAGTAATTGACCTTGAAGGATTGGCCAATCACAAAGGTTCTGCATTTGGCGCATTTGGCGAAAAGCCCCAGCCAACACAGGAAATGTTTGAAAATTTATTGGCGGCTGATTTATCCGCTATCATACATCAACCAACCGCTGAAGTTGAGGAATTGGCCTCTAACAACATCATTTATCTTGAAGATGAGAGTCAACGCATCGGGCTGATTAATATACCTACCGCATTGTGGAGCACCATGCGAAACAGCCGGGTAAGGTTTATTGAGATTCCATTTGAAGAACGACTCGATTACCTGACAGAAGCGTATGGCAAATTTGAAAAAGAAAAACTGGTAAATGCCGTGATTCGGATTCAAAAAAGATTAGGTGGTCTTGAAACCAAAATAGCGATCAATCATCTGTTGGAAAATAATCATAAAGAGTGTTTTAGGGTTTTATTAAAATATTATGATAAATGCTATGGAAAAGCTTTGCTAAACAGGGAAAACCTTCCTGCCCTACTCAATAAAACAACCTGTCCGGGCGTTGATGTAAAAATGATCACCAACCTATTGATGAATGAAAAGGCTACCCTTTAATATTATAACGTTCCTGTTGCTTTTATTCCCCATTTGCCTTTTTGCACAAACGGACAAAACAGCAGAACAGGACATTACGGGCCTTTGGAAGGGCTCTTTATACAACGATTCTGCCAAAAAATTGCTGCCATACGAAATTGCTATCAGCGAAGAAAAAGGAAAACTGACAGGATACTCCTATACTTTATTTGAAGATTCGGGAAAAAAGGAAATTGGTGTAAAAAGAATAAAGATTAAAAGGAAAGATGGCGAGATAATTATAGAGGATGTTGAAATGATCTCCAATAATTTTAGCGTTGCACCCCCAAAAAAAGTAAAAGTTCAAAGTATTTTAGCACTTTACGTAAGTGACACCTCCATGGAAATGAGGGGCAGATGGAGCACTAACAGAACCTGGGAATACAGCCAGCTTACCGGCAGTTTACAGGTAAAACGTTCAATCGATTTTAAACAGATGGCTTTGTTTGAACAGCTACAGGAACTAAAACTTGAAAAAGATCTTTCCTTTGTAAAAGCTGCTGTTAAAGCACAAACAGAAATTGCAAGGGTAGAAAAACCGGCCATAAAAAATAAAACAATAGCAGAAGCGCCAGCCGTCCCTGCAGATGTAGACAAGCCCAACGAATTAAAGACCCCGGAACCAGAAAAAAACAATGAGATTGCCATTGAAAAGCAGCCGGCGAAAACAGCCCAAAAACCAATTGAAATAACCATTGCAAAAACAGTAGTGGAAATTCCAAAGGAAACAGAATCCAAAAAGATCGTGGAGCCGGTGGCTAAAATTGATCCATCAAAGGCAGATATCAAACCAACCGGGCAACCAATAGCAACAACGACTTCTATTGAAAAGACACCCTCAATCAACTCACCCAGTCCGGTTAAAAAAACTACTGAGCTGATTGCAAAAGATTCCATCTCAAAAAATGCAAAAGACAACAACCAGTCCATTGCAAAAACAACGGCTGTTGAAAAGCCTGCTGCAATTAAAACCCCGTTACCAGGTAAAAAAACAACGGAACTGTTAGCAAAAGATGCTGTTACAAATAAAACAAAACCTGCTGAAGACCTTGCTATAAAACCGTTAACTAAGCTAGTAGCACCTATCATTCCGCCAATTGAAAAGAAAGATATTGTAGCTGCTCCTACAGTAAAAAAAGAAAATGCGCAACCGGTGATTGAACAACCAAAAACAATTGCCCCGCCACCTGTAACAAAAAATACAGCACCAGTTGCCACGGTTAAAGCGCCTGAGCAAAAGGACAATAAACCTGTTACAGCTATTGCTAAGAAACCGGTTGTAAATGAGAAGCCGGCAGCTTCAATTACACAACCTGTTATCAAAGTGGCAGAGCCGATAAAACCGGTTACAACAACCGCAATTGTTGCAGCGCCGGAGCAAAAAACTTTTGTGCCTGTTATTGCCACTGTACCGTTAGTAAAAGCTGCCGCCGATGTTGCTGAAAGGAAAATGAAAAATCAACAGTCTGTATTTTTTGAATCGGATAGCCTGGTATTAACTTTGTATGACAATGGTGAAGTAGATGGCGATACAGTGAGCGTTTTAATGAATGGGCAGATTATATTTGCCAAACAGGGTCTTACCGAAAAACCAAACAGCAAAACCATTTACATTGAAAAATCCGTTACAGATTCAATTTCGATGGTGATGTATGCAGAAAGCCTTGGTAGTATTCCTCCAAACACGGGCCTGTTAATCATTATGGATGGTGAAAAAAGGTATGAAGTAAGATTTAGTGCAGATTTACAAACAAATGCCGCAATATTATTGAGGCGAAAACCAAAAGAACAATAGTTATGGAATCAACAGAACTGGCAGCCATCAAACTCACCCAATATTCTCATGGAGCAGGATGTGGATGCAAAATAGCACCCAAAATATTGGATGAAATTTTGACCAGCAATTTCGCTATGCCGGATAATGATAAACTGATCGTAGGCAATCATAGCAAGGATGACGCAGCAGTGTACGACCTGGGCAACGGTTCTGCATTGATATCCACGACCGATTTTTTCATGCCGATCGTAGATGATCCGTATGAGTTTGGAAGGATTGCATCGGCCAATGCCATTAGTGATGTGTATGCCATGGGAGGCAAACCTATTTTAGCAATTGCCATTTTAGGCTGGCCGATCAACGTTTTACCACCGGCCATTGCAAAAAGAGTCATTGAAGGCAGCAGAAGTATTTGTATAGAAGCGGGTATTCCACTGGCTGGCGGACATAGCATTGATTCGCCGGAACCCATTTTTGGACTGGCTGTAAACGGACTGGTACCCATTGAAAATATAAAACAAAATAACCTTGCCAAAGAAGGCGATATCTTGTTTTTGACAAAACCATTGGGTGTAGGTATTTTAACAACGGCAGAAAAAAAAGGCATATTACTGGAAGCGCATAAAGGGCTGGCGGCAAAGCAAATGATGCAGTTGAATAAAATTGGTGAGGCGCTGGCCAAAGTAAAGGAAGTAAGCGCCATGACGGATGTAACCGGTTTTGGGCTGCTGGGCCACCTGGTGGAAATGGCAGAAGGAAGCGGACTGAGTGCTGTGATTGAATTTGAAAATATTCCCCTGATTTTGCATGATATCAAAAGCTATGTAGATCAAAAATCGGTGCCTGGCGGTACCAACCGCAACTGGGACAGCTATGGCCATAAAATTGGACTTGTGTCTGATTATCAAAAAGCGATTCTTGCAGATCCGCAAACGAGTGGAGGCTTACTAATTGCAGTAAACCCATCTGCTATTGAATCCGTAAAAAATATTTTATCACAAAATGGGCTGGAATTATTTACAAATCCAGTTGGCTATTTAACTGCACAAAACAGTACAATCGTTTCGATCAAAGCATAAACGACCCCTACATTTGAACTATTCGTTTTACCAAATCCCGCAGTGCAATGTTATCCATTTCAAAAGACTAATTAACAATTACAGCTTAAAAAATCAAACTATGCTTCATGCTGCATCTGACGAACATAGCATGAAGCATAGCCATAAATAAACATCCATTCATTTGAGTAGATTGAACGGTTGATGGCTCATTACAAATTAGCCAATGCATCAATCCTGGCAGAAAGCTTCCGGTCCTTTTCGGTAATGATATCGCCTGCGTCGTGCGTATTCAACCATATTTCCACCTTGTTGTACACATTGGTCCACAACGGATGATGATCCATTTTTTCCGCAGCCAATGCAACTCTTGTCATAAAGCCAAAGGCTTCTGAAAAATTTTTAAACTCAAATTTTTTATAGAGCTTATTGTTTTTTTCCTCCCACATAAAAATAAATTAATAGTGATTGAATTGATAATGGCTAAAAACTGCTGTTGTTAAAAAACAGCCTGTTGCCTTATCGTTTTTAAACTAAATGATTGGTCGATTTTAAATAGAATAATCAGGCTTTCTAAAAGATGAGATGTTGTTTGTTTTTTATTTTTTCGTTGGTCATTTCATTTACAAGCTGCACACCTGGCAAAGATTTAATGGATTGCATCAATGCTTTCAATTCATCTGTTGATACATATTCTCCTTTAATTAGCCAAACAAAGTCGAGATGCTTAAATTCTGGTAAAAGATATTCGCCGTCAAACTGGTTGTTGTAAAGATAGTGGATGAGTGAAGTAGAAGGTACCGCATATTCGTATATGGAAAAAAAATACTTTCGCTCTTTTTTGGTTAGTTGTATCTCATAATCATTGTTTATTCTGAAGTCGAACCCAAGTATTTGATTCAACTGCCAGCTAAACTGGTAATCCTTCACCGGGGCTACAATGCCCAGCAGAATGGCATCTTCAAAAAACTCACGGGCTATTGATTCATTGTCTATTTTAAGTTTCATAACCCTGCTGCTCCCTAAGGAGAATTTTATTATTCAGTTTGAAATTTATTAGTTCTTAGCAGGCTGCATCCCAAATTTTCGTTCCTTATTTCAGTCGGTGACACCGACCATTTGCTACTGCTACCATTTAAAGCGCTCCCTCTTTAGCAACGGAGGCTCGTAAACACAACAAAGCCCTTTTGAACTCAGTAGTAGCCAGGGTTCAGGGTGAATTGTAACTTGTCATCTTATTCTTAACGTAACCCTAGAACACAATATCAAAAACCAACTCCTCTGCCCCCCTTTTTACTTTTACTTTGGCGGCATCTCCCTTGTTAAACTTATTCAACGTTTGGATGTAATTCTGCATATCGGTGATTTCGTAATCTCCCAATTTAATCAGGATATCACCTGCTTTGATACCCACTTTTTGAGCTACTTTTCCATCGCTTACGCCATCGGCCCTAACGCCCTTTCCGCTGAAGGTGTAATCCGGCATTATACCAAGTGATACCCGAAAACTACTTTTTGAGCTGGTTGGCAATTCCCTTGTTTTTGTAAAATCAAGTTTGTCTCTTTTATTAGTTTTCTCAATCAACGAATAAATAAGTTTTACCACTTGTAGTTCACCCAAATAATTTACTTTATCCGCATCATCCGATGGCTTGTGATAATCGGCATGGGTACCTGTAAAGAAAAACAAAACAGGTATATCTTTTCTGTAGAAAGAAGTATGGTCGCTTGGACCAGTACCGCTGCTATCAAAGCTTATATTGAAATATTTGTCGGGCTTAGCCAACAGTTCGCTCCATTGTGGCGATGTGCCATAGCCTCCAATGCTCAATCCACGGGTACTGTCTTTCAACCTTCCAATCATATCCATATTGATCATGTAATTTACTTTTGTAAGGTCAATGGTGGCGTGCTCTGTAAAATATTTTGAACCATATAAGCCCAGCTCTTCACCAGAAAAAGCAATCAAAAGGTAATTACTATTTTTATAGTTACCTGCCTTCAACATTTTACTTAGTTCTATCAGTGCCCCGGTGCCGCTTGCATTATCGTCTGCACCATTGTGTATCTGTGGTGTTGAACCGGTGTATAACGAGTTCTTATCCTCACCAAACCCAAGATGGTCATAATGGGCACCCAGTATAATCGTAGTGGCGGCGTTGTTGTTGATATACCCGATTACGTTATGACCGTATCTTATTTTGTCGCCGATTACAATTTTTAGTTTGATGTCGAGGGTAGCAGTTTCATCATTCAGGTATTTTTCTTTTGCTGTTTTTGAAATGTACAATACAGGAATTGACAATAAATCTGATTTTGATGTTGGCTCAAACTTTAGCTGGTCCTTTTCGGTACCGGTATTAAAAACGATGAAAGCGTTGGCTCCCTTTTTAGCTGATTCAATGGCTTTGGCTTTTATTTCCGTGGTTAAGTCAAAATGAGGATTGTTTTTATTGGCGTCGGTTAATTCCTTAATATCATAAAACCAGGGATTTGAATTTTCGTGTAATGCTATTGAGGCCGTGGCTTCCAGCGATTGATCCGGGCAAAAAGAAAAGGGAAAATAATCCTCATTTATTTTCAGATCGTTGCCATTGATGATCAGGTGAGATAACGGGCTTATTTCTTTGCCATCATTTATTTGAAATTGCTGCAGGTAAGATGCGCCATCACCCTTTGCCAATAGTCCGGCGCTTTCAAATTGGCGGCTGATATATTCATATGCTAATTTTTCTCCCTTGCTTCCCGTTCTTCTACCTTCCAGTTTATCATCCGCCAAAAAACTGATGTGCGACTCTAAACCGGTCAATACCAATTTATCAGCCTTTTTCAATTTTTGGGCACCTGCAAATTGAAAACTAACAACCAATAACCAAAAAGCGTACTTCATATATTTATATTTATTAAAGTTGCAAAGGTAATTCAGTCAAATGCCAAAAATGTAAACTACCTGTAAAATTTGCTTTAACTGTTTTTCTTTGATCTCATTATTTTTAGCAAAATAAAAACAGGAAAAAACCATACCAGTTATTGGAGGAGTTGTAATTGAAAACCCGGGGAATGACTTTGCGAAACAAAACCGATATTGATGGCCACCTAAAATTATAGTTGGTGCAATTAAGCCAATTGTATAAAACCCCATTTTAAAACATGGATGAAAAAGTAAAAAACAAACAGCTTAATACAACATTCGCTATGTTTCTAATTTCGTAATCATTAATCATTGATAGGAGTTATTTTTGCAATCCTTCAGCGGAGTTCCTGTATTTCCGAAGAGGCTTACTTTATTTTATTTTGACAAAACACATAAACATAGCTTTAGTAGGCAACCCCAACAGCGGGAAAAGTTCTCTATTCAATATTTTAACCGGGTTGCACCAGCAGGTTGGAAATTTCCCCGGTGTTACAGTTGATAAAAAAACGGGTAATTGCAGCATCGGTGAAAAATTAACGGCTACCATTATTGATTTGCCCGGCACCTATAGTTTGTATCCAAAAAGAGCCGACGAATGGGTTGCCTATAAAGTATTGCTGCAACATGATGACGACATCAAGCCAGACATGGTGTTGCTGGTTGCAGATGCCAGTAATTTAAAAAGAAATTTATTGTTTTGTTCGCAAATCATTGACTTGAAAATACCAGTGGTGGTAGCTTTATCAATGATTGACCTTGCCAAACAAAAAGGCACTGATATTGACATCAATGGATTGGAAAGAGAATTGGGAGTGCCCGTCGTTACAATCAATCCTAGAAAAAGCAAAGGCGTACCTCAACTTAAAAAAATTATTGAGCAAACTTTTATAGCCAATTTCACTGCACCCCGTGAATTTATTCATAGCCAGGATCTGGCAGAAAAGCCAATTGAACAGGTAAAGCAACTACTACCGCATATCAGTGATTATACTGCGCTGCACTACCTTATTAATCATGAGCAGTTTAAATTAACGCCTGCCATGCAAGAAGATATTGAAGCCATTGAAGTAGCCAACAAGTTTAACCCAACCAAAACGCAGGCAGAAGAAATCATGTTGCGTTATGGAAGAATTAAGCAGATCATGCATTCAACGGTTGTAGAAACAGATCCCCTGCATCAATCACTCTTTACCGAAAAACTGGATAATATTTTATTGGACAGAAAATGGGGATACCTGATTTTACTGGCGGTATTGTTTTTACTATTTCAAAGTGTGTTCTGGGTAGCACAGTACCCTATGGATGCCATTGAATGGAGTTTTGGAAAATTGAGCGGTTGGCTCGGGGGTTTATTACCGGAAGTTTGGTGGAGCGATCTTTTAATAAACGGAGTGGTGGCTGGCTTAAGCGGCATATTGATATTTATTCCGCAAATAATGATCTTATTTGGCCTAATCACTTTACTGGAGGATACGGGATATATGGCCAGAATCAGCTTTCTTACGGATAAGCTGATGCGAAAAGTTGGCTTAAATGGCAAAAGCGTAATGCCAATGATCAGTGGACTCGCTTGCGCAGTGCCTGCCATTATGAGTGCGAGAAATATTGAAAACAGAAAGGAACGCTTGTTAACCATTATGGTTACCCCATTGATGAGTTGCAGTGCAAGATTGCCGGTGTACACCATTTTAATTGCACTGGTTATTCCATCCAAATTATATTTTGGCTTTTTAAGCATGCAGGGTCTTGTGATGATGGGACTTTATTTGCTGGGGACTGTGATGGCAATGGTGGTATCCTTTGTAATGAGATGGTTCATCAATATTAAGGAGAAGAGCTTTTTCATACTGGAACTGCCGGTTTACCGTAGCCCAAGATGGAAAAATGCTGCCACCACCATGATCGAAAAAGCAAAAATCTTTGTGTTTGAGGCTGGTAAGATAATCATGGTAATTAGCTTGTTGTTGTGGGTGTTAAGTTCTTTTGGACCCGCTAAAAAAATGTCTGCAGTAACTTCAAAGTATGAACAACTCATCAAAGAGAATCCGGCACAACAAGATGAACTGAATAAGCATCGTAAAACCGAATTACTACAAAATTCTTTCGCCGGCACTTTAGGGACTGCCATTGAGCCTGCCATCAGGCCACTTGGCTACGATTGGAAAATTGGCATTGCATTAATTACTTCATTTGCCGCAAGAGAAGTTTTTGTTGGCACAATGGCTACCTTATATAGTGTGGGTGATAATGATACTGATAATAACAATACGCTCCGTCAAAAGATGTCTGCCGCTGTAAGAGCCGATGGCAGCAAAGTGTATGACCTTGCAACAGGCATGTCTTTATTGGTTTTTTATGTACTGGCTATGCAATGCATGAGCACCCTCGCCATTGTAAAAAGAGAAACCCGCAGTTGGAAATGGCCC
>JBBQKO010000025.1:0-26250 GCA_038327005.1 Chitinophagales bacterium | reverse complement strand
TTACCAATGAACTATTGAAACTAAAGAAGACAGATCAATTGATCATACATGATGTGTATGGTGCAATCAACTATACCGGAGAGGGTGTATTCATCGCTGGTGGTGCAGGTATAACGCCCTTTATGCCGATCATCCGACATCTTCACACAATCAACGAGATCGGCACCAACAAATTGTTATTTGCCAACAAAAGAAAAGAGGATATCATTTATGAGGAAGAGTTAAAAAGTTATTTTGGTAAAAATTTCCTCAATATATTATCGGACGAAAAGCTGCATGGCTATGATTATGGGCATATTGATGCCGCCTATATTAAAGCAAGCAGCAACGGACAGAATCAGTTCTTTTATTTATGTGGCCCTCCATCCATGTTAGCTTCAATTCAAGTAGCATTGGAGCATTTACAGGTAGATCCCCATTCTATTATAAAAGAAGCATTTTAACCATTAATGCCGATGTAAAAAATTAAATTATAAAATTTTGGTTGCTCATCTAAAAAGTATTTTCAATGAGGCCGGCAAGGTTACGTTGTTCACTACCAGGTTCTTCAAAGAATTATTATTGCCTCCATATGAGATTAAAGAATTTGCGAAGCAATGTTACCTCATAGGCTATAAATCTTTACCGCTGGTTGGTATTACGGGCTTTATCATGGGCCTGGTACTTACCCTGCAGTCGAGACCTACACTGGCTGATTTTGGAGCCGAATCCTGGTTGCCCGGTATGGTGGCACTGTCATTGATACGTGAGATCGCACCGGTAATCACCGCTTTGATTTGTGCTGGTAAAATATCTTCAGGCATAGGTGCCGAATTGGGCTCCATGAAAGTTACACAGCAAATAGATGCAATGGAAGTATCGGCTATCAATCCCTACAAGTATCTTGTTGTAACAAGGGTATTGGCTACCATGCTGATGATTCCGTTGCTGGTGATTTTTGCGGATGCAGTTGGTATCTTGGGTGGCTATGTCGGAGTTAATATTCATGAAGATGTAAACCTTTTCCGGTACTTTTCACAAGTACTTTCCTCACTTGATTTTATTGATATTGTACCTGCAACCATTAAAACGTTTTTCTTCGGATTTTTTATTGGATTAATTGGTTGCTACAAGGGGTACACGGCTGCCAACGGTACGGAGAGTGTGGGAAGGGCTGCAACTTCAGCAGTGGTGGCTGCGTCGCTCACAATTTTTATCATCGACATGCTTGCAGTTCAATTAACAGATATTTTTTTCTAATCATGATTACCACAGAAACAAATAGTAATCCACCAAACGCAACTGGCAGTGTAGCACCTGTGATTGAAATTAGCGGGCTTTATAAATCATTTGGTAAAAACAATGATGTGTTAAAAGGAGTTAACCTGAAACTGGCGGAGGGAGAAAATTTGGTGGTGTTGGGTAAATCCGGTTCAGGTAAATCCATTACCATTAAATGCCTGGTTGGGCTGGAAGTAGCGGATAAAGGAGAAATAAAAATATTCGGTTCGGAGATTTCTACAATGGATGCAAAAGGACTGAATGCAACCCGGTTAAGAATAGGCTTTCTTTTTCAAAATTCGGCTTTATATGATTCTATGTCGGTTAGGAAAAACCTTGAGTTTCCTTTAAAGCGACATTCCAAAAATCTTACCTCAATCCAGTTGGAGGAAGCGGTGAGAGAAACATTGGATAGCGTAGGCCTTGTGGAGGCCATTGATAAAATGCCTGCTGAATTATCGGGTGGTATGCGCAAACGCATTGGCCTGGCACGCACACTTATTTTGAAACCGGAAATCATTTTGTATGATGAACCTACTACCGGTTTGGATCCCATTACCTCCAGGGAAATCAGCGAACTGATATTGACCCTGCAAAAGAAACACAAAACAAGTTCCATTATCATTACCCATGACATGGCTTGTGCAAAGCTTACTGCAGACAGAATTGTTATTTTAAAAGATGGCGTAATATGCACTGAGGGCAGTTACGATACATTGGAAAAAAGCACGGACGAATGGGTACGTTCTTTCTTTATTTAATAAGCGGATAAAAAAATTATATGAAAAAGGAATCTGGTTACACCTGGAAATTGGGAATGTTTGTAATAGTAGGTTTGGTGCTGTTTACCGGTACAATCTATCTTGTAGGAAAAAGCAAAAACCTGTTTGGATCCACCTTTAAATTGCAAGCACGGTTTAAAACCGTAAGTGGATTAAAGCAGGGGAACAATGTGCGCTTTTCGGGTATCAATATCGGTACTGTAAGCTCCATCGATTTAATAACGGATACTTCAGTGATGGTAGAGCTGTTGGTAAAAAATGATGTTCAACAATTTATTAAAACAGATGCTACCGCAAGTATTGGTTCCGATGGATTAATGGGGGATAAAGTACTTACGATATCTCCTGGCACCGGCACTAATCAAATGGTAAAAGACAATGATATCATCGGAACTAAAAACGCCCCTGAAATGGAAGATATTATGTACAGTGTAAAAGCCAGCGTAGATAATGCCGGCATCATCACCGCACAACTGGCAGATTTTAGTTACAAAATGAACAATGGCAATGGAACACTTACAAAACTGATTACCGATGAAGCATTTGCAAATAGCTTAAAAGCTACCCTTATCAATCTTCAAATGAGTTCTAAAGAATTTGCCAAATTCACGTATCAAATGAATAATGGCAATGGGGCATTATCAAAAATGGTAAGCGATGAAGCGTTTGGTAATTCGCTTGATTCAACGATGAGCAACCTACAAAAAGGAACGAAAAGCCTAAGTGAAAACATGGAAGCTGCGAAGAGCAGTATCTTATTCAGGGGGTATTTTAAAAAGAAAAAAAAGGCGGCTGAAAAGAAGCAGGCACTTATAAAAAAGGAACAGGACTTAAAAAATAAAATGAAGCCGAAAAAAAACTCCATCGAAATAAAGGAAATTAAACCAACGCAAGCAGCCGATAAAACAACCAAAAACAAAGAGGATTAATGGAATACTTCAATTTGGAAAGCATAACTGATAAAATTTTATTTCTGGGCCCTGGTTGGTGTCCTCATCAACCAGTTGGCACAGCGACATCCAATAGCTATAGGAATTAAAAAGTATCCCAATGGGATGGAGTCACCTATAAAACATAATTTTAAGCCACTATCGTTATTACCGCAATTGAGCTTACCTTTAATTGGTTTTAGGAATTATGGATTTCAAAATATACAAACTTCCTTTATTTATTATGATCCCTGCGAATAAACCTGTAGGATCAACAGAACTCAAAAAAAAAGCCCATATTATTGCTAAACTCATCCAGTATATTCCACCATCCAAATATCATTTAATAAAACAAAAACCTATTGAAACTCTACATAAAATATATGGTGAGCCTTCGATGCAAGATGGTCGTGAAGGCCGAGCTAGATAAACTGGGGCTTCAATTCAGGTCAGTCGATTTAGGAGAGGTGGAAATTGATAGTAAGGTTACTCCACAGCAAATGGAGACCCTCAAAACAAGTTTATTACAATCCGGGCTTGAATTATTGGATGACAGGAAAGCAGTGATGATTGAAAAAATTAAACAGGTAATCATTGAGATGGTCCATTATGCAGATGAAATGCCCCAAATAAAAACGTCTTCCTACATCAGTGAAAAATTGAACCACGATTATACTTACCTGGCCAATCTTTTTTCAGAAGCTACTGGTACTACCATTGAGCATTACCTCATCTCCCATAAAATTGAAAAGGCAAAAGAATTACTGCTATACGATGTACTCAATTTAACCGAAATATCTTACAAGTTAAATTACAGTAGTGTAGCACATCTCTCCAACCAGTTTAAAAAAGTAACCGGTTTAACACCGTCTTTTTTTAAGAAATTAAAAGATAAGCGACGCAATACATTAGAGAGTTTGTAGATGGAAGGGATCGCTTACGTTGATAATCAGATTAACTGGGTAACACAACTGTTTAATGTAAACAACGAAAGCAAATAAAAAAATTAGTAAAAAAATACGGCCACAGCAGGGTCGTATTTTTTTATACAAAATTTTCCTGCTATTTAAAGATCAAAAATAAGTTTCTGTGTTTGTATAAAAAATAGCCACCAATTTATTGGTGGCTATTAAATTTACAAGGGAGAAGGATTTGTATTAAAAACGATAGCCAACGGATAAACCAAATCCGGTGTTTTTAGCAGATGTTTTATCATTGCTTGCACCGTCGTAGGTGGGATTGATTTTAAGCATCCCCAACTGCGCATTTAACTGAAATGAAAGTTTATTTCCAAATTCATATCCAGCCAATATATTAGCACCTGCATCCATTGGTTTAAAATAACTTACATTCTGCGGATCGGTTGTTTTCACATTCTTTTGGAATTTGATATCCTCAGTCACACTGGCACCGGCGCCTTCATATTTAGCTTTACCGTCCACTCCCAATGCAACATATGGTCCAAAACCCAATAGCAGATGCCCGGTTCCAAGCGTTGGTTTAAAAAGGAAATTCAGTGGCAACTCTACGTATGAAATATGGATGGTGCTTTTAATTGTTTGTCCAGCCGCTACTTCACTGTTCTTTGCACCTTTGGTGCTAAACAATAAACCCGGTTGAAAATAAAACCCAGGTGCTATCGGGATTTCGGCGTTTACACCCACATTAAATCCGGGCATTAAATCATTGGTTAGTTTTTTATCACTGGCATCTTTGCCATTGATGTTTTGAAAGTTAACACCGGCACGGATACCAAACGTGGTTCCGCCGGATTTAACAGTTACTTCCTGCGCCTGCGCAAACAGGCTACAAAAAAGGATTACGGCAAATAATGGAATGCTTCTTTTCATAATACTTATTTTAGATTAATTTTTTCCTGAGTTTTCATTTAAAATTTTTTAGGTGTTCATGGCCGTAGTTGGTATCCTTGAGGGTAGTTAGTGTCTTCACTAACTACCAGGCACTACTACAAAGTTTTTACTTGTGGTATGCGAATAGTGCAAACAGCATTTATTTAGCCGCATCTGCTTTCATTTTTTCATTGGCTGTAACCAAAAATTCTACCCGGCGGTTTTGCGATTGTCCATCAGTACTCGCATTGTCATATTTTGGAATAATTTCACCAAAACCTCGGATGTTTAATCTGGATGAACTGATACTATTCCGGGACAAATAAGCAGACACTGCAGATGCCCTGCGAATCGATAATTCCTGGTTATATGCAGTAGCACCGGTATTATCTGTATGGCCCTGTACTTCAATGTCTGTATCAGGGTATTTTTTTAGAATGACTATCAGTTTATCTAAATTTGTTTTTGCTGCATTCGAAAGTTCAGACTGATCAAAACCAAATAAAATTTGATTGTTGAATTCTATTACAATTCCTTCGCCCACTCTTACTACTTTGGCATCAGGTATATCATTTTTAATTTCTTCTGCCTGCTTGTCCATTTTCCGGCCAATAACAGCACCCGTTACACCGCCTACGGTTGCTCCAATAATTGCACCCAGCCCTGCATTACCAGCCGCTTTTCCAATCACTGCCCCAGCCGCACCGCCGCCTACTGTTCCAATTACTGCGCCTTTTTGTGTTTTGTTCCATTTGCTACAGCCCAGTAATACAAAGGACATTACCATAAATGCAGCGAAGGATAATTTTAAATTTTTCATGTTGTTTTTTATTTTTTTTTCTTTTTTAATGTATTTAAAAAGGCATTCCATCATTTTCGTCCGAAATCGGTTATCTTTTTACAGGCTTATAGTATTTTAAAGCCTGTGGCATATTGGCCTGCAATTTTGCAATCCTGCTTTCATCTGTTGGGTGACTGCTTAAAAACGCTGGAGGCTTAGAACCGCCTGCTGCCGACATCCGCTGCCAGAAAGGAATGGCTTCCTGTGGATTATAACCTGCCATGGCTGCGAAGTATAAACCAAATTTATCTGCTTCAGACTCAGCACTGCGTGAGAAGGGAAGCATGACGCCCACATTACTACCTACACCATAAGCTGTCATAAAAAGATTTTGCGTTTCCGCAGGCTTATTAGCCAGTGCTATTTGCAGAGCAGTTCCACCCAACTGTTGCAACAATCCCTGGCTCATTCTTTCGCTGCCATGTTGAGCCACAGCATGGGCAATTTCATGGCCCATTACAATTGCAAGTCCTGCTTCATTTTGCGTAACCGGAAGTAAGCCGGTATAGACTACTACCTTCCCACCTGGCATACACCATGCATTCACATCCTTATTATCTACCAGATTAAACTCCCACTGGTAACCTTCTAAAACAGATGTTTGCCCTTTTCCATCGTAATATTTTTTAATGGCTGATGCAATTCTATTTCCAACCCTTCGCACCATTTCCGCATCTTTACTGGCACCTGTACTTACTACTTTATTGGAACTTAAAAAGGTTTGGTATTCTTGCTTGGCTACTGTTTGCAATTCTGTTTCAGACACAAGGCTTAATTGCTTGCGGCCTGTTACCAGATTTGTTGAACAGCCAATAAAAATGGAAACGAGTAATATCCAGGAAAATATTTGCTTCATCTTATGATTTTTGTCTTTAATGATAAATCTGGTGAATATTTTTTTGATAAATACCGATCTTCAAAATATGGGTACTTATTATTTTGCAAAGTTTATTCTAATCTGGCATGCGAGTGTTACACAATTACGCTCATCAATTGCAACATTCACAGGTTTAATCAAATACATCTTATTTAAGGATATTTTTTATCAAATATTTATACAAATTGATGCTTAAAATACTTTGGTTGCTAACTAAGAAATAGACAAAGGAGAAGATTTAAAAAACGAGATGAACACCAATGTGTGAATATTGATACATTTCTATAGAATTGTATAATAATCTCCTTTCACAATGAATCAACTTTGCAGTCTTATACTGGATCGCTTTAAAAGCCCGTTGACTTCAGCCCGTCCGCTATTTGATTTTTGACAATAAGTGCTCAACTATGACACACCCTGATTTTATCGTAACAACGGCAGAAGTTTTGTTCTGTCGACACGATCGAATCAATCAAATAAAAAATAAATAAAATGAACACAATCAAACTACCCTCAAACTACCTTTTAACAGGTATGATCGCAATTGCTCTTTTATTAACCCTCAGTTCCTGTGCTAAAAAAGCGGTGTTTCAAACATCCACCGTTGTTCCGGCCGCCAGGGGTTCGGTAAAGGTGAAGAAGGACAATAATAACAATCAGGTAATCAGTGTAGAAATTTTAGACCTTGCAGAACCGGATCGTTTACAGCCACCAATGAAGTCTTATGTTGTTTGGATGGTAACTGATGAAAATAGTACAAAAAACCTGGGACAGATTCAAACGGGTACCAAGTTTCTTTCAAAATCTTTAAAGGGATCATTTAAAACAGTTTCTCCCTTTAAACCCGTTAGAATATTTATTACTGCCGAAAATGAGCCTGACGTGCAGTATCCAGGTATGTATGTAGTACTCACTACCAGCAACTTTTAAAAAAAATAGCTAAAAGTGTGAATGTTGTAAGTATTATGTACAATTGTATAACAACAAAATCTTTTTAATAATTCACCTTTGTTTTATCAATTCTTAGCAAGGTTTTTAGGAGCGTATTCAACATGAAATCTTGCAGCGGGTTGAAAAAAAAATTATGACAATAAGAAATATAGTTACCAGCATTGCCGTCTCAATTTCCGTTTCGTTTTTTGCAAGTTGCAGCACCCCATCCGAAAAAGTGAATAAGGCAGAAAATGACGTAACAAAAGCCAATCAGGAATTAGAGAATGCCAATAAAGAATATGAAGCTGATGTGGCAAAGTATAAACTTGAAATCGATGAAAAGATTGCTGCCAATCAGAAAAGCATTCTTGAGTTCAACGCAAGGATAGCGAATGAGAAGGCAGCAACCAAAGCAGCCTATCAAAAAAAGCTTGCGGAATTGGAGCAAAAGGAAAACGATCTGAAAAAGAAAATGCATGATTACAAAATGGAAGGAAAGGAGAACTGGATTATTTTTAAAACAGAATTTAATCGGGATATGGAGGAGTTGGGAAAAGCATTGAATGACCTGACTGTAAAAAATACGGGAGAGTAAACCCTGCCATGATAGAAAGGTATTTTGTTCATTCACTGTATAATTGAATAAATGAAAAATTTGTTTTGCTTTTAATCGTGTTCCTTTCAATAACCAACGCAGGCTTTGCACAACGCAAATTCGGCGGTAAGAAATATGGTAACACGCTCAACCTGGGATTGGGGATTGGCTACTACGGTCATTTTGACCACAATGTGCCAGTAGTACAAATGAATTATGAATTTGATGTAGCAAAAGATTTTACGCCGGCGCCCTTCATTACTTTTTATAGCTACAACCGAAAAGAGTATCGCCAAACAGTTGTTCCAATTGGTGTAAAAGGAACTTACTATTTTGATGAGATTTTAAAAGCAGACAAGAAATGGGATTTTTACCTGACAGGATCTTTGGGAGCAACACTTGTGCCTACACGTTGGGATGATGAAAGAAGCAGAACGTTAAATAACAATGAAGGACCAGGCCGTTTATAACTTGATCTTCACATAGGAACAGAGTATCACTTTAATAATAAAATAGGAGCGTTTCTTGATCGGTCAACAGGCGTATCCACGATTGGTTTATCATTTCACTAAAAAAAAATTAACATGGGAAATTTACTGTACATCGTAGCGGTGGTTTTAATTATTATTTGGGCCATCGGTTTTCTGGGGATGCATACTGGCGGCATCATCCACATTTTACTGGTAATTGCTGTGATTGCGATTATAATACAACTGATTCAAGGAAAAAAAGTAATTTAAAACAAAATAAACATGAAAAAAATCACACTTAGCCTTATGGCTGTTGCATTGTCTTTAACTTTTATACCTCAACAGTTGATTGCCGCGAATCTAACGGCTTCTACCATTGTTGTAACGCCGGCTGATCAGGAAAAAGCAACTGCAATCCTGCTTCGACTTACAGAAATTAAAAATCTTGACAAGACAAACATGTCTTCTTCAGAAAAGAAAGCGCTGCGAAAAGAAGTAAAGTCTTTGAAAAAAGAAATGAAAGTAAATAACGGAGGTGTTTATCTTTCGGTAGGAGCAATTATCATTATCATTTTATTACTGATACTTATTTTGTAATTATAAAAAAAACAAATCATGAAAACAGGAAAAATTCTATTAGGTGTATTGGCAGGCGTAGCAGCCGGTGCATTACTGGGTGTATTATTGGCTCCAGACAAAGGAAGCGATACCCGTAAAAAAATATCCGCTAAAAGCAACGGTTATGCGGATGACGTAAAAGAAAAAATAAATGACCTTGTAGACGGGATGTCGGAAAAAATCGAAATGGTTAAAAACAAAGCCAACGAGTTCGTTAGCAATGGTAAAGCCAAAGTAGATGAATTTAAAGTAAGCTAGTTCGTTTTAAAATCCGATATAGTGTAATTAGAAATTAGAAAGGTCGGAATGGCAAACATTCCGGCCTTTTATAAATACTTCAAAAATGGAAACAAAAGAAAGTTTATTTGAACCGCTTTTGGAAAGGGCAGAAGCATATGGAAAGACAAGTTTCAATTTGTTGAAACTAAAGACCGTGGACAAAACATCGGATGTTTTATCCAGCTTCGTTTCCCGTTTGCTACTCGGTATATTTTGTACAATTTTTCTTGTGACACTCAATATTGCGATAGCATTGTGGCTGGGCGATTTGCTGGGAAAGAGTTACTACGGATTCTTCATTGTTGCTGGTTTCTATGGCATCATTGGTTTGATCTTATACTTCACCCATCCATCCATCAAAGAAAAAGTAAGCAAACAAATCATTCAGCAAATACTCAATTAACCTGTCATGGAAAATATTCAAAATACAGCAGATCTAAAGGATGCTATTGCCAAGTTAACAATTCAGCAGGCAACCGATTTATTTCTTTTTAAAGAGGAATTCCAGGTAACAAAAGAAAAATTCAAACTCTCAAATATTATTAGAAGTGGTTTTAAGGAAGTTACATCAACTTCTAACATCGCTACAGATATTATGAATGCAGCCGTGGGATTAACCACCGGATTTGTTACCAAAAAAATATTGATTGGCAAAACGATTAACCCGGTTAAAAATCTACTGGGGATGTTAATGGAATTGTTTGTTGCCAATAAGGTAATGAGCAACGCCGATGCCTTAAAATCTGTGGGGAGTGCTTTATTAAAGAAAATAATGCCGAAAAAATTGGAAAAATTAACACTGTAAGGTGTAAGATTTGCCGTGCTGTATATATCATTGAGCCTAGATCGTATTATGAAACAAAAGTACAATTCATCCAAAAGAATTAAGCGGTAATCTTCCCTGGAATGCTACTCTTTAAATTTAGGAAACATACTTTTAGCTTAATAATTAATATTATCTGCTTGTTTCATAATTTACAAATCCTGGTAATTTTGCCAGGCTTTTTTGTAAGGTTGACCAATGTAGTGTGTGAAAAAAAGGGTTCTAATACAATGCTTCTTAAACTATTGTAGCATAACCGGATATGGTGACACAAGGGAAGGAACAGAATCGGATAAACTTCACTTCGGCCACCTGCCATTTAGCACCCGATTTATTGGATGCAATACAAGATGGACAAGCCTGAAAATTGATTCGTTGTACGCATATACGGATCCTGTTTATGAATATTGGCAAGCCCGTAATAATAGCGAAGATTTAATTCTATCTGTTTTGAAATTTTATAGCCAATCAAGGTGTTTAATCCAAAATCAATTTTTTTATAGTTCTTTGTTTTAAAGGAAATATTTGGTTCAAAATCAGTAATCTTTGAAAACAACTTCAAAGCGATTCCCGGACCAAAACCCATGTAAAGCTTGCCTGTGTTGTATTGCAGCATCACCGGTAACTCGATGTAACCAATTTTGTCTTTATAATAATGCGTCTTTCCATCCGGGTTTAGCAGCATGCTTTCTGTTACAAACTTGTTTCTTGATCCTACTACGATAAAGTTGAAATCGGCAGTTAGCATCCAACCTGTTTTAAGCACTGCTTTGTAAAAAACGCCTGCCCCGAAGCTAAAGAGTGTCCGGGTTTCCAGGGTTTGATTATAGGAGTTGGCAATGGTATCCATTTTCTTTACCTGGTTGGCACTAATGGCAACGGTCTTTATTCCAAAACTATTTTTTTGTGCGAAGGAATATTGATAACAAAAGATCGTGACAAGGAGTATGGGGATAGTTTTCATCATGAACGTATTTGGTACAAATGTAGTCGCATTTAGGATGCCATACTAATGCAGAAAATAGTGGATTAAAAGTAGTTGGATTTTAGCTCAGCGGAAAATGCAAATCAATTTTTTTCAAATAGTTACTTCAATGTTGGGCATGATTACCAGATGAAAAAATTCTTTCACTGAGAAAAATATACAAATTTTCTAAGTCATCGCATCATCGGACAAAAGATCCTGCAATTAAATGAACCAGGTTTCCATCTTCCTTTTTTTTACTCACTCAACAAAGTATCCATCGTTTCTTCGAATTCCTTTTTATAAGTTAAATGGTGAACACCGGTTCCGGGGCCGTTGAACCCGATATCCAGTTTTCTGATTTTCCCCTTTTTATCAATGATGATGGAGGAAGGAAAAAATTTGATCCGGGTCAATTGGGGCAATGTTTTTTCAGTACGCAAAGTATCCTGAACGGTTACTTCGGTATTTAAAATGGGATATTGTACATTGAAACGCTGCTGAAATTTCCTTAAACTCCGGATTGATCTTTCCCAATCAGTTGAGTACTCGTAGGCAAGTCCAATTATTTCTACGCCACGTTGCCGGTTCTTATTGTAATATTCACTTAGAAAGGCGGTTTCATCCATACAATTAGGACACCAACTACCCAGCAGTTGCACGATTACCACTTTGTTTTTAAATCGTTCACTGTTGATAGAAACCAGTTTCCCATCTAAATCCTTAAACGAAAAATCAAGATTTTCTTCTCCCGGCTTTACAAATATTGCAACAGATTCCAGCGGCACCTTTGCATTGCTATCTTTAACTGCGGTCCATTCCTGTTTGCCTTGTGCGCCGGAGTAAAAGATTCCGTTCGAAATGGTACGATCGTTTTCAATTTTTGCCTTAAATAAAAAAGCATGTTCGCCATCAAAGGCAGACAGCAACAGACTATCGTTGGTAACTATGCCTTCCAGGTAACGGTAATCACCCGTTGCATTTAGAAAGGTACCGGTAAGTAAATTACCTTTTGCTTCAAATTCACCTACCGATTTCCCGCTAGATGATTTACCTGAAAAGGAGACCGCCCATCTGCCTGTAATAGTATAATCTGCATTACCATCAGTTGAAAAACGGTTAATACCGGGCGTGGCGCTCATGGGCAACTGTAGATTATTTTCAGTGCCTCTTTTCATCCAATATCCATTGATGCGGTTGTTATTTAATATAAATCTAAATTGTGATTCAAACACCGGCATCTGCGCAAAAAAGGAATCGCCTTTTATTTCAAAATTATCCACCCGTATTTTTTCAGATGCGTTTTTAATGTACCAAACGGGCTTTCCATTTTCGGTTTTCCAGTCAAACGTAAAAGGAATATTATTACCATCTGGCCGGTGTACTTGAGCAACCCAGTTACCTTGTTGGGCAAAAGCATTACTAATTTCGAAAACAATAATCAGGAAGAAAAAAATACGCATCTGCTTTGCTTTGTTTTAGTTGGCTGCAATTTATGTCGATAGAATTATTATGAACTGAATAAGACCAATCAGGCTATCAAATTGCCATCCTGTTAACATATGTTTTCGCATCTTTTAATGTTTTTTGATTAGGCATGATGGCAAAAAGAAGCAGTGTTGGGAATTCCAGTAATGTATTTTTCACTTTCGTTTCGGGACGTCTACCCCCTTATTGAATTAAAAAAAATGGGATGTAGAGCAACCAATAGCTGGAAATTGTATTAGGGAAAAGATATCAGTAATTATTTACTTGCGACTTCGTTTTCGATTGAATAGAAATCGTATTATCGCCTGAAATAAATTACATATAAATTCGATCGTCTGCTATGGAATTCCTTTTTGCTATCTTCGCAATTCTATCAGCCAGGCCATCGTTCTCCCTTTACCGGGAGGAAGGAAAGTCCGGACAGCAAAGGGCAACACACCGGTTAAGCGCCGGGTTTCGCAGCAGTGCGAAAACAGCCAGTGCCACAGAAAATAACCGTTCCGTTGGCAACATCGGAATAAGGGTGAAAACGTGAGGTAAGAGCTCACGATTGTTATGGGTAATCGTAATAGTGGGTAAACCTTGTGTGCTGTAATGCCATGTACACCAGCGCCTGAGAGCGGCTCGTTCAATGCTTCAGGTTATGCCTGGGGCAGCGTTGGAGGGTAGGCAGCAAGATCACAGCAGTAATGTTGTGGCAAGATAAATGATGGCCATCCCGGCTTTGCCGGGACCACAGAATCCGGCTTATCGGCTGATAGAATTTTTACCCCCATCTTTTAAAGGGGAGCACCAGGACACATCGCTTGTATTTAAATACGCTTATTCTTTTTTGAAATCTTCAAATAACTCCCCTTTAGGAGACGGGGATGACTTCCACCTTCCACTCTTCAAAAACAGAAACGATCCAAGGAAGATAGTAGACCAATACACCAGTTCGTTGCTCCATGCTACTGCCAGTGAGATATAATTTATTTTCATAAAAATCCAGGTATGCGTGATGTAAACAATGATGGCGAAAATTTCTATTGCCAGGTTTACCGTTGTTTTTCCTGTTCCGGTTACCCCGTTTAGCCAGATATTAGCTATGCTCATAAAAATCAATCCAACAGAAACGATCCTTAGTACTGCTATTCCCTGGTCGACAAATTCTTTGCTTTGGCCAAATAAGCCGAAGAATGTGTAAGGGAAAATATTTACAATCAAACACATGACCGCACAGCATCCCACGCTCAGCAGCATAATTTTATTGATTGCCAAAATAACCAGGTCTTCTCTTTTTTGCCCCATTAAATTACTTACCATTGTATTACAGGTTCCGGCAAAAGCCCATACAAAAACACCTACCAGCCCAAATACATTTCGCATAGTATTGCTAATCGCTTTGGCAGCAGATCCCCTTTCTTCAATTAATATAAAAAACATCAGCCAGGTGCCAACGCTGATCACAAACTGCAGGGTGAGGGGAGTGGCTACTTTTATAATTTCCCTGGTTTTAATTTTATCGTAAGTGTACTCCTTTAGCAACGAATATTGTTTTTGTAAACCCGTTTTATAAAGAACAATAAATACAACCACAAAGCCTATTGCCTCGGCAATAACGGATGCCACGGCTGCACCATTGAAACCCATTTTTGGAAAACCCCAGTTACCAAAGATCAGCAGGTAGTCTAAAAAAATATTGAGCAAAGCCTCCGCAATAAACCCAATCATCAGGTAGCGACTGTTGAGCGACGACACAAGGAAAGCATTTCCCATTTGAAAGAGGTATAAAAAAGGCAGTCCTAAAATACGAATTTTTAAAAAACTCATTTCTTGCGGATAAGATTCCGGTGCGGTTACCCGTTGCATGATATAGGGTGCTATAAACCAGGTAAGCAATATGCCAACAACGGCAAATTGTAAACTAATCCGCATGCCCTGGTTTAAAATAGTTTTAAAAGCACCGGTATCGCCGCTGCCGGCATATTTAGAAAAAACGGATTGCATACCGTTATTGAGTCCATGACCGGCTACTGCAAAAATCAGGTAAAATACTCCGGTAATGCCCGCATTGCCCAAAGCCTCAGTACTAAGATTGCCTAAAAAAATGCTATTGGTAAGCATATTTACCTGGGGAATTAGTATTGCCAGCGTTATTGGTAATGCAATCGAAAGTATTTGTTGGTAGGTAACCTTAACTTTTAAATCTTTAATTGCTACAACAGTCTCCATAAGTCAGCAAAAATATCTTATTTTGCCAGCTTAAATAAAACTATTGAATCTATCTTTTTATATACAACCGGCAAAAATCGATACCACCAGCGCAGACTTGTATTTGGATATCAATCCACAGAGCTTGTCGTATATCATCATGGACAGCAATATTTGCCTTGCATTGGCCATTTATCGTTTTGAAACGGGCAGTTCTGACGAAACGATCGCCAACAATATTCACCAGGTAATTGCCGAACAGCCAATTCTGCAACAGCGTTTTAATAAGGTCCATGTGATTTATGGTTTCAATCCATTTGTTTTAGTTCCACATCAGTTTATGAATGGTACTGATAATCATGCAATGCTGGCACTGGTGTATGGTGAATCGAATGAAAGAGTGATTCGTACTGATTTTATGTACCGGCATGCTAATCATATTGTTTATGGAATACCCAAAACAATTGATAATGTAATCCGACGATATTTTGAACTGGCGCAATGCACACATCTTTTCTCCATGCTGCCGGACATTGTAAACGCAGATGGCAATCATTTGTATTGCATTTTTAACACAGGCCATATAAAAGTAGTATTGATGAAGGATGGCAAATTGCAATTGATACAAAATTATTCCTACAATACACCTGGGGACGCAGCATTTCACCTGCTAACTATCTGCAAAAATTTTGAAGTAAATGTAAATAGCTGCAATGTACATCTGAGCGGAATGATTGATGAAAGCTCGGCCTTGTATGCTGAATTGTATAAATATTTTTTACAAATCCAGTTAGATTCTTTGCCTGAAAAATTTAAATACCCGGAAGAAATGAACCAATACCCACCCCATTATTTCAGTCACTTATTTTCAATAGCAGCATGCGTATAATCAGTGGCTTACATGGTGGAAGAAGAATCAATCCGCCTTCTAAAATGCCTTACACCCGGCCAACTACCGACATTGCCAAGGAGGGGCTTTTTAATATCATTCAGAATAACCTGGATATCGAATCACTCATCGTATTGGATCTTTTTGGAGGCACAGGCTGCATTAGTTATGAGCTGGCCAGCAGGGGAGCGGCCGATGTTACAATTGTGGAGAAAGACAATCATATGTATGATTTCATCAAGAAAACATCACAGGATCTAAGTTTCCCAAATTTTAAAGTAGTAAAGTCGGATGTATTTAAATTTATGGACAGCACCACCGGGCAGTATGATTTTATTTTTGCCGGTCCGCCTTATGCACTGGCAACGATTGATGATTTGCCCAAAAAAGTGTTTGAAAAAAAATTATTGAAGCCTGGCGGATGGTTTGTTTTGGAACATACTCCCAGAAACAATTATAAAAAATTTCCTCATTATAAGTCGGAGCGTAATTATGGAACCACAATTTTTTCTATATTTATAATGTAATTCAAATCCGTCCTTTGGTTTATCCTGAGTCGGTTTCATGCAATCGTGTTTTTTAGGATCAATTTGTTTTGCCAGTACAAATTGATTTTTTCTGGCCTTGCCAATGGGTTAAATGCCAATATCAAATAATTAACTTTAGGTAAGAACGAGCAAAATGAAAAAAGAAGACATCAGGAAACTGTACAAAGATAAACGGGCAACGCTTTCCCTGCAATTAAAAGAAAAGATGGAGGATTTGATGTTGATTCAATTCCAGCAATTGGCCATCGATATCCCTTCTTTGATTATGACTTATTCTCCAATTAAAAAGTTTAATGAGTTTGACCCTCAAACAATTACCGATTATTGCTACTTTAAAAATCCAGGTCAGCAATTGTTTTATCCGGTTATAACGGAACATTCAAACCCACCCGAAATCATTTCAGTAATCGTGCATGACGATACTATTTTTAAACCCAATAAGTTTGGAATTGAAGAGCCGGTTGATGGAATTGATATGTTTCCAACCGAAATTGACCTGGTAATTGTTCCGTTATTATGTTTTGATAAAAAAGGAAACCGGGTAGGTTACGGAATAGGATATTATGACCAGTTTTTAAAACTTTGCCGGAGAGATTGTTTAAAAATTGGATTTAGCTACTTTGCGCCGATTGAACAAATTGAAGACACCAACAAATTAGATATTAAACTTGATTACTGTATAACGCCCGAAGCAATTTATCAATTTTAGCGAACGGATTTTAGAAATTAGACAAACACCTCCACCCATTGTTAAAAAGTTTTCGATATTTATTATTACCATTTGCCTTTGTTTACGGGCTAATCATTGTATTCAGAAACTGGTTGTTTGATAAAAACTATCTTAAATCTGCTTCCTTCAATTTTCCAATTATTTGTATTGGTAATCTTGCAGTGGGCGGTACCGGTAAAACGCCCATGGTGGAATACCTGATCCGGATGCTGAGAGATGAGTATAAAGTTGCTACCCTTAGCAGGGGTTACAAGCGCAAAACCAAAGGCTTTGGTATTGCAAATGAAAATACAACGGCGCTTGAAATTGGTGACGAGCCCATGCAGTTTCATTTAAAATATCCTGAAATAACGGTAGCTGTAGGTGAGGAGCGACTGGTGGCCATTCCCCAATTATTGCACGACGAACCGGAAACGCAAATTGTAATTCTGGATGATGCTTTCCAGCATAGGACTGTAAGGGCAGGGTTGAATATTTTATTAACGGAGTTCAAAAATCTTTATAGCCGGGATATTTTTTTGCCTGCAGGCGATTTAAGGGATGGCAGGAACAGTGCGAAAAGAGCGGAGATCATTATTGTAACAAAATGCAAGCAGGATTTGTCGAAGGAAGAAAGTAACCAGATTCTACAGGAATTGAAACCAGCAGCTCATCAAACTGTATTTTTTACCGAAATACTGTATTCAGAGCCATACCACTTGTTTACAAAAGATATCTTCCCGATGTCTTCCGAACTAGAAGTTTTGCTGGTATGCGGCATCGCTAATCCAAAACATTTGAAAGATTACCTTACCAATCAGGTGAAGGAGTATAATATGCTTCGGTTTCCGGACCATCATATTTTTTCAATTGACGATATGGAAGAAATAAAAAAGCAATTTGAAAAGATACCCAATAGCCATAAGATTATTCTGACTACTGAAAAGGATGGTGTTCGCCTGCAAAAATTTGAAAAAGAACTAAAGGAATTCCCAATCTATGTGATGCCCATCCAGCATTCGTTTATGTTTGATGACACTGAACGCTTTCAAAAACAGGTGAAAGATTTTGTAAGGAGTTTTCCACAGGCCACCAAATCAGCAGCAATTGAAGAAAATCCCCTTACTTTATAAAGAAGGCTTACGAAAGAGCATGTTTAAACGCTACAGATTTCGTTGGTTACTTCGCAACTGCCATCTTTACCTTCTTATTCTTTATTTTTTCATCTTTAATCAATTCCAGCAATTCGCCCACTTTAAGTTTTCTTACGGCTACGAAGGAAAAGAAATCTTTCACTTCTATCAATCCAATATCGTCTTTTTTTAAATGGCCGATTTTAGATAAAAAACCGACAATATCAATTTTATTGACTTTGTCTTTTTTACCAGCTGCAATAAAAAGCGTTGACCATTTGGGTTTTTCGGGAAGTTCCAGTTTGATTGGCAAATTAATTTCTTCTACTTTCCCGGTAATGTATGCTGGCAGTTTTTCTTCCTCCGATAAAATCAACACAGATTTACCACCGGCTTCCATACGGGCAGTTCTGCCGTTTCGATGTGTGTAAACATCCGAAGTTGCCGGTAAATGGTAGTGAATGATATATTTGATATCTGGAATATCGAGTCCACGGGAGGCAAGATCTGTAGTAACCAGTACATTGGAAGTACCGTTTTTAAATTTACACATTGCACTTTCCCGTTCTTGTTGTTCCATACCGCCATGGTAAAAAACATTTACGATTCCCTTATCTTTTAACAGGCCACTAGTGCGTTCTACTGATTCCCGGTGATTGCAGAATACAATCATCGATTTGTTGCCAATCATGCAAATTAGCCTGAAAAGGGTGTCAGATTTATCCTTGTCTGGTGACAGAACTGTCATGATCACCAATTCATCAGCTTCATCTTTTTCGACAATGGCTGATAAAAAATTAAGTCTTTCCGGCGATTTGAAACCTATAAAATCCGGAACACCAACCGCCTCGGTTGCGGAGGTTAGTATCCTTTTTGTAACATTAGGTAGTGAGCCAATGATAAACGACATTTCTTCCTGGAAACCGAGTTCAAGTGATTTGTCAAATTCGTCCAGTACCAGCGTGGTAATTTCTTCCAGCGCAAAATTGTTTCGCCTGATATGATCCGCAACACGACCCGGTGTTCCAATGATCAGCGCCGGTGATTGCTTTAAATTATTCTCTTCAGTTTCTCTTTTATGACCGCCGTAGCAACAGGTAACTTTAAAACCAGTAGCCATTTTTCTAAAAACATCGTCAATTTGTATGGCCAGTTCCCTAGATGGAACCAGGACCAGTGCCTGTACTTTTTTAAGATCTGTATTGAGTAATTGAACGACGGGCAACAGATAGGCCAGCGTTTTGCCTGAACCTGTGGCAGATAATAAAATCACATTTTCATTTTCTTCATTTGCTTTAATGGATGCTTGTTGCATTTCATTTAAAGCTTCAATCTTTAAATTAGAAAGGATCGTCTCAGTTGATATATTGTTCGTTTGCATTTCGGCAAAAGTAGTCTTTTGTTGGGCCGGGCACAAAAAAAGAGCAGGCCGTGAAAAAAGCATGCTCTTATTAATAAAATTATTCCCACCAATTTCTTGATAATTATTTATTCCGGAATAGAGTATAAAATATGCTGATCTGGAAAACGCCGTTTTTGTAATCCGGCGTGATACCATTCTGGGGTTTAAAATCACCAACTTTAGATAAACCGGCTGTGTACCTTGCGCCAATTCCCAAGCCAATTTTGCTGTGGAAGCCAAAGCCAGCCGCAATAGACAAATCTGAGCTCTTGGCGAGGCTATCAATGCTGCTATTGTCACTTGATTCGCTTGTTTTAAATCCGACTTGTGGACCGGCTTCAATGTAAAATCCGCTGCCGGTTCGCAGTTTAAGTATTACAGGGATGTTGATGTAATTGACTTTAAGCTTGGTAGTTTGTCCGGCTGACTCGAATTTTGCACCTTGCGAAGAGTACAAAAGCTCCGGCTGAATGGCAAAATTCTTTCCAATAAAAAAGCTAACAAAACCTCCTAAATGATATCCAACCAAAGAATTAGTCTTAGCATTCTGCCAGTTGTCGTGGCCTGTAAAATTGCTAATGTTGGCGCCGGCTTTTGCACCAAGTTCAAAATGCTGGGCAAATGCTGAGCTGCTGGCCAATAATAAAATAATAACAAGGTGCTTTTTCATAAATTAAATTTTAGTTTGCATGAATGATTCAGTGCTCTTTTTATTTCCTAAGATTCTATTTGAACCGACATAGTTTATGCAACATTTTTCGTGCCTGACTGATAAGTTGCAAAAGGTAATTAAGATATTTTTCAAGACAAAGATATTTTGATGAATTAGCAGATGTTAACAGGTAAATGAAATTGGTTTATTTACCTTATAATTAATATTATGTTAAATAGAATAATACAATTAATACCAGGCTAAGGCTGTTTTGTGTTTGTTTCCAGAATCGGTTCCAGTATTTGACGAGTGCATCTTTACCAGAGGAACCAACTGCCCGCTTCTTCATTCTGCCTTTCTTTAGAATCGTAATTGATATTAAAAACTGATCTGGTCTTCATTGATATAAAAAGAACCTTTCGAAAGAATTAATAGGATCAACTGAAATAATCATTCTCCTGGTTATTTAAAAAAATAAATCAAGTGTTGTTAATCCAGTATAATAGTTGTCGGACCTGAAACACCGTTAACCGTCATAACTTCTTGTATTAAAACTTATTTTTCTGATTGCTTTGATTGAATGCGTGAATGATTAAATGTACGTATTACCCATCTTGAAATTGATTGAATCTTTCAATCACCTATTCAATAAAAAGTTTAAAATAATGATTATTTATGTATTAAAGCATATTGATGCATTTTAAATATCAATAAATCGCCTTTTTATCCTCTACTTTATTTTTAAAGACTGATAAAATATATAATTATAAGTAAATCAATATTATATAAAATTTCACCTTGCTTATAATTCATCATTATACTAATACAAAAATGCAACATCAATTCCTTGATGCTGCATTTAATTTTATTGACGTTAAACTACACTATCTATTCATTATCAACTTGTTCATTAGATTCATCATCACTTATTGGGTTAGTTGGTTCATCTGTTCCAGGAGTTTCGGTATCAACTACTCGTTCGGTGTCGGTTTCAGTCTCACCAATAACAATTTCTTCTGTTACTTCCGTTACTTCCGGTTCTTCATCCAGTTTAGTAATAGCTGCGATGGCATCTCCGTCATCCACCCGAATCAACTTGACCCCTTGGGTTGCACGCCCTTGTTCGCTTACACTTGATACACTCATCCGGATGGTGACACCGCTTACACAGGTAATCATCAAATCCTCTTTTTCTGTTACATCCAGCAAACCAACCAATGAACCGGTTTTGTCCGTGACATTGATCGTTTTTACACCTTTTCCTCCACGGTTGGTAATACGGTAATTTGCTTCGCCGGTTTCCGGATCATCCAGGAAAGTGCGTTTTCCAAAACCTTTTTCGCTTACCACCAGGATGGTTCTTGATTTATCTTCCCTGTTTACACAGACCATTCCTACCACTTCATCCTTTTCATCATCTACCTCAATTCCAAATACGCCAATTCCACCACGACCGGTTGAACGCACTTTTTCTTCCGGGAAACGGATGGCTCGACCACTCTTTACAGCCAGCATGATTTCTGAATTCCCGTCCGTCATTTTTGCTTCCAGCAACTGATCGCCTTCCTGGATATTGATGGCATTGATACCATTTTGTCTTGGACGGCTGAAATCTTCCAGGTCAGTTTTCTTAATGATTCCTTTCTTGGTACATAAAACGATGTAATGACTCTTCACGTATTCTTCATCGTTGAAATTCTTCACGTCGATGATTGCCCGCACTTTATCATCTGGCGGTATCTGTATCATATTTTGTAAAGCACGCCCTTTACTTGTTTTATCCCCTTCCGGTATTTCGTACACTTTCAACCAGAAGCATCGTCCTTTTTCGGTAAAGAACATCAATGTATGATGTGTAGATGCTACAAAAAGATGGACGATGTAATCCTCCTGGCGGGTGCTGCTACCTTTTGAACCACGACCACCTCTTCGCTGCTGGCGGTATTCTGCAGACGAAGTGCGCTTAATGTAACCGAGGTGAGAAATGGTTACTACCACATCTTCTTCCTCAATCAGATCCAGCATATTCATTTCATCGCCTACATAAACGATCTCAGTCTTACGCTCATCTCCAAATTTTGCCTTTACATCCGCCAATTCATTTTTGATGATATCATAACGCATTCCTTCGTTGGCTAAAATTTCTTTCAAATGTTCGATCAGCTTCATAATTTCTGCATGTTCTTCCCGGATTTTGTCGATCTCCATACCGGTTAAACGTTGCAGACGCAATTCCAACACAGCTTTAGCCTGTATTTCAGACATTCCGAAATTGCTAATCAGACCTTCCTGCGCAATATTCGGTGTAGATGATTCACGGATTAATTTGATTACTGCATCCAGATTATCCAGGGCAATGATGTAGCCTTCGAGTATATGCGCTCTTTCCTGAGCTTTACGCAATTCAAATTGCGTTCTGCGAACCACCACTTCATGTCTGAAAAGAATGAATTCGCTGATCAGGTCTTTCAAATTTAAAATTCTTGGCCTGCCCCTTACCAGTGCCACATTATTGATACCGTAGGAAGTTTGTAATTCTGTTTGTTTGTACAATTGGTTGATTACCACCTGGGCCACCACATCTTTTTTCAGATCGATTACTACCCTTGTACCTTCCTTGTTATTACTTTCATTGTTTACATCGGAAATTCCTTCGATGTGTTTTTCATTAATGAGGTCACCAATTTTTGCTGTTAAGGCATCCCGGTTTACCTGGTAAGGCACTTCTGTAATAATTACTTTTTCCCTGCCATTTTTTCCAGTCTCAATGGTTACTTTACCACGCAATACCACTCTTCCTCTACCAGTGTGGAAACCTGCTTTTACACCTTCAAAACCATAAATGATACCTCCTGTTGGAAAATCCGGGCCTTTTACATGTTTAATTAAATCATCAATTGAAATTTCCTTGTCATCAATATAAGCTACACAGGCATCAATTACTTCGCTCAGGTTATGTGGCAACATATTGGTAGCCATACCAACCGCAATGCCGCTGGAACCGTTTAATAATAATTGTGGAATCCGGGTAGGTAATACCGTTGGTTCTTTCAACGAGTCATCAAAGTTTAGCTGAAAATCAACCGTTTCCTTTTCAATATCTTCCAGCATTGCTTCCGCAAATTTCTCCATTCTTACCTCGGTATAACGCATAGCAGCCGGAGGATCTCCATCCTGACTGCCAAAGTTACCCTGGCCATCTACCATTGTGTAACGCATTGACCATTCCTGGGCCATTCGAACCATCGTATCGTAAATCGACGCATCACCATGTGGGTGAAATTTACCCATTACTTCACCCACGATACGGGCACTTTTTTTATAGGGTTTATTACTGTAGTTACTTAGTTCGTTCATGCCAAACAATACACGGCGGTGAACGGGTTTTAAACCATCCCTTACATCAGGTAAAGCACGGCCAACAATCACACTCATCGAATAATCGATGTAGGACGTTTTCATTTGCTCTTCAATGTTTACAGGAATTATTCTACCCCTGTTACTTGCCGCTCCACCATCATTCGGTGGAAGCATTTCGCCATTTAAATCTTCGTTATTTTCCATATAAATTTATAGTGTGCGAAAGTACCGATTTTAACCCACTAAACCTTGCACAACACTATTGAAATCAGTGCTTTTTTTACACATTTAATGAAGGATTGTGGAGAAAAATCAGCGTAACCTATTTTGAATTTTTTATGGAAAATCCAGCTTCGGAAAAAACTAGTGTGGACGCAAGTTTAACCTGTTTTTAAAGCACCTGATTTATGCCCTAACCTTTGCGTAATATGAAATTTCCGTGGTGAAAACAATTTCATTTTGCCCTTTAATAGGATAGTATGTAATACCTTGCCCATCTAAACGAGTAATATCTTGAAAAAAGTACTGCTTTTTGGCGCTGGAAAATCGGCCACTGTTTTAATTGATTATTTGATTTCGGAGGCTATTGCTAATACCTGGTTGGTGATGATTGCGGATGTAAATTTAGAACAAATCTTGACCAAGACCAACCATTCGAACCAGGCAAAGGCTTTCCAGATAGATATAAAAGATGAGCTACAACGTTCTGAATTGATTCAACAGGCCGATATTGTTATTTCAATGATGCCCCCTGCCCTGCACTTTTTGGTTGCAAAAGATTGCGTAGCCTTTGGTAAAAATCTATTGACTGCCTCCTACCTCGATGACTCCATAAAAGGATTGCAATCTGAAATTGAGCGTAAGAATCTGCTGTTCATTTGTGAAATGGGACTTGATCCGGGAATTGATCACATGAGCGCTATGAAAATAATGGATGATATCAAGGCCAACGGCGGCGTGGTTACTTCCTTTAAAAGTCATTGCGGTGGATTGATTGCCCCCGAAAGTGATACCAATCCATGGCATTATAAAATAAGCTGGAATCCCCGAAACGTTGTAATGGCCGGAAAGGCCGGAGCTGAATATAAATGGAACAACGAAATCCAGCACAAGGATTATAAGGATTTGTTTGAAAACAATACAGAAGTGAATATCGATGGACTGGGTAGTCTTGCGGTATATCCCAACAGGGATTCCTTAAATTATTTGCCAATTTATAAACTGGAGAACGTTGCAACTTTTATTAGAACCACTTTACGCTATCCTTCCTTTTGTGTAGGATGGAATGCCATTGTAAAGGCAGATCTGGCGAACGACATTACCATTTTACATCCAGCCGGTCTAAGTTTTGCCAGTTGGTCTGACTCAATAAAGCCTTTTGTAAACGACGATAATAAAGAATTACTGCAATTTCTTGGATTGTTTGATGAAATGTTGGTTCCAACAACTGCCAACACATCAGCCGATGTGTTGCAATTTTTATTGGAAACAAAACTAGTGATGCAACCCGCTGATAAGGATATGATTGTAATGCTACATGAAATTGAATATGAACTTTCAGGCAAAACCATCCAAATTGAAAGTAGTTTAATTGTGAAAGGCGAAGACCATTTACGCACCGCAATGGCAAAAACTGTGGGACTTCCATTAGGCATAGCAGCAAAATTAATTTTAAACGGAACCATTCAGCTAAGTGGCATTCATATTCCAACCATCCCTGAAATTTATCTTCCGGTTTTGAATGAATTGGAAAAGGCTGGAATTTGTTTTACAGATCGATCGGCATAAAATATTTTTAATTTACGTGTATTTTTTTTATTTTTGTCGTATAACTTTTTTTTATGGATGCTAAAATCACTTTAAGCTTTGATGAAACGATCATAACTAAAGCTAAGAAATACGCTGTTGATAATAACATCAGCCTTTCACGCCTGATAGAATTTTTATTAAATAAAGTTACCAGCAAAAGCTACCAGTCTTTAGAGGATTTTCCTATTTCGGATTGGGTAACCATGGTTGGTGAAGGCGCAGCCATTTATCAAACAAAGCCCCGTAAAAGCAAAGCACTTAAAAAGGAATACTTTAAATCTAAAAAATGAGAATATTTTTAGACGCAAATATTTTAGTATCCGTCCTAAATAAAGAATACCCGCTGTTTACTTACTCCGCCAGGATTTTAAGTTTAGCTGATAACCCAAAATTTACCGTTTATACGTCCCCTGTTTGTTTGGCCATTGCTTTTTACTTTGCTGAAAAAAAATCCGGCACCCAACTGGCAAAGCGAAAAATTGAAATTGTAGTAAATAAGTTATCCATCACAGATATCGGTAAAAATGAAGTGCTTCAATCTTTAAAAAATAAAATGGTAAATGATTTTGAGGATGGCATTGAATATTATGCTGCTTTAAGTGCCAAATGTGATGCGATTATAACAGAAGACATTCATGATTTTTATTTTTCATCCATGCCTGTTCTGAATTCCCGGTCCTTTATTGAAAAACATTTGTTTTAGGCTTTTAATAATTCCCTTAACACTGCTACACCTTCGGTAGCAGCCTTCTCAATTAGTGTAAGATTTGGTGAGCTACTTATTTCCGGGATCTTCTTATCAATAATAAATTTTGGAAGATAGGGCGGCGCATATTGCAGTAATGA